>CAJUAM010000012.1 GCA_910584615.1 uncultured Dorea sp.
AGTATTCTCATCAACGGAATGTTTCGTCTGAACGAGCGCAGGCGCAATGGATCTGGAAAACCAGAAGAGAGTTAAGGAGTTTGCTGAGGAATACGGCGCAGAGAATTTAGTAGTAATTCTCGGTGCTGCAGAAGGCGAAGCTGCAGGTCTTGCAGCTGAGACTGTTACAGCAGGCGATCCGACTTTCGCAGGTCCGTTGACAGGGGTCCAGCTTGGACTCACGACATATCACGTTTGTGAACCAGAGATGAAAGAAGAGTTTGACGAGGCAGTTTATGACGAGCAGATCAGCATGATGGAGATGGTACTTGATGTTGATGACATCATCAGTGAGATGAGCGCCATCAGAGATGAGTTCTGCAAGTTTTTATAGGCAGAGCACTTAGTGAAACTTTGAATAAATTGGCTTAAATTGGGGCAGACCCTGTGGCGAGCGCCGGGGTCTGCCTTTTGTGTAGAGCGCTTGGCGAGGTTTTTTCGAGCTTAGCGCGAACCACATCTGGCCACTTGGCGAAACATTGAACACTTGGCGAGGTATTATCGAGCCTAGTGAGAAAGTTCACCCTTGCGGTGTGCTTTTCGAGCCTAGTGGAACAGATGTAACCTTAATATAAGAAAGGCGGAAGACCAATGAACAGTGTTATTAAAGGCGCAAGCTATGTATTGGCACATACCCCTCAGATGGTGGTATATAATGGAACAACCCAGACGACAGAGAGAATCGTTAATCCGGAGTCGGAATATTTGAAAGAGTTAGAAAGCCATCTGCGTTCTTATGAAGAGTGTGTGAATTACTGGCCGAATCAGGTATATATCGGTAATGCGACACCGGAGGATCTTGCGGGCGTAGAGTTCCCTTACTATGATAAGGTGAAAGAGGGTGCCGAAAGATACGGAAAATACGGCGAGATCATGCCGGAGGAGGAGTTCATCCTTCTTGTGCAGGCTTGTGACCAGTTTGAAGTTGTAAAAGTTGATAAAGAATTTGTAAGTGCCCACAAGGCAGCGTTTGCGGCGGATCCTATCATCACAGAAGACATTGTTGCAAGAGTTGAGGAAGGCGTGGAGCTTTCTGAGATTGAGGCGGCAGTGAATGACGAGCATGCAGAGGGGATCTATGTTGCAGGAAAGCTTGTAGCATGTGTAAAGAGAGCACATGATATCGACGTGAACTTATCCGCGCATGTTATGCATGAGAACTTGATGAGCAAGGCTTCAAGTGTCCTTGCTTTATTATACGGCGTAAAAAATGCAGGAATCAGCAAAGACGATGTTGAGTATGTGATCGACTGTGCAGAAGAGGCCTGCGGTGATATGAACCAGAGGGGCGGCGGCAACTTTGCGAAGGCAGCGGCAGAGATCGCGTGTCTTAACAATGCGACAGGCTCTGACTCCCGCGGTTTCTGCGCAGGACCGTCCCATGCGCTTATCGAGGCGGCAGCGCTTGTAAAATCCGGCGCGTACAAATGCGTAGCTGTTACGGCAGGCGGATGTACGGCGAAGCTTGGTATGAACGGAAAAGACCATGTAAAGAAAGGTCTTCCGATCTTAGAGGACTGTCTGGCAGGCTTCTGTGTGATCCTGTCTGAGAATGACGGCGTAAACCCAGAGATCAACCTTGATATCTTAGGACGCCACACCGTAGGAACCGGCAGCGCTCCGCAGAATGTTATCGGAAGTCTTGTTGCTGACCCGCTTGAGAGAGCAGGACTTAAGATTACTGATATTGATAAATTCTCTCCGGAGATGCAGAACCCGGATATCACAAAACCGGCAGGAGCAGGAGATGTTCCGCTTGCAAACTACAAGATGATCGCTGCTTTAGCTGTTAAGCGCGGCGAGCTAGACCGGAAAGAGCTGGCCGGCTTTACAGCAGGACACGGCCTTACCGGATGGGCGCCGACACAGGGACATATCCCGTCAGGCGTACCGTATATCGGGTTTGCAAGAGAGGATATCCTTGCAGGCAAGATGAAGAATGCTATGATCATCGGAAAAGGAAGTCTGTTCCTTGGACGTATGACTAACCTGTTTGACGGCGTTTCCTTCGTGATCCAGGCAAATACAAAGGCGGAAGCAGAGGCAGCGGCAGGTGTATCTGAGGAAGAAGTAAAAGGATTGATCGCAAAAGCTATGAAAGATTTCGCTGCATCCCTGATGGCAGAGTAAGGGGGTGGCAAAAGATGGCTAACAGTATTGAAAAGATGATTGCCGAGACCTTTATGCAGATGGCAGAAGGGTTAGAGACCGGAAGTTTTGGAAAGCGTCCGAAGGTTGCCCTTACTGGCATGGGCAGCGAGCATGGAGAGAGAAACTGCCTGGCTGCGGCTGTGGAGGCTGCGAAAGACGGCATTGACGTATACTACATCGGAACCCTTGAGGCAGAGGGCGTGACTACGGTTAAGGTGGCAAACGACGAGGAAGGCCATGACCGCATGGAGGAGATGTTAAAGAATGGTGAGGTAGATGCTGCCGTGACTATGCATTTCCCATTTCCGATCGGCGTGTCTACAGTTGGACGCTGCGTGACTCCGGCTACCGCGAAAGAGATGTATATTGCCAACACTACAGGAACCTCAAGTACGGATCGTATCGAGGGCATGATCAAGAATGCGGTATACGGAATTATCGCTGCAAAGGCTTGCGGAAAGAAGAATCCTACAGTGGGAATCCTTAATGTAGACGGCGCGCGCCAGACAGAGAAGGCGTTAAAGCAGCTTAAGGACAACGGCTATGACATCGCATTTGCAGAGTCCGGAAGGGCAGACGGCGGCTGTGTCATGAGAGGAAATGACGTGCTGCAGGCGTCACCGGACATCATGGTAACTGATTCTCTCACCGGAAATATCCTGGTGAAGATGCTGTCCTCCTTTAACACAGGCGGAAGTTTCGAGGCTACAGGTTTTGGATATGGGCCGGGAATCGGCGAAGGTTATGAGCAGTTAGTGATGATCGTGTCAAGAGCCAGCGGCGCTCCGGTTATCGCTAATGCGATCCGCTATGCGGCGCAGCTTGTAAGAGGAAAAGTTTTTGAGGTTGCCAAAGAAGAATTCGCGGCAGTTAAGAAAGCCGGATTCAAAGAACTCCTTGACGCTCTTAAGGCATCTCAGAAACCTGCGGGAGAGCAGGAGGATGTGAAGGAGCCGCCGAAGGAGATCGTGACGGCGCAGATTCCGGGCATCGAGGTCATGGATCTTGAGGACGCGGTGAAGGCGCTGTGGAAGATCGGCATCTACGCAGAGAGCGGCATGGGTTGTACCGGCCCGATCATCCGGGTGTCTGATGCGAACCTTGCGAAGGCAGAGGAAGAGCTTAAGAAGGCTGGATATGTAAGTTAAATAAATTTACATAAGATAGAGAAGAGACGTTTCAGGGCATGGAAGATGTGCTCTGAAACGTTTTTAATTGTGGTAAATTTTTTCTTTGCAAAGTTATGGAACACTGTATTTAAAAGTGTCTGAAAAATGACTTAATAAGCTTTAAAATATGAAATACAATGAACTAAAATGATCCATATGTATGTAAAATGAGTTAAAATGGAACAATGAAGGTGTGTTTCGGAACGCGTATATTTGTTGTTATCTGTGTATTTTATAATTGATGTATAAAATTGGAAAAATATGGAAGAGAGGTATGTGAGTCATGGAATTAATTTTAGACATCTTTTGGGAAAAGCGCAGAGTTTACGTTGAGTGGAAGCAGATTGTATGTGCTGTGTTACTTGCATTTCTGATTGCGGGATTGTATTACTACATAAATATGACGTCAGATTATGTGGAAGAACTTATGAAAGAAAAGGCCATGGCTTCGAATGATCTTACGAAAATGAGATCTTTTGCAGATATATTGTTGTTGCCGGAAGAAAATATAAAAGAAAACATAGAGGAGAAGGAAAGTAAAAGTGAACCGGAGGATACAATAAAGGAACCGAATTTTGCTGTGAGTTACGGATATACGGAGCCAAAAGCAGAGAAACGGATAAAGAGCAAGAAGGCAGCGAAGAAAATAGAGACAGAAGCAATCGGCTCAAATACGGTAAAGAAAACAGAGGATCATATTGAAAATGATACTAAAGCAGTAAAGGATGTTTCGGTCATAGATGTAATTACAAGAGATCCAGGTATTGGGATGGAAAAGAATGATGACAGCAAGGAAAAAGAGAAGACGGATATGGTCGGTACAGATCCCGGCAGGACAGAAACGGACACGGATTCAGAAAAGACAGATGTCTCTGATTCAGATGCGGAAAAGACCGACACAAAACCAGTTGACTTGTGGGAACGTTTTCCAGGTTTTCTTGCAAATGAAAAGGGACATATTGCAGGATACACAGATGCATCAAAGTTACTGAAGAACCATCTTCTTGTACTTCCGTTCAATCCGGCATGCACTGGGATTGAGAAAGATGCTCTGAAAGGTCTGGAGACAGAAATTCATGAAATATATATTCCTGCTAACATTTCTTACATTGCAGAAGGAGCTTTTGATGAGCTGGTGAATCTGTATTATATTGAGGTGGCGGCAGAAAATGTCAGATTTTACAGTGAAAACGGTATCTTGTATTACAGAAACGGTAAAATTGCGGCATATCCGAACAGGCTGAAGATGACAGGCAGGAAAATAGTAGAAGAAAAATCAGGGAAAAGGGGTGTAAAATTCTGATTTGGAGTGCTATAATGAAACGATATTGTAAAACGGCGGGAGTTATAGCATGGATATAGAAAAAGTAAAAGAGACAGAAGAAGAATTTACACCGTCTGATGGCAGTGTAAAACAGGTAGTTGATTTCGCGCTGGAGGCAGGAAGAATCTTGCTGAAGAACGGCGGAGAGATTTTTCGTGTTGAAGAAACAATTACAAGAATATGTCAGAACTTTGGTGTGGAACATGTTGACATCTTTACCTTAAGCCATGGGATTTTTGTCAGTGCTGAGAATGAAAAGGGGGATGTGTATACGAGAGTAAAACACATTCCGCTTTCGGGAGCCCATCTGGGTATAGTGGCAGAGGTGAACGAGTTGTCAAGGCAGATCGCGGAAAATAAAGTGACGATCCATGAAGCAAAGGAGAGGTTAGAAGAAATTGACCGTACTCCTCCCAGCAGGGCCAGGACGCAGGTTCTGGGTGCAGGTATGGGAGCGGCGTGCTTTGGATTTCTTATGGGAGCGACTCTGACAGAGAGCATAGTAACATTTTTTATAGGCTGTCTTGTGTATATGTGGGTAATACTTGCGAAGCATTGGCATTTGTCAAAGATTATCATCAATATTGCAGGAGGTATTCTTATAACTTTGTGCGCCATCCTCGCAAACCATTTTAGTACGCTGTCTACTGTTCTGCGACTGGATGGAATGATAATAGGAGCAATCATGCCTCTTGTGCCGGGAATGGCATTTACCAATGCGATCCGGGATATTGCTGACAGTGATTTTCTATCAGGAACAGTACGGATGATGGATGCACTCATGGTTTTTGTGTATATAGCTGTGGGTGTGGGAATCGTACTCATAACCTATAGTAATATGACAGGAGGGTTTGTCTTATGACAACGCAGGAGATTTTGAGCAATGTCTTTTGTTCCTTTATGGGAACGTTAGGCTTTGCGATCATGTATAATGTTCCGAAAAAATATTATCTGGGCTGCGGATTTACTGGAATGGCAGGATGGCTGATGTTTCTTGCCGTTAATGCCCAAAATTACGTAACATCTTCGGTGGCTTCCTTTTTTGGGGCATTTGTTGTGGTTTTAATGTCGAGGATTTTATCTGTGCGGATGAAATGCCCGATTACTATATTTCTGATTTCCGGAATTTTTCCTCTTGTGCCGGGACTGGGCATTTACAATACGGTCTATTATATTGTAACAAACCAGTTGACACAGGCCGCTTTAAAGGGAATTGAATCACTGAAAATAGCATTTGCTATTGTAATGGGTATCGTGATCGTCGTGTCCATACCAAGAGATGTGTTTCATAAAGTTTATTACTTGTATGTGGAAGGAAAGGATTGAAGCGCCTGATTAGAGTGTGGTACAATATACTTACTATTAACAAAAGAGGGAGGGATCATTGTGATAGGTAAGACATTACTCCAGATTTTAAGAAAAAGTACGTATACTACTGTTCTAAGCGGGTATGCAATGCTTGAAGAAAGCGGTTATCCGGCGATTCGGGACGGTGAGGAATCTTATGATATTGAACAGAAATATGGTTATTCGGCAGATGAGATGTTTTCCAGTTCATTTTTTAATGCCCGGACAGAGCAGTTTTTTTCGTTTTACCGTAACGAGATTTTGAACGCACTGGATACACCGCCGGGAAAATGTTTTTATGAGATGGCAGAGCTGGAAAGAAGGGGACTTTTTCAGTCTATTATAACGAGACGTGTATTTGGGCTTCCCGAGAAAGCCGGATGTAAAAATGTCATCAATCTGCATGGAAGTGTTTATGACAATTACTGCCCTCACTGCAAGAGGGAATATCCGGTAGAGTATATCAGGAATTCTAAGAGAGTTCCTGTATGTGAAAGCTGCAGTTCTGTTGTGCGTCCCAGAGTATGTCTGTTTGGGGAGATGGTGGATAATCAGATCATTACAAGAGCTGCACAGGAAGTACAGAAAGCGGATGTTTTGCTTATCCTTGGAACGAATCTCAAGACTCAGCTTTGCGCTCGTCTTGTACAGTACTATGAAGGGGAAAAGCTGATATTAGTAAAGGAAGCACCGCACTTTTCGGACAAATACGCAGATTTGGTCGTAAATGCGAGAGTGGACGATACTTTGGAGAAAATTATTAAGGAATTAGGAGAATAAACATGAGTAAAGTGAGAACAAGATTTGCTCCGAGCCCTACCGGCAGGATGCATGTAGGAAATTTAAGGACGGCTCTTTATGCTTATCTGATCGCAAAGCATGAAGACGGAGATTTTATGCTCCGGATTGAAGATACAGATCAGGTACGCTTTGTAGAGGGTGCGCTGGAGATCATTTACCATACGCTGGAGGAGACAGGGCTTATCCATGATGAGGGGCCTGATAAGGACGGCGGAGTAGGTCCTTATGTCCAAAGTGAGAGGAATGCATCCGGAATTTATCTTGAATACGCGAAGAAGCTGATCAGTCAAGGAGATGCGTATTATTGTTTCTGTGACAAGGAACGTCTGGAATCTTTAAAGAGCAAGGTATCGGAAGACGGCGGAACGGAGATTGTAGTATATGACAAACACTGTCTGTCGCTTAGCAAAGAAGAAGTGGAGGAGAAGCTTGCGGCCGGGATACCGTATGTGATCCGTTTTAATATGCCAACGCAAGGGTCAACTACTTTCAAGGATGATATCTATGGGGATATTACAGTTCCCAATGAGGAGATGGAGGATTTGATCCTGATCAAATCAGACGGATATCCTACCTATAACTTTGCCAATGTGATCGACGATCACCTGATGGGGATCACTCATGTGGTGCGGGGAAATGAATACCTTTCATCTGCGCCTAAGTATAACCGGATCTATGAAGCGTTTGGCTGGGAGATTCCCACTTATGTGCATTGTCCGCTGATCACGGACGAGAACCATAAGAAGCTAAGCAAGCGCTGCGGTCATTCTTCTTATGAGGATTTGATCGATCAGGGCTTTGTTAAGGAGGCAGTCGTTAACTATGTTGCGCTGCTGGGATGGTGTCCGGACGGCAATCAGGAGATTTTTTCATTGCAGGAGCTGGTTAAGGAATTTGATTACCGCCATATGAGCAAATCTCCGGCAGTATTTGATATCGTGAAATTAAAATGGATGAACGGCGAATATTTAAAGGCGATGGATCCTGATAAGTTCTATGAGATGGCAGAGCCTTATATTAGGGAAGTTATCACAAAAGATTATGATTTGAAGAAGATTGCGGGACTTGTAAAGACAAGGATAGAAGTATTTACAGATATCAGTGAACAGATTGACTTTTTTGAGACTATGCCGGATTATGATACAGCGATGTATTGTCATAAGAAGATGAAGACAAACGAAGAGAAGTCTCTGAAGGTGTTAAAAGAAGTGCTCCCTCTTTTAGAAGCACAGGAGGATTTCAGCAATGATGCCTTGTTTAGCCTTTTGAAGAAATATGTAGAGGAGCAGGGAGTTAAAGTTGGGTTCGTTATGTGGCCGCTGCGGACTGCAGTATCAGGAAAGCAGAGTACGCCGGGCGGCGCGACAGAGCTTATGGAGATTTTAGGGAAAGAAGAATCTCTGGCGAGGATTAAAAGAGGGATTGAATTATTAAGTTAAGGAGTGTCTATGTGTCTGAATGAAGCCCAGAAAGCAGCGGCAGCTCATTTCGAAGGACCATGTCTGGTCCTGGCAGGCCCCGGATCGGGGAAGACTCTTACGATTGCAAAGCGAATTGAATATTTGATCAAAGTATACAAGGTAAGGCCAGAAGAAATTCTGGTCATTACCTTTACAAAGTATGCCGCGCAGGAGATGAAAAAGCGGTTTTACACCATTATGGGATCCGAAGATTTCCCGGTTAATTTTGGTACGTTTCATTCGGTTTATTATTGGATTTTAAAATGGGCATACGGGCTTGATTACACAAGTCTTCTCTCAGATGGGGAAAAGTACGCCTTGCTGCGCCAGATCATAAGAGAACAGGAAGAAGATCCTATACAAGAGCAGGAAGAGGATTACCTTCGGGGACTGGCAGAGGAGATCAGTAATGTTAAAAACAACCGCAAAGATATAGGAAGATACAGCTCTCTTCATTATGATAAGGAACTGTTTAAAAACATATATACTGCCTATGAGGAGAAGAAAAATAGGCTTAAAAAGATTGATTTTGAGGATATGCTTGTCATGTGCTGCCGTCTTTTTGAGGAGAGGAAGGATATCTTGAAAAAATGGCAGCAGAAGTTCCGGTATATATTGATTGATGAATTTCAGGATATCAATCAGGTTCAGTATGATGTTATCCATATGCTGGCTGATACTTCCGGAAATCTGTTTGTTGTTGGAGATGATGACCAGTCGGTTTACGGTTTCCGGGGCGCGAAACCTAAGATTATGATGGAATTTAAAAAGGATTATCCAGAGACAAAGCAGCTTCTTCTGGATGTAAATTATCGTTCAGATGCGTATATTGTAGAAGGGGCGCTTCAGGTTATTTCCAATAATAAAGAAAGGTATGAGAAAAAGATCCGAAGCTTCAGGGCCGGGGAAAACGGTATAAAGGTGTGTGAACTTAAAGATCCGGTGGAGGAAAGTCTGTACGTATTAAAAAGGATTGAGAAGCTTTTGGCTGAAGGGACGGCGATGGAGGAGATCGCTGTCTTGTTTCGGACAGCAGCAGATTCGCAGGTGCTTTCCGAAGCGCTCACGCAACATGAAATCCCATTTTTTATAAGGGAGCGGATGAACAATATTTACGAACATTTTACAGCGCGGGACATGATCAGCTATTTCCGGCTGTCTCAGGGGATTGGCGAAAAAAGAGATTTTTTGCGTATTGTCAACCGTCCGAACAGGTATATCGGGAGAGACAGCATGAGTGAGGGCCGGGTCTCTTATGAAAGTCTTAGGAATTTCTATTGTGATAAACGATGGATGCTTGACCGGATTGACCAGTTTCAGCAGGATATACAGATGATGAGCGGCAGGTCGCCTTATGCAGCGATACAGTATATCAGAAAGAGTATTGGATATGATGATTTTTTAAGAGAGTATGCACAGTTTCAAAGTCTTGATCACCAGAAGCTTAAAGAGACATTAGATCAGATCCAGGAGTCTTCTAAAGCATATGTCTCTGTGGAGGAGTGGCTGCTTCATGTGGAAGAGTACGGAAAAATGCTGTCAAAGAAGCAGGAATTCCAAAGAAACTGCCAAAAGGAAAAGGGAATCGCCCTTCATACGATGCATGGGGCAAAGGGACTGGAATTTGATACAGTGTTTATCATAGGCGCGAACGAAGGAACGATGCCTTACAGAAAAGCAAAGCTTCAGGAAGAAGTGGAGGAGGAGAGGAGATTATTTTACGTTGCTATGACAAGAGCGAAAAAACGGCTTGTTATTACTTGTACGAAAGAAAAATATGGGAAAAATTTACCATCTTCCCGCTTTCTATACGAATTGACAGGTAGTCAAAATTAAAAAAATGATGTAAAATAAAACTTGAATGTAATATTTTGTCGCAGGAGGAAGCTGTTGTAATGAAAAAAAGGATATTGGCAGTAATGGCAGTTGTGCTTGTCTGTGCTCTTGGGTCAGGTGCCTGTAAGAAGAATGTTGGGACACCAGAGGACAATGCGGCCTTAGAAGAGGAAACAAAAGAAGGAGAAGCAGGAGGGCATGAGAAAAAGCTTGTGGGCTTTAGTGTCATTGATATGAAAAATCCATATTTTATTACGCTGGAGAATGCAACGCGGGAGGTGTTCGAAGGAAAGGGGTATGAGCTTATCATGGAAGACCCGGGAACGGACTCAAAGCAGCAGGCGGTGCAGATCCAGGAGATGATAGACAAGGGTATTTCTGCGATCATCTTAAGTCCGGTTGACTGGGAGAAGATCACTCCGTCGCTTAAAGCACTTAAGGAGGCAGGGGTACGGATCATTAATGTAGATACACAGGTAAAAGAGATGGATTATGTGGATGCGTATATTGGATCTGATAATTACAATGCCGGATATATCTGTGGGATGGATCTGATCGAGAAATGTCCGGAGGGCGGGCAGATAGCGATTCTGGAGTGCCCAACACAGAATTCCATCAATGACCGTATCACAGGATTTGAGGAGGCTATTTCCAAGGCGCAGAAGGGATTTGAAGTAGTGGCCAGGGCAGATACTACAGGAGAATTTGAACGTGCGCTTGAAGAGTCGGAAAAGATGCTTGAAGAATATCCGGAAATCGTGGCTATTATGTGTGGAAATGATCAGATCGCAGTAGGAGCTACTACATCAGTAAATGTTGCGGGAGCAGAGAAAGTGCTTATCTATGGAGTGGATGGTTCGCCGGATATTAAGAAGGAACTGCAGAAAAGCGATACTCAGATAGCCGGTACAGCAGCCCAGTCACCTATTCATATCGGACAGGAGGCGGCGAATATTACAGATTGTATATTGACCGGACAAAAATACGAGAAGGAAACCTACGAAGAAGTGTTTATGATCAACAAGGATAATGTCGGTATGTATGGAGTAGATGGCTGGCAGTAATATCCGGAGAGGAGTCAGATGAAACAGACGCAGGGAAGACCATGGCCGTTAGGTGTTACAGTTACAAAGGATGAAGTGAATTTTTCCATACCTGTTCCAGAGGGAAAAGAATGCAGCCTTTTACTGTATCATCCGGGAAAGACAACGCCGTATGCAGATTACCCCATGAAAGAATGTGTAGGGGAAGTGAGGTATATGGCATTAAAAGATATAGGAAAGAGATCGTATGAATATAATTATAGAATTGACAAAGAAGTAACTCTGGATCCTTATGCGAAAGCGTTGGCAGGTAGAGCAAGATGGGGGAAAGAGGCAGATGTAAAAGAGCATGAAGTCAGGGGAGTCATCTGCCGGAATGAATATGACTGGGAAGGCGACAAGAAGCCTGAAATACCGTATCACAAAGTGATTGCCTACAGCCTGCATGTCAGAGGCTTTACAAAAGATCCTTCTTCGAAAGTGAAGAAGAAAGGATACTTTGAAGGCGTTGTGGAAAAACTCCCTTATCTTAAAGATTTAGGGATCAACCAGATTCATTGTATGCCGGTTTATGAGTTTGAAGAGTGTGGTCTTAGGCGTAATTACTGGGGTTATGGCAGTGCATATTGTTTTGCGCCGAAAAGTGCTTATTCGTCAGACGGTGATGCAGCGCTTTCTTTGAAAAATATGGTAAAAGCATGTCATCAGGAGGGGATAGAGGTTGTCCTCGAGATGCCTTTTGATAATGCTATGCCAAAACAGGATATGGAAGTGTGTCTTCGGTATTATATGATGGAATATCATATTGACGGCTTTATATTAAATCCGTCAGTAGCGCCTATGGAGGGGATCTGTCAGGATCCGTTTTTAAAAGGTATAAAGATCATGCGCCATCAGACGGATTTTCAAAATGTAATGCGCCGTTTTCTCAAAGGAGATGAGGGGATGGTGATGGATGTCATTTATTGGCTCCGCCACAATTCCGGAGCAGATGGTACATTTAACTATATCACTGGACACACGGGATTTACGATGAATGATCTTGTGTCTTATGATGGTAAGCATAATGAAAGTAATGGTGAGAATAATCAGGACGGACCCGATTATAACTTTAGCTGGAATTGCGGGGCAGAAGGACCGAGCCGGAAGAAGGAGATCATATCTTTAAGGAACCGTCAGATGCGCAATGCGTTTCTTCTGACTCTTTTAGCGCAGGGTACTCCATGTATTCTGGCAGGGGATGAGTTCTGCAATTCCCAGAAAGGGAATAATAATGTCTATTGTCAGGATAACCCAGTGGGATGGGTAAATTGGGGGAGACTTGAAAAAGAGCCGCAGCTGCATGATTTTGTAAAAAAGATCATTGAAATCCGTAAGACATACAAAGTATTCTGCCCGGAAGAAGAGATGAAGGGTGCGGATTTTATTGGCTGCGGTGTTCCGGACGTGTCTTATCACGGAGAAAATGCGTGGAGGGTGCCGGCGGAGATCTCAAGCAGGCAGCTAGGGGTTTATTACAGCGGAGAAGCTTCTGGAACAGACGATTGTTATGTGATCTATAATATGCACTGGCTTAGCCATACTTTTGCTTTGCCGGCGTTAACAGGAGGAAAAAAGTGGCATGTCCTTGCTACCACGGACGGTATGGCGGAGTGTAAGGACCCTGTAAAGAATCAAAAACGGATCGAGGTGAAGGCCAGGACGATCATGATCCTGGAAGGTAGATAGCATGGGGCTTAATTCTTTTCAGCTGAAGTGTATTGCTGTTATAACAATGATCATTGACCATACAGGAGCTGTATTGTTTCCGGGCAATATGACCCTGCGGTATATTGGAAGAATTGCCTTCCCCATTTTTTGCTTTTTGCTGGTGGAAGGTTTCTTTCATACCAGAGATGTGAGAAAATATATGCTTCGTCTGGGAATGTTTGCGGTGATATCAGAGATACCGTATGATCTGGCATTTCGGGATACGGTAATTGAATTTGAACATCAGAATGTGTTTTTTACGCTGTTTATCGGAGTTGTTATGATGTATGTGCTGGAAAAGGGCAGGGAATGGCCGATAAAGGCAGCGGAAGTATTTCTGGCAATGTGGGCTGCTGATTTTTTGTGTACAGATTATAGGTTTAAAGGGATCATTCTTATTGCGGTTTATTATTTTTTGCGCAGAGATGGATGGGCGAAGCATGCGGCCGGGGTAGTATGGAACCTGCTTTGGAACGGGAGTGTGCAGATGTACGGAGCGGCTGCTTCGGTTTTTCTTGCTCTTTATAATGGGGAAAAAGGCATGTCCATGAAATATTTTTTCTATCTGTTTTATCCGTTGCATTTATTAGTGTTGTATATAGTGCATCACTTTGTACTGTAGGGTGAAAGTAATAGGGGAAGATGGAGAGATATATATGCAGGCGGTGTAATATTTTTATGGAGAATGTGAAAGATTACGTTGATTTGTAAGATTGGTTTCGTTATAATATAGGCGCGGAAATATTTGGAAAAACCAACAGGAGAATTTGTCATGAAGATGTTAGGTCATTTACATACTATTAACCATCATAAGCTTTTAGTTATGAAGCATTGTTTTCAGGTGGGGCTTTATAAGCAGGGACTGCTTCACGATCTTTCCAAATACTCACCGACGGAATTTTTAGTTGGCTGCAAGTATTATCAAGGGACGAGAAGTCCGAATAATGCAGAGCGTGAGGCGACGGGATATTCGAAGGCGTGGCTGCATCACAAAGGACGGAATAAGCACCATTATGAATATTGGATTGATTACAGTGTGGATAAGGAAAAAGGGATAGTAGGGCAGAAGATGCCTGTGAAATATGTAGTTGAGATGTTTATGGATCGTGTAGCGGCTTCTAAGACTTATCAGGGGGACAACTATTCGAATATACATCCTCTGGAATATTATGAAGACGGAGCTGCGAAACTTGGGAATATGATTCATCCTGAGACAGCGGCAATGCTTCATTTTCTTTTGAAGATGCTTGCCTCAGACGGAGAAAAGAAGACATTCCGTTACATAAAAAGTCATGTGCTGGGCAAAAAAAAGCGAAGCAGGGTACGGTTTAAAAAGTAGGAAAAATAAATTAAAAAAATTGGGATTTTTTGTTGACATTTTTGGTCATATATAGTAATATACTTTTTGGACAGTTTAAGATGTCTATGCGGAAGTGTCGGAACTGGCAGACGAGCAAGACTAAGGATCTTGTAGCTTTCGAGCTGTGTGGGTTCAAGTCCCATCTTCCGCATTATGAAGAAATCTTGATTAGTCAGGGTTTCTTTTGTGTAGTGAAGAGTTTTTCTATGGGTTTGGAAAGGCTCTTTTTTGTGTTGACATCAATGAGATATTACACTGGACTAATCACATTACAAAAAGTTTACATTTATCCATTTTTATTTTTAGATAATAGTTTCCTGCATTCTTGTTTGTGGATATTCTCCTGATTTTTGACGTACTTTAATAAAGAATCTCTTTTTGGATTTTATTAAGTGGATTCTTTTACCGGAAACAGAGGGCTTCCCATTCGATCATTTTGTATCTTGGCATGTAGTTTGTTCATTTTCAAAACTCCAAATGCTTCTTTCACCTGGATCGAACGATTCATTCTGTATTGAATCCCTTTTTCGCTTAGAATATTTTCATAAGATTCCTGACGCTTTTCCAAAAAGCTCTTGGGAGGGGGGTGCAAAATCTTTATAGAGGTTTTATTTGATTATTTTCAACATAGTAGCAATATCCTCGGTTGCCATTGCTACTTTTGACTTTTCGATTAAGATATTCCCTCCTGTCATTATGTATGACGGCATTACCCGAATACCCTTATAATATATTTCGCTATTCCGCAATTTATAGGTGGAAACGGCGGGAACTACGTTTTTCTTTGTTGACTTTTTCGTAATCATGTTAAAGGCTTTCTTTGCAACATCTCCCATAAGCATAATAACCTTTGTGTTGGGGAATAAAGAAAGCTCTGCTTCTAAATATGGCAAGCTACGTTCAATACTGCTTTTGTCAATGGCATATTCTGTCTTTGGGGTTTTTACTGCATTTGTGATATAGATACCCATTTGTAATATGTCTTGTATGGAAGTAACTGCTGTTCCCGCTCCTTGCAAAAGGGGGATCGTTGTTTTCAGATAATCAGCGTCGGGAAGTCCATAAAAATCCTGTAAAGGGTCAGAGGGAACAACTTCATTTATCATAATTGTCTTAATCGTAAGAGGGGAAATATCAATATCGTTTAGATAAATGCCGTTTGCTATACCCACTTTCTTTTCAAGTTCTTTTTTAATGTTCATATCTTTATTCTCCTTTATGATGTTCTCTTGCAGCCTCATGTTTTGCTTTCAATGTTTGACGAATAGATTTAGGCTGAATTATTGTTACTTTGTTTCCGAATGACATAAGGAAATCATAGAGCCAATCATTTTCTGGCAGAGTGAGCTTAACAGTATATCCACTTTCATGCTGTGTAATAGCTGTATCGTCCAATGTATCAAATAACCTGTATCCAACATCTAAAGTAAATTCTAATTCTAAGTCTATTAAATTCCCGATTTCCTCTGGCATTGGGAAAAGAGAGTGATATTGGTATATATCTGTTTTGCGTTCAAAATGTGCTTTGGTAAAAATTAGTTTTTTTATTCTTGAAAGACGAAACAATCTGTTCTCATTTCGTAACAAACAAAAAGCATACAAATACCATGCTTTATCTTTGTAAATCAATTTATAAGGATATACATTTCGTTTACCTCTATCTCCGGCAGAATTGTGATAATCGAAGGTGATTTCAAGATTTTCAAATATAGCTTGTTTTAGTAGTCTAAACAATCTATTTTCGTTTTCTGCAACACTACCCCAACGTGAAAAATCCACATCAATCCAATCAGGTAAGCGAGTTTGAAAAATGGCACCAAGTTTGTTCAAAACAGTGTCTACCTCTGGATATTGAACGGTTGACAGACTTTGCAAGCTGGATTATATCATAATAACCTTGACAATCTATGTCAAGGTTTATTGTATGTTCTATTTGGGCTAGTCCATAGAATTACAATACATCAGTAAACCAGTTTCAGTCCGCAGGAAATGGAGAATACATAACCCGTGCTCTCTATGGCACGGATAGCAGCTTTTTTCTTTGCCCTGATTTTTTCCTCATGCCGTTTTTGTGTCCCGTTGGATTTGCGCCGGAGATATGCCTGATGTAGTTTGTCCTTGCTATCATTAGGTGATATCCTAAAGGATATTAAGAAATATCGTTTAGAATATATGGATACTGTTGTTTAGAAAAATCTGATAGATTCCCGGTTTAAAAGTGATGATTCTATTATTCATAAATATGAGAAAACATTGGGGATGGGTGGCGGGTTCAAACAGTGTTTTAATGATATGGTTGAATCAGTATTAAAGATTATGGGGGGAGAAGAGGAAGATAAAGTGTCAGACATTTGGGAAAGCTCTTATCTTATGAAGAGGTCTTAACGGATTGTGGAACGGGTGGAAATGGGGTATAATGTGAAAATAGGGGACGGGGTGGCAGAATGAAGAAGGCATTGCCGGTTGGTGTGGACAATTTTGGAAAAATAATCAGCGGTGGATATTACTATGTGGATAAGACTATATTTATTAAAGGAAAGAGGATTTCCGGGATTTGTACTGTGCGATGGAGGATGGGAACGCGGAAAGGCTGCGGGATATCCTGAACGGGCAGTTGTTTCCGACAATTAGCTTTTATGACAGCGCAAAGTATATGGAAAAGCTGCGCGCAGAAGGGTATCGGAAGATTGGCTGTTAAGGGATATCATTCTTTCGTAAGGATTGTGAGGTACGGTTTGAGACAAGACGGCAATAGGGAAAATTTTTTGCATTATAAACATTCTCTGGAAAATTTTTGTATTTTGAATGGATTTTGTGTTTCCATTCGTATTATTAATAGAAATAATAAAAATCTATAAAACGGAGGAAAAGAGTATGAAAAAATTTGTAACAATCTTGACAATGGTACTTATTTTTTCAGTATGCAGTATGACTGTAACTGCTGCCAGACCTATGAATGGAAGGAATTATGCAGATGCTGACAATGATGGTATCTGTGATTATTATGGCCGTGGGTATGGCTGCGGCAGAGGTTATGGGTACGGCAGAGGCTATGGCTGCGGCAGAGGCTATGGGTATGGCTGCGGTTACGGGTATGGCTGTGGCAGAGGTTATGTTGATGCTGACGGAGATGGTATTTGTGATAATATGAAATACAGCATCAAGTATAATCTGAAAGGTGGAAAGAATAATAAAAAGAATCCATCATATTATTACAGTACATCAAAAACCATCAAGTTAAAAAATCCTACTAAAAAGGGATACAAGTTCAAAGGCTGGTATGCGGATAAGAAGTACAAGAATAAAGTGACTTCGATTAAAAAAGGAAGCTTTGGCAAAAAGACGCTCTATGCAAAATGGAAAAAGAAATAATAATTAGTCTAACCTGACAAAAGGACAGATAAAGAAGAGGGCGTATTATGCGGAGCGAATATGAAGTAAACAGGGCAGTAGAACAATATGCGGACACTGTCCGGCGGCTTTGTATGTTACATTTGAAAAGTTACCATGATACAGAGGACATATTTCAGACAGTTTTTTTGAAATATGTCCTAAGTTCCGTTGAGTTTGAAAATGAGGAACATGAAAAGGCGTGGTTTATCCGGGTTACGATCAATGCCTGCAGGGATTTTGTTAAAGATTTTTTCCGCAGTCATATAGTTCCGTTAGAAGAATTACTTCATCAGCAAGAAGAATTTACACCAGACAACAGTGAGGTGTTGGAGGCGGTTTTATCTTTGCCGGCAAAATACAGAGAGGCGGTATATCTCTATTACTATGAGGGATATGCCGCCGTTGAAATTGCCCGGATACTTAAAAAGAATAAGAATACTGTATACACGCTCCTGACACGTTCAAAAAAGCTGCTTAAGGAAAAGTTAGGAGGTGACGATCATGAAACGTAGACTGCAGGATACATTTGACAAGATCCATACAGAACATGAACTGAAAAACCGCACTATGGAATTTCTGGCACATACTACAAATGGATACAGAGATAAAAAAACAGTTCCGGTCAAATGGCTGGCTGTTGCTGCTGCATGTTTTGTATTGCTGTTGTCTGCAGGAATAGGGTATTTAGCATATCTGACTCCGGCATTCGCAATCAGTATTGATGTTAATCCATCTATTGAACTGGGCATCAACCGTTTTAATAAAGTGGTTTCTGTTGACACATATAATGAAGATGGAACTGGTGTAATGGCTGGAATGAATGTTTATCATCTGGATTACAAAGAGGCGCTGGAAATGATATTAGCTGATAAGGGTATGAAAGAATATATGATGCAGGATCATCTTATAGCAGTTACAGTATTTGGAAGAAATGAGAGTAAAAATAACGAAATGATAGATAATGTGGTTACTTGTACATCTCCCTATGCAGATGTCCGCTGTGCTTCAGGCAATGCGCAGGAAATCAGAGCAGCGCATGAGGCAGGAATGTCGTTTGGAAAGTATAAAGTATTTTTAGAACTTCAGGCACTTGACCCTGATATCAAAGCAGAAGATGTACAGGGACTTACGATGTGTCAGATATGGGATATGATAGATGAATTGTCAGGAAATATGGACAGGACAGACCAAAATTATAATACAGGCAGATATCGAAGAGGGCAGCATAATGGCTGCGGATCAGGGCGAGGCAGGGGAAATGGTAAGTGCTGGCAGGAAAGCGGCGGAAAATAAGATTTCTACAAAGGAAGATACAGGCAGCAGAAATATTTGTTTTTCAAGTATTTTTCTTGGCATAGTATCAGAGTTTGACTTGATTTTATCTTAATACTGTTTTAAAATAAAATTTACGGGGATGAAAGAAATCCTCAAGAGGGAATAGGAGGCAGCTGTATGCAGAAACGAATTTTGGTAGTGGATGATGACACGATGAATTTATTGAGGACAAAGATGATCCTGGAGAAAGAGTATGAAGTGGTTCTTGCGGAGTCTGGGGAGAGAGCGCTGTATTTACTCAGAAATGAAAAGATAGACCTTGTTCTTCTTGATATCGCGATGCCGGAGATGAATGGTATCGAGACATTTGAACGGATGAAAGAATATCCGGTTAAAGTGCCGGTGATCTTTTTGACTGCATCAGGACATGAGGATGATGTATTGAGCGCGATCAGGCTGGGAGCAGTTAATTACCTGAAGAAACCGTTCCAGCCGCGAGAACTTTTGAAACGGGTTGCAAAGGAGCTTGAGGAGTAATGAGAGAAGAGAGGCAGACAGGAAAATATCTGCTTTTGGCCGGCATTGTAAGTGCGTATAGTGCAATGCTGGCTTTGATTACATTAATTATGTCTTGGGAGGCGTGGATGATTCCGCTGATTGTGTTCGGCGCATTCGGCATCTGGTGCCTTCACATCGGGAAGATTGGCTCAGAAGCACTTTATGAAAACTTGTGTGCCGGAGTGATGCTGATCGAATTTTTCTTTTTCGGGGTACATGCAGGCAGTCTTTTTGAGATGCCGGCTGTGGTCTGTATCATGATTCTTGTTTTTTCCATGTTGGATAGAAAGAGCCTGATATATGTGACAATGGCCTTGTATATAATGCAGCTATTGTATCATTTGACGAGTCTACATACTTTTGGTTACGAGCAGGAAATGCCTGATGCACTCCGTTTGATGTTGGGTGTTATGGTAACTGTGGGCGCGGCGGCGCTTGCAAGATACCGGATCAACCGGAGGATAGAGGCGAGGAAGAGATATGAAAATATAACAGTGCAGTTAGAAGCAGTGAGCCGGCAGAATGCGGATTTTCTGTCAAATGTATCTCATGAGCTCAGGACGCCTATCAATATGGTGATCGGGATCAGCGATGTCGCGCTGGAGAAAGCTGCTTCCGATGAAGTGCGGACTGATATCCAGTCTATAAAGATGGCAGGAAAAAGGCTTTCTGTTCAGATCAATAATATACTTGACTATACAGAGATCGTAGAAGGCACATTGACCTCAGCGAAGGAAGAGTATATGATCACTTCAGTACTCAACGATGTGATTACTATGACAGCAATGCAGAGCAGCAGGCAGCGGCTTGAGATAGTATTCGATATGGATCTTAGAATGCCGTCAGTTCTTATCGGAGATGCGGAAAAGATTTCCCATGTGCTTAAGATCCTACTTGAAAATTCTATAAAATTCACGGAAGAAGGAGGTATCAATGTCTGTCTTGAATTTCGGCGGGAAAGTTATGGAATCAATCTGATCATAGATATCCATGACACAGGCATTGGTATGTCAGAAGCACAGCTTTCAAAGATCTATGATGAATTTTATCAGGCAGATACCGGAAGCAGCCGGCTTTCCAGCGGTTTGGGACTGGGGATCCCTATTGCCAGAGGACTTCTTCATTCTATGGATGGATTTATACATTTTGAAAGTAAAGACCATGAGGGACTGCAGGCCCATATCACGATTCCGCAGGGAGTGGCAGATGACACGCCATGTATGTCGCTCAATAACCCAAAAAAACTCTGCATCGCATGTTATTTCAGACCGGATCGGTATAGCTGTGATGAGGTCAGAAGATTTTATGACAGGATGATCCTGCATCTGATAGACGGACTTGATATAGAAGGGTATCAGGCGCATAATTTTGAAGGATTGATCAAACTGCAGAAGACTCATAGACTGACTCATGTATTTATCACGCAGTCCGAATATGAAGAGAATCAGGCATATTATGAGGAACTGGCTGAAAAACTTCAGGTGGTGGTGATCGCGGAGAAGGAGTATGCTCTGAGCAGGGACAGCAAACTGCTTATGATCCGAAAGCCTTTCTTCGCCCTTTCAGTTGTGAATCTTTTAAATGGCGAAGTGGGGGAAAATGGATTCGAAGAAGCGCAGAATGCCGGACGCAAGCCATTTTCGTGTGCAGGAATACGTGCTTTAGCTGTTGATGATGAGGAGATGAACCTTGTGGTGGCAAAAGGAGTCTTAGGCAGCTATGGTATGCAGGTAGATACTTGTCTGAGTGGAAGAGAAGCAGTGGAAATGTGCAGAAGTACTTCCTATGACATCATCTTTCTTGATCATATGATGCCTGGCTATGACGGTGTGGAAACGTTAAGACGTATCCGGGAGATTAACTATGGTACGTATCAGGATCTGCCTGTGATCGCATTGACTGCCAATACCATCAGCGGTGCAAGAGAAATGTTCCGGAATGAAGGATTTACTGAGTTTATACCGAAACCTATCGAGAGGACTGTTTTAGAGCGGGTACTTCGCAGGGTGCTGCCTAAGAGTACCATACAGTACGGCGCAGAGCCTGTGGCAGAGGACAGTCTGCCTGCAGAGGAGGAAGTATCGTTCAATCCTTTCGATGTTCTTTCTGAGGTTGGCATTAACTCGCAGATGGGACTTGATTACTGCTGCGGAGATGAAAACTTTTATATAGAAATGCTGCGGATGTTCCATGGGCAGAGCGAGGCGAAGAGAGAAGAGATCATATCCCTTTATGAGACAGAAAACTGGCCGGATTATGCGGTAAAGGTCCATGCTTTAAAGAGCACTTCTCTGACGATCGGCGCAGAAGAGCTTTCTGAGGAGGCAAAGGCGCTGGAGCGTGCAGGAAAAAAGGAAGATATAGAATATATCCGTCAAAATCATCCGAAGCTTTTGGATATGTATGAAAACGTCTGCAAAAGCATTGCCGGATTCTAAAATATTCCGCGATTTGAGAGGAGGAGACATTGCATGATAAAAAAATGGTATGAATTCATCTTTGATCATAGAATCAGCCTGCGGGAGCGCATGTTCCGTATAACGACGGGCGGCTGCATGATTTCGGCAATCTTTGTGCTTCCTATGGGAAAGAGTGCGATGAACTGGCTTATTCTGGCAGTAAGCCTTATCTTTATGGCGGTGACTGTGAAGATCAGTATAGAGAAAGACCGCATTAATACGGGAGGTACTGTAATAGCATCATTGATCCTTGTGCTTTTTCCCATAAGCTTTTTTTCGGCGGGAGGGTTCTACAGCGGAGTACCGGAATGGCTTGTGATCTATTTCATCTATATCAGTCTGATTTTGATAGGGAAAAGGAAAATAGTATTTTTCCTGCTCTGTGTGGTAGAGACAGCGCTTTGCTATTATATTTCCTTACGTTTTCCGGAATATGTAGCGAGCACTACAAAGGAGATTTCTTTCTTTGATTCTGCTTATTCTGTTGTTCTGGTGGGACTTTTGACCAGTGTACTGCTCATGTTTTTAAATAGGCTTTATGAAGAAGAAAATGAACTTTCCAAGCGGCAGAAAAAGGAGATTGAGGAGTTAAATAAGGCAGAGAATCATTTTTTCTCCAGTATGAGCCATGAGATCCGTACGCCTATCAATACAATTATCGGGTTAAATGAGATCATCCTGCGTGGGGACATATCGGAGGAAGTGGCGGAGAATGCAAGAAATATCCAGGGAGCCAGCAGGATGCTTTTGACGCTGATCAATGATATTCTGGATCTGTCTAAAATAAAATCCGGAAAAATGGAAATCGTGAATGTATCTTATGAGACAGGGGCGATTTTATCAGAAATAGTCAATATGATATGGATCAAGGCGAAGGCGAAAGGATTGGAGTTTAAACTGCACATAGATCCTTCTATTCCAAGTATGCTTTGCGGTGATGAGGTACGTATCAAGCAGGTTTTGATCAATCTGCTGAATAATGCTGTAAAATATACAAGTGAGGGTTCTGTAATGCTCTCTGTCCGCTGTGAGTGTCTGACGCTTAACAGGGTACGTGTCTGGTATACGGTAGAGGATACGGGACTGGGTGTGAAAAAGGAGAACATTCCTTATATTTTTAATGCTTTTAAGAGAGTGGACGAGGAAAAAAGCCGTCATATTGAAGGTACCGGGCTTGGACTCAGCATTGTCCAGCAGCTTGTTAAGCTGATGGGGGGCGAGATCAGTGTGAATAGCGTCTATACCAAAGGCTCAAAATTCATTGTCATGTTGGACCAGGATATTATTGATGATGCCGAATTGGGTACATTTACGCTGAATTCCCGCAGAAGAGTGCACCAGGATGCACAGTATAAGCAGAGCTTTGAGGCGCCGGATGCTCATATTCTTGTAGTAGATGACAACGAAATGAATCTTGTAGTTGTTCGGAAGCTTCTGTCTGAGACAAAGATTCAGATTGACACAGCATTAAGTGCCGCAGAATGTCTGAAGATGACGCGGATCCAGCATTATGAGGGTATATTGATGGATCATCTTATGCCAGAGATGGACGGGATCCAGTGCTTTCATGAGATCCAGACACAGGCTGGGGGACTTTGTCAGGAAGTGCCTGTGATTGCTTTGACAGCAAATGCGGGAAGTGATAACCAGCTTCTATACAGAAAGGAAGGTTTTGCCGGATATCTGGCGAAGCCAGTCAGCGGTTCGCTGCTTGAAGCGGCAGTGCTGAGCATTCTTCCTAAAGAACTGGTGAATCTGAGTGAAGAAACACAGCAGTCTGAAATTGGGAAAGATGTTCTGATCTTTGATCAGGTGAAAAGATTATCCCTAATGGTCACGACAGACAGTGTGTGTGATCTTCCGGAGTCTCTTAAGAAAGAGTTTAATATTTCCGTATGTCCTTACTATGTATGTACGGACAGGGGACGGTTTTTAGATGAACTGGAGATAAAGGCAGATGAATTGCTGTATCATATGTCGATGGGGCAAAATGGTGTTTCCCAGCCTCCGGAGGTAGAGGACTATGAGAGTTTCTTTGCGGATAAACTGACTGCGGCTCAGAATGTGTTGCATATTACGATGGCAAAACATGTCAGTGATGGGTATTACCGTGCCTTTGAGGCGGCGAAATCATTTGAGAATGTTACTGTAATCGATTCAGGGCATCTATCAAGCAGTTTGGGAATGATGGTTTTGTATGCCGCTCATATGGCAGAGCAGCATTTTTCCAAAGAGGAGATTGTAAGTACGATGAAAAGGCTTAAGAATTATATTTCTTCGGCTTTTATCATTGACAGCGCTCATATGATGTGTCAGGCCGGCAGAATATCGAAAAGAGTGCAGATCATGTGTGATGCCTTGCTTTTGCATCCGGTTATAGAGTTACGGAAAAGCAAGATGTCAGTCAGAAGCGTGGAAATAGGTGATTTTACGCGTGTGGCGAAGAGGTATGTCCGAAAAGCACTTAAGGATGTAAGAAATATCGATCAGAGGATCTTGTTTATTACTTATGCCGGGATGGATACGAAAAAGCTTGATTACATTCAGTATCTGGTGCGGCAGTACTGTCCCTTTGAGCGTATTTATCTGCAGAAGGCCTCCTCTGCTATCGCGAGCAACTGCGGGCCGGGTGCTTTTGGGCTGCTGTTCATGAAAAAGAATGAGGTATCGATCACTTATGCGCAGGCGTCGGAACCGGACCAGGCGGAGTAAAGATAAAGCATGTACTAATTTAGTAATAGGACAAATTGACAGTATTATGCTGGATAAATGATGGAGAATATGTAAAAAGTATGGTCAGGATGAAAGAAAAACGGGCTGGGCAGATGGATATGTTAAATGGCCCTTTGATAAGTAAAATCATATTGTTCGCCTTACCGCTGGCGGCCAGCAGTATCCTGCAGCAATTGTTCAATGCCGCTGATGTGGCGGTGGTGGGAAGGTTTGCGGGGAATCAGGCGTTGGCTGCGGTTGGCGGTAACAGCCCTGTCATAAATTTGCTGGTCAATCTGTTCGTTGGATTTTCAGTGGGAGCTAATGTAGTGATCGCAAGATACATCGGAGAAGGAAAGTCTGAAAAGATCAAAAAGACAGTACATACAGTGATTACGATGGCGCTTATCTGCGGTGCGATCCTGGCAGTTTTAGGGTATGTTGTGGCAGGACCGATCTTACAGCTTATGAATACTCCTAAGGAGGTCCTTCCTCTGGCAACAGTATATCTTAAGATTTATTTTGGGGGTATGCCCTTTTTCATGTTATATAACTTTGGCTCTGCGATATTAAGAAGTGTCGGGGATACAAAGAAGCCTTTATATTGTCTGATCATATCCGGAGTTATCAATGTGGGTCTTAACCTTCTCCTTGTTATTGTTTTTAAGCTGGGGGTTGTAGGAGTAGCGATCGCGACAGTGACAGCTAACGGGGTCAGTGCAGGTATGATCATTCTTTTTCTGGCAAACAATAAGGGGGCGCTCCGTCTGGATATAAAGAAACTGACGCTCAGTAAAGAAGAGGTAGTCAAGATCATAAAGATAGGCGCGCCGGCAGGTCTGCAGGGAATGGTGTTCTCGGTATCAAATGTATGCATACAGTCTGCTATCAACGGTTTTGGCACAGATGCAATTGCAGGATCTGCAGCTGCGCTGAATTATGAATATTTTACTTACTTTGTCACAAGCGCGTTTACCCAGGCTGCGGTTACTTTTACCAGTCAGAATTACGGGGCAAGGCAGTATGAAAGATGCAGGAAAATTTTGCGTGTCAGTATTTTGCTGGGAGTGTGCGGGACGGGTGTCTTAAGCGCTGCATTTGTATTGGGGCGCAATTTTTTTCTGGGAATTTTCGCGGCGGACGCAGCGGCAGTAACCTTTGGCGCAGCCCGTATGCTGCATGTCCAGGTGTTTAGTTTTATGCCTCCTCTCTATGAAGTGACAGGCGCAAGCTTAAGGGGAATGGGATATTCCATGACTCCTGCCATATTGACGATGTTCGGTTCCTGCGCGGTAAGGATCATCTGGATCTATACAGTATTTGCGTGGAAGCCGACATTGGCGGTGTTATTCTGGGTATATCCGTTTTCATGGATGGTAACAATAATTATGGTAGCAGGAGGTTATTTTATAATTGGCAGGAAAGCGCTGTCATAAAAATATGTGATCAGGGAGTTTTAAAATGGCACAGGGAGAGCGAAAATATATAGCTATTGATTTAAAATCATTTTATGCTTCTGTAGAATGCGTAGAACGGGGGCTTGATCCTATGACTACGAATTTGGTTGTCGCCGATCTAAGCCGGACGGAGAAGACGATCTGTCTGGCGGTATCGCCGTCTTTAAAGGCATATGGGATTTCGGGACGCGCAAGGCTCTTTGAAGTAATACAGAAAGTAAAAGAAGTGAATGCTAAGAGACAAGTGATGGCGCCGGATGGTAAATTGTCTGGTTCTTCGTGGGATGATACTACACTTAAAGCTTTTCCTGAAAAAGCAGTTGATTATATTGTCGCGCCCCCGAGAATGGCATATTATATAAAATACAGCACAAAGATCTATGAAATATACTTAAAATATGTTGCCCCGGAAGATTGTCATGTATATTCTATTGACGAGATCATGATGGATGTTACAGATTATCTGAATACCTACCAGCTGTCGCCCCGCCAGCTGGCAGAAAAGATTATCCGGGATATCCATTCGTCTACGGGAATCACGGCTACGGCAGGTATCGGAACGAATCTTTATCTGTGTAAGGTCGCCATGGATATTGTGGCAAAGCATATACCGCCGGATAAAAACGGGGTGCGGATCGCATCGCTGAATGAAAAAAGCTATCGCCGGATCTTGTGGGATCACCGTCCGATCACAGATTTCTGGCGTGTGGGAAAAGGATATGCAAGAAAACTTGCAGAACATGGGATATATACGATGGGGGATGTTGCAAGATGTTCTCTGGGAAAAACAAAAGATTATTATAATGAGGATTTGCTCTATAATCTGTTCGGTATTAACGCAGAGCTTTTGATCGATCACGCGTGGGGCTGGGAACCATGTACTATGGCAGATATCAAGGCGTATAAGCCAAGTACTAACAGTTTAGTATCCGGTCAGGTTCTGCACTGTCCTTACCCGGCTGATAAAGCAAAGATAGTTGTCAGGGAGATGGCGCAGATGATGTCGTTTGACCTGGTGGAAAAGAAGCTGGTGACAGATCAGATTGTACTGACAGTGGGATATGATATGGAGAACATCTCAGGTTCAAGGATGAGGGATTATAAAGGCGAGATCACAACAGACCGCTATGGACGGAAGATACCAAAGCATGCTCATGGAACGGCAAATATCGGGGAGAAGACTTCTTCTTCCAAATCAATCGTTGATACAACGTTACAGTTGTATGACAGAATCATCAATAAGAATTTCTTAGTCAGAAGGATATCCCTTTGCGCAAATCATGTGATGGATGAGAATATAATAAAGAAAGAACCTGTTTTTGAGCAGCTTGATCTATTTACGGATTATACCGCGTTAATGGAAGAACAGAAGGAAAAAGAAGCAAAGCAGCAGAAAGAGAGAAAACTGCAGGAGGCGATGCTGGATATCAAAAGGCGCTATGGTAAAAATGCCGTCCTTAAAGGAACGAATCTGGTGGAGGGGGCTACGGCTGTGGAGCGGAATGATCAGATTGGTGGGCATAAAGCATAGGATTAAGGAAAGAGAGGAAGACGATGTTGGCTTTTGACCATGACAGCAGGCACAGATATAATGATATTATCGACCATTTCCACCATGTTTCTAAGAATCATCCCCCCATGCCGACAGCCGACAGGGCAGCACAGTTCGCGCCCTTTGCCGCATTGACAGGACATGGTACGGCGGTGATGGAAACCGCCCGGCTGACACAGGAAAGAGTGGAGCTGGATGAAGACTGCAAGGCTGAGATCAACAGGCAGCTGCAGCAGCTAAAGGAACTGGAAGACGACGAACCGGCTGTAGCTGTTACTTATTTTGTAAAAGATAAGAGAAAATCAGGCGGAGCATATGTAACTGTGGCCGGGCGCGTAAAAAAGATAGATGAGTATAAGAGACATATGCTCCTGACGGATAGTACAAAGATTCCTATTGATGAGATCATAGAGATAGAAAGTTAAGATACCGTGCCGGGATTTTTTGTCTTTGCCCACTTTGCGTTCAGTTTCTTTTTTCTGTAAAAATAGTACGGGATCAAAAGCAGTGCCGTGGCTGCCCAGGCAATGGGGTAGCTTACAAGGATAGTAAACAGTTCTTTCCGGATGGGAGTCACGAATAAGATCCATGGCAGTCTTACGAGACAGACGCCTCCAAGGGTGATGAGCGTCGGAATCATCACATCACCGATTCCCCGGAGCGCTCCGGTGAAGATCTCAACAAAGATAAATATGGCATAACTTGGTACGATATTTAACATCATATAAGTGCCGAGTCCGATCACTGTCTCATCGGACGTAAATAAGGAAAGCAGCGGGTGCGCAAGTACCAGGAGCGATATGAGGATAGTACCGCATAGCGCTAAGGACATGCAAAGGGACACTTTCACACTTTTATAAACCCGTTCAAGCTTGCCGGCACCGTAGTTTTGGCCTGCAAATGTAGTGATGGAGATGCCGAAAGCTCCGCTTACTGCCCAGAATATGGAATCTACTTTTCCGAAAGCCGCCCATGCAGCGGCTGTATCTGTTCCAAACTGGTTAATAGAAGTCTGTATAATGATATTGGTAAGTCCGTACATGCAAGTCTGTATTCCTCCGGGGAGCCCGATACGGAGTTCTGAGATTAAAAGCGGGACATCGATCCGGATATCTTTTGGGACCAGGCGGATCATATCGTAGGAGGACATAAGAGCCCGGATGACCAGTATGGCACTGGCTGCCTGAGAGATGATAGTCGCAATGGCAGCGCCTTCAATCCCCATCTTAAAAAATACGACAAGGATAATGTCTAAGACAATGTTCAGGATGCAGCATACGATCAGATAGTAGAGCGGTCTTTTGGAGTCGCCTGCCGCCCGCATGATACCAGACCCCATATTGTAGATAAGTGTAGCTATGATGCCGAGAAAATAGATCCGAAGATATCCGATGGAATCATTCATGATATCCGCGGGAGTCTTCATGATGGATAAAAGGGCAGGTGTAGCTATGTATCCGATGATGGAGATAAAGATGCTTGCGGCAATGGAAAACGCTGCCGCTGTGTGAAGGGCCGTATGGAGCTTTTTTTCATTTTTCGCGCCGTAAAACTGTGAGATAATAACTGCGGCGCCGTTGGCAAGGCTTGTAAAGAACATTACCACCTGATAAGTCAGTACCGCGGCAGAACCGCCTACGCTTGCCAAGGCGGCTTTTCCCACAAAACGGCCTACAATAACAGCATCTACCGTGTTATATAGCTGCTGAAACAAAGTTCCCACGACGATTGGGAAAAAGAAAATAAGCAGCTGTCTTGAAATGACGCCTTCAGTGATCTTATTTTTTACAGTAGCCTCTGATGACATGTTTAAACCCCCTTAAATGTAAATAGATAAATCTTATCATAACTTGACAAAAAAGTCAGTAGAATTTTAAAAAAATATGTATTTACATGCAATCTGGTGTATAATAAATACATAGTCAGACAATAGCGGCGGACAGGAGGGAAAAGGATGTTAGAGAAGCTGGATTTAACGAAGGCATTGGGAAAAGAAGAATATAAGGATAAGATGGAAAAGCTTATGCCGGAGATCGGAAAGCTGCAGAGAGAATGCAAGGATCTGGGAATTCCGATCATGATCGCTTTTGAAGGGTATGATGCAGCAGGAAAGGGCGTACAGATCAGTGAGCTTATCAAAGCTCTTGATCCGAGAGGATTTGAAGTACATGCGGTGAAGACAGAGACGAAAGAAGAACGGATGCATCCGTTTTTATGGAGATTCTGGACGAAGATGCCTGCAAACGGACGGATTGCTATCTATGACAGCAGCTGGTACCGAAAAGTGCTTATTGACCGTTTTGACAAGAAGACGAAGAAAAGCGAGCTGTCTAAAGCTTATGACTCTATCTGCGCGTTTGAGGAGCAGTTAACCTCAGACGGCATGGTGCTCATAAAGATATTCCTGACGATAGATAAGAAAGAGCAGAGGAAGCGCTTTAAAAAACTTCTGGAATCAAAAGAGACTGCATGGCGGGTAGGACGGGATGATAAAAAGAGGAACAAAGAGTTTGAAAAATATCAGGCCATTAATGAGGAGATGCTTCTTAGGACAGACACGGAATACGCGCCCTGGAATATTGTGGAAGCTGTAGACAGGAGGTTTGCGACTGCAAAGATCTATTCTATCGTCGCGAGGATCCTTAATGAAAAGGTAAGGACTGTGAAGGCTCAGAAAGAAGCAGCTAAGGAGATGGCTGTAAAGATAGCGAAGGAACCGGAAGCTAAGACCTCAGATAAGAGCGACAGGCGGATGGGAGAGTCTATTCTTTCAAGGGCAGACCTAAGTCTTTCTTATACAAAGGAAGAGTATAAAGAGCGTCTTAGTATACTGCAGAAGAAGATAGAGAAACTTCACGGAGAACTTTACCGCAGGAGGATTCCGGTAGTGCTTGGATTCGAAGGCTGGGATGCCGGAGGAAAGGGAGGAGCTATTAAGCGCCTGACTGAGAAGATGGATCCAAGAGGATATGTAGTTCATCCCACTGCTTCGCCGAACGATATTGAAAGACAGCACCATTACTTGTGGAGGTTCTGGACGGATATGCCAAAAGCCGGACATGTAACGATCTTCGACAGGACGTGGTACGGCCGTGTCATGGTAGAGCGGATCGAAGGCTTTTGCTCAAGACAGGAGTGGCAGAGAGCCTATAAGGAGATCAACAGCATGGAACGTGATTTGTCGGATGCGGGAGCAATCGTTTTGAAGTTCTGGATGCAGATTGACAAGGATGAGCAGGAGAGAAGATTTAAGGCGAGAGGGGAAAATCCGCAAAAGCAGTGGAAGATCACGGATGAGGACTGGCGGAACCGGGAAAAATGGGATCAATATGAGGAAGCAGTGAATGAAATGCTTATCCGCACTTCTACTCCTTACGCGCCTTGGATCGTAGTAGAAGGAAATAATAAATATTATGCACGGATCAAGGTGCTTGAGACAGTAGTGGATGCAATTGAGGAACGTTTAAAAAATTAATATAAGGAATGATGGCGATGACGATCAGAGAGCAGCTTGAGCAGCGGGAGATAGAGTATTTAAGTCCTTATGCGGCACTCAGTAAAGATACAAAAGGAAGAAAGGTTAAGGAATCCCAGTGCGATATCCGGCCGGTTTTTCAGCGGGACAGAGACCGGATACTGCACTGCAAGGCATTTCGGCGCTTAAAGCAGAAGACACAGGTTTTTCTGCTTCCTAATGGGGATCATTACCGAACGAGGCTCACCCATACATTAGAAGTATCCCAGAATGCGAGGACTATTGCCAAGGCGCTCCGGCTCAATGAGGACTTGACAGAGGCTATCGCTCTTGGGCATGATCTTGGGCACACTCCTTTCGGCCATGCAGGGGAGCATGCTCTTGATGAAGTGAATCCTTTCGGATTCCGGCACAACATCCAGAGTGTACGTATCGTAGAACGGTTAGAAAAGAACGGGGAGGGGCTGAATCTGACATGGGAAGTGGTGGATGGGATTTTAAACCACAAGTCCAGCGGAAGCCCCCGCACACTGGAAGGACAGATTGTGCGGCTTTCTGACAAGATTGCTTATTTAAACCATGATATTGATGATGCGATCCGGGGAGGGATTCTTACAGAAACACAGATACCGGAAGAATTCCATCGGGTCTTAGGGGATACTACAAGGAAGCGTCTTAATACACTGATCCATGATGTGGTCACGAACAGCATGGGAAAAGCAGAGATTTCCATGTCAGAAGAAGTGGAAGGAGCGATGAAGGATTTAAGGGCGTTTATGTTTGAGCGTGTGTATCTGAATCCTGTTGCCAAGAGAGAAGAAAAAAAAGCGATTCACATGATACAGAATTTGTACTGGTTTTATATGGAAAATCTGGATGAGATCCCGCGGGAATACCAGTCTATGCAGGGGGAATCCGGAGTGAACAAAGAACAGATGGTATGCGATTATATTGCCGGAATGACAGATACATACGCAGTAAAAAAGTTTGAAGATTATTTTGTTCCAAAATCTTGGAAAATTTAAAAGGAAATCAGGCACTTTTGTCGAATATTATATATGAGGGCTATTTTGAGGCAGATCATAAAGGTGTTCATATATGTATTATTCAGATGAGATTATTGAAGAAGTAAGAATAAAAAATGATATTGTCGACGTAATTTCAGGTTACGTCAGGCTTCAAAAAAAGGGAAGTTCGTATTTTGGGTTATGTCCGTTCCATAATGAAAAATCCCCGTCTTTTTCGGTGAGCAGACAAAAGCAGATGTATTATTGCTTTGGCTGCGGAGCCGGAGGGAATGTATTTACGTTTTTGATGGAATATGAAAATTATACTTTTCAGGATGCGGTAAAGGCACTTGCCGACAAGGCGGGGGTAGAGCTTCCTGAGGCGGAGTATTCTAAGGAAGCGAGGGCGAGGGCGGATTTAAAAGCGACCCTTTTGGACATCAATAAGCTGGCGGCGAAATATTACTATGCGCAGTTAAGGCAGCCGCAGGGAGCTATAGGTCTTAAGTATCTGAAGGACAGGCAGCTTGGCGATGATATGCTGAGAGCTTTCGGTCTTGGATATTCCAACAAATACAGTGATGATCTGTACAGATATTTAAAAGAAAAAGGTTATAAGGATGATATGCTTGCAAAAGCCGGACTTATAAGTTATGATGAGCGTCAGGGTGTTTACGATAAATTCTGGAACCGGGTGATGTTCCCGATCATGGATGTGAATAACCGGGTTGTTGGATTTGGAGGACGTGTCATGGGTGATGGGAAGCCCAAATATTTAAATTCTCCGGAAACGCCGGTGTTTGATAAAAGCCGGAACCTTTACGGACTGAATCGGGCAAGGAGGACAAAAAAATCTTATTTTCTGCTGTGTGAGGGATATATAGACGTTATCGCCCTCCATCAGGCGGGGTTTGATAATGCGGTTGCTTCCCTTGGTACAGCACTTACTCCCGGACATGCCTTGCTGATCAGGCGGTATGTGAATGAGGTATACCTTACATATGACAGTGACGACGCAGGAACAAGGGCAGCCTTAAGAGCTCTTCCTATTCTTAAGGAGGCAGGCATTACGGCAAGGATCATCCGTATGGAACCATATAAAGATCCGGATGAGTTTATTAAAAATCTGGGTGCAGAGGCCTTTGAGGAAAGGATAAAAAAGGCGCGCAATGGATTTCTTTACAGTCTTGAAGTGCTGCGAAGAGAGTATGATATGGACTCTCCGGAAGGAAAGACTGATTTTATGAGGGAAACAGCAAGGAGACTCGCTGAATTTACAGAAGAGATTGAGCGTAATAATTATATTGAGGCGGTTGCGAAAGAATATCTTGTAGGCTATGAAGAATTAAAGAGACTGGTTGTAAAGACGGCGGTGCAGACAGGTATGGCGGCGCCGGCGCGCAGACCTAAGTCTGGGAAAAGCAGGGATAAGGGGAAAGAAGACGGAATCCTCAAATCCCAAAAAATATTGCTTACATGGATGATTGAAGATGAAAACATCTTTAACCAGATCAGCAAGTATATTGTTCCGGAAGACTTTTCCGATGGGATATGCCGGATGGTTGCGGGATTTTTGTATGATCAGTATGAAAAGGGTGAAGTAAATCCGGCAAAGATCATGAATCATTTTACCGATGAGGAAGAGCACAGGGAAGTCGCGGGGCTGTTCCATACAAAGATAAAAGAGCTTTCAACACCTGCAGAGCGGGAAAAGGCGCTTAAAGAGACAGTCATCCGGGTGAAGAATCACAGTATTGAGGAAGCTGGAAGGAACTGGAATGCAGCAGATATCGAAGGGATGCAAAGACTTATGAAAGCGAAAAGTGATTTGTTGAACCTGCAGAAACTGCATATTTCCGTTAATTAAGGATAAAATATAAGCAAGCTATGAGAGGATGGGTACTACATGGAAGAGAATGTGGCAAAATTTGAGGAAAAATTAAAAGAGCTGGTCGTACTTGGTAAAAAGAAGAAAAGTATTCTGGAGCTGCAGGAGATTAATGATTTTTTCTCAGATATGGAGCTAAGTTTAGAGCATATGGAAAAAGTGTATGAATATCTGGAAGCTCAGAATATTGATGTACTTCGCATCGGTTCAGACAGTGATGATGATCTGGATGATGTAGACATTGTTATCAGTGATGAGAGTGACGTTGATCTTGAAAAGATCGATCTTTCAGTGCCGGATGGCGTCAGTATAGATGATCCAGTCAAAATGTACCTGAAGGAGATCGGGAAAGTGCCGCTTCTGACAGCGGAGGAAGAGGTTGATCTTGCAAAGCGTATGGCAGACGGCGATGAAAGTGCGAAAAAACGTCTTGCAGAGGCGAACCTGCGTCTTGTTGTAAGCATTGCGAAGCGTTATGTGGGGCGCGGAATGCTTTTCCTTGATCTGATCCAGGAAGGTAATCTGGGACTTATTAAAGCGGTTGAAAAGTTTGATTATCACAAAGGGTTTAAGTTCAGCACTTATGCTACATGGTGGATCCGTCAGGCAATTACAAGAGCGATTGCGGATCAGGCAAGGACGATCAGGATCCCTGTTCATATGGTAGAAACTATCAATAAATTAATCCGTGTATCAAGGCAGCTCCTTCAGGAGCTTGGGCGAGAGCCTGCGCCTGAGGAGATTGCGGAAGAATTGGACATGCCTGTAGACAGAGTCAGGGAGATCTTAAAAATTTCCCAGGAGCCGGTTTCCCTGGAGACACCGATCGGGGAAGAAGAAGACAGCCATCTTGGAGATTTTATTCAGGATGACAATGTACCTGTCCCTGCGGAGGCAGCTGCCCAGACACTTTTGAAAGAGCAGCTTGATGATGTGCTTGACACTTTGACGGAGAGAGAACAGAAGGTGTTAAGGCTCCGGTTTGGCATGAATGACGGGCGTGCCCGTACATTGGAGGAAGTAGGTAAAGAATTTGATGTCACCCGAGAGCGTATCCGCCAGATTGAGGCAAAGGCTTTAAGAAAGCTCCGCCATCCCAGCCGCAGCAGAAAGCTTCGGGACTATCTGGATTAAGAAAGAGTATTTTATGGAGTTATCGAAGAGACTGGCTGCTGTTGCAGGTCTTGTGACAGAAGGATTATCTGTGGCAGATGTGGGAACGGATCACGGGTATGTGCCTATTTTCCTTGTAGAAAAAAAACTGGTGGATATGGCTATTGCTATGGATGTAAATAAAGGACCGCTTGAACGTGCCAAAAGCCATATTGCGCAGTGTGGATTGTCAGACAGGATTGAGACAAGGCTTTCTGATGGTCTTTCAGAATTGAAAGCGGGAGAGGCTGACACTATGATTGCCGCGGGGATGGGAGGCGGTTTGATCATCCGGATCATGGAAGAGGGAAAACCAGTTACAGATTCTTTGAATGCCTTTATCCTGCAGCCCCAGTCAGAGATAAGAAAGGTACGCAAATATCTGACAGAAAATGGGCTGGTCATAGAAAAAGAGGATATGGTTGAAGAGGATGGAAAGTTTTATCCTATGATGAGAGCCGTACATGGGAAACCGGAGCATTACGAGGAGTACGAATATGTCTATGGAAAGCGGCTGCTTTGGATGTGCCATCCGGTTTTGAGAAAGTTTTTACTTAGGGAACAGAGGATAAAAGAGTCCATTATAGCACGGCTTTGTGAAAAGGAAAAGAGTGAGGGGGTAAAACTGCGCCTGGAAGAGATAAACAGGGAGGCAGAATACATAAGACAGGCGCTTATGTGCTACAGATAGAGAACCAAGGAGAGGAAGTAAAAGATGATATGCGAAAAAGTTATAGACGTGATCGAACGGGCTTATCCAAAAGAGTATGCCCTTGAATGGGATAACGTAGGTCTTCTTATCGGAAGGGATGATAAGGAGGTAAAAAGCATATACATAGCATTGGATGCGACAGATGAGGTGATAGAAGCAGCAGTTTCAGAAGGCGCGGACATGCTTGTGACACATCATCCGTTGATTTTTCGCGGCGTTAAAAAGATCCATAACCGGGATTTTATAGGAAATCGTATCCTGAAACTAATCAAAAATGATATATCATATTATGCGATGCATACAAATTATGATGTGTGCAGGATGGGAAAGCTTGCTGGAGAGATGATGGGGTTTGAGGATCAGGAGGTTCTTGAGGTCACCTGTGAAGGAGAAGGGCTGGCAGGAATCGGAGAGATTGCCAGGCTTACAAAAAAAATAACATTGCAGGAGTGTGCAAAGGCGGTGAAGACTGCTTTTGGACTTTCGCATGTGAAGATATATGGGGATATGGAAAAGAAGATAACGAAAGCGGCTATTTGTCCCGGTTCTGGGAAAAGCGTGATAGCAAAGGCAGTAGAGAAAGGTGCGGATGTTCTTATAACAGGGGATATCGGTCATCATGAAGGGATTGACTCTTTAGAGCGGAACCTTGCTGTCATTGATGCGGGGCATTATGGTTTAGAACATATTTTTATAGAAGATATGGCACGGTATTTTAACGGGAATCTAAGCGGTGTTAAGATCATGACAGCGCCGGCAGTACATCCGTTTCAGATAATATAAAGAATCAAATTGTGAGGTGGACATTAGTGAAAGAAGAAAAGATATGTCAGGTATGTGTAGGCGATGAAGTGAGAGAGTACACAGCAGGAACGACTTACCAGCAGATTGCTGGCGACTTTCAGGATAGATATGAGGAAGATATTGTCCTTGCATATGTGGACGGAAAGCTTCAGGAGCTTCGTAAAAAAGTGATGCATGACTGTACACTGGAGTTTGAGACGACAAGGGGAGCTATCGGGCATGAGACTTATAAGAGGAGCATGAAGCTTTTGCTTGTAAAATCTGTCTATGACGTGGCATCCAGAGAAGATATCCGGAAGGTGAGGGTTCATTTTTCCATAGGTAAGGGTTACTATTGTACGATTGAGGGGAATATTACTCTTGATCAGGAATTTCTTGGCAAGGTAGAGAGCAGGATGATGGAGATCGCAAAGCAGGATGTGCCGATCGGCAAACGGACAGTCAGTACAGATGAGGCGATTGCTTTGTTCAGAAAGCATGGCATGTATGATAAGGAAAAATTGTTTACATACCGCAGAGTGTCCAGGGTTAATATCTACAATATGAATGAATTTGAGGACTATTTTTATGGTTATATGGTGCCGAGTGCAGGGTATCTTAAATATTTTAAGCTCTATCTTTATGATGAGGGATTTGTGCTGCAGATGCCTGACAGGAACAGTCCTGCGAAGCTTCCTGAGTTCCGGCCGCGCAGCAAGCTGTTTCATGTTCAGAAAGAATCTGTTAAATGGAGCGATATGCAGGGAATCGAGACAGTGGGCGCGCTGAATGATAAGGTGACGAAAGGTGATGTGCAGGAGCTTGTGCTTGTGCAGGAAGCATTGCAGGAGAAAAAGATCGCAGAGATCGCTTCCCAGATTGCAGATCGCAGGGATGAGATTAAATTTGTGCTGATCGCGGGTCCTTCTTCTTCAGGAAAGACTACGTTTTCACATCGTCTGTCTATTCAGCTTCGGGCTAATGGACTGATCCCGCATCCTCTGGCGGTGGATAATTATTTTGTGGAGCGGGAAAATAATCCAAAAGATGAGAATGGAAAATATGATTTTGAATGTCTGGAAGCGGTAGATATTGAGTTGTTTAACAGGCAGATGAAGCAGCTGATAGAGGGAGAAGAGGTTTGTATCCCGCATTTTAATTTTGTCAATGGACATAAAGAGTATGACGGCACTACGATGAAGCTTGAAGAAAATGACGTATTAGTGATTGAAGGTATTCACTGCCTGAATCCAAAGCTTACTAAAGAGCTGCCGGATGAGAATAAATTTAAGATCTATATCAGTGCCCTTACACAGCTTAATGTGGATGAACATAACCGTATCCCTTCTACTGACGGCAGATTCCTTAGAAGGATCGTAAGAGATGCGCGTACCCGCGGGTCAAGCGCGCAGAGGACGATCGGCATGTGGGAATCGGTAAGAAGAGGAGAGGAGAAGAATATCTTCCCATATCAGGAAGAGGCAGATGTGATGTTTAATTCTGCGCTTGTCTATGAACTGGCTGTATTAAAGCCCTATGTAGAACGGCTGTTGTTTGCTATTGACAGAGATTGTCCGGAATATCTGGAAGCAAAAAGACTTCTTAAGTTTTTAGATTATTTTGTAGGGATCGGAAGTGAAAATATACCTATGAATTCTCTGCTTAGGGAGTTTGTGGGGGGAGGCTGTTTCCATGTATAAGTATAAGACCACAGAAAGGACAGCAAGAGATTTGAGGTTAATGTATAGGGAATTACGGAGGGGTTTATGGTAAAGAAAAAAACTATGAGATTTTTGTGGAGCAGCGCGATTTTTATATGCATTATGTGTGTTGTGATTTTTAGTTTTCTTGCATTCTATATGAATGGAAAAAGCTCAGGGACCTTGATAGAGATGGGGACTATCTACATGTCTGGAATGAGTGAACAGATTTCCATACATTTTGAGAAGACAATGGGACTACGGCTGGCACAAGTTGAGGAGATGGAGAAGGAACTGCCGCCGCAGGAAGTGGATCGGAAGCTTTTGGAGGAACTCATATACAGCGGAAAAGCAAGGGGATTCGATTATCTTGCTTTTTATAATAAAGACGGGAGTTTTGACATGGTTTATGGAAAGGATGTCAAGGTGACAGATCCAGAACCGTTTTTTACGTCTTTAAGCGGCGGTGAGAAAAAGATCGCGGTAGGAACGGATTCTTCAGGAGAAGATATTGTTCTCATGGGAGTTCCTGCAGATTATAAACTGGATAATGGTGAAGAAAGTGTTGCTATGGTGGCTGGTATTCCGGTCAGTTATGTAAAAGAGGTGCTTTCTCTGGACGAGAATGACTCCATGGTATATTCTCATATTATCCGACGGGACGGAAGCTTTGTCATCCGGAGTAACGATGCTTTCAGGGATAATTATTTTGAGCGGATCCGTTCCATGTTCGAGGAGATGGACAGAGATAACGCGGAGAAGTATGTGCAAGAGCTTGAGATGGCCATGAACAATAAAGATAGTTATTCCCAGGTAGTTCAGTTAAGTGATGAGAGACGTCATATGTATTGTACAATTCTGCCGTATTCCGAATGGTATCTGGTAACAGTACTGCCATATGGTGAGCTGAGCAGGATTGTAGGGGAGCTTAACAATCTGTGGGCTATTATGGCGGTTACGAGCTGTGTTATTGTCCTGTTTGCTCTTTTGCTGGTTTTCTATAAGTTTGTCGGATTGACAAAGGAACAGTTCAAGGAACTTGAAAAGGCACGCCAGGATGCAGTTCAGGCTAATAAGGCGAAGAGTGAATTCCTTTCTAATATGAGCCATGATATCCGTACGCCGATGAATGCTATCGTAGGAATGTCGGCGATTGCTATAGCCAATATAGATAATATGCAGCAAGTGCAAAATTGTCTTAAAAAAATTACTCTTTCCAGTAAGCATCTTCTTGGACTTATCAACGATGTACTGGATATGTCTAAGATTGAAAGCGGGAAGATGAGCCTGAATATGGATCAGGTATCCTTAAGGGAAGTAATGGAAGGAATCGTTAATATCGTACAGCCTCAGGTTAAAGAGAAGAATCAGCAGTTTGAAGTGTGTATCAGCGATATTGATACGGAGAATGTATACTGTGACAGCGTCCGTCTGAATCAGGTACTTCTTAATTTCCTGTCTAATGCTATCAAGTTTACTCCGGAGGGAGGAAAGATCCAGCTGGCGATGGAAGAGGAAGAATCTTCACTTGGAAAAGACTGGGTCAGGATCCATCTTACAGTGAAAGATAATGGAATCGGTATGTCTGAAGAATTCAGAAATAAGATTTTTGATTCCTTTACAAGAGAAGACAGTACCCGTGTCCAGAAAATCCAGGGTACAGGACTTGGAATGACTATCACTAAATATATTGTAGATGCTATGGGCGGGACTATCAATGTGTATAGTGAACAGGGAAAAGGAACAGAGTTCCATGTTGAACTGGATATGGAGCGTGCTCTTGTACAGGAAGAGGATATGGTCCTGCCGGAATGGAACATGCTTGTAGTAGATGATGATGAACAGCTTTGCCGTACGACTGCCGAAGCGTTGAAGAATATCGGTGTACATGCAGACTGGACTCTTGACGGCGAGACAGCTGTATTGATGGCAGAGAAAAAGCACAGACAGCACGATGATTACCATATCATTCTTCTTGATTGGAAACTTCCGGGAATGGATGGTATTAAGACTGCCAATGAGATCCGTAAGAGGATGGGGAATGAGATTCCGATCCTTCTTATATCTGCTTACGACTGGAGTGATATTGAAGAGGAGGCGCGCGGAGCGGGGATTGATGGATTTATCGGAAAGCCGCTGTTTAAGTCGACCTTGTATTACGGACTCAGAAAATATGCAGGAATCTCTGAAGGAAAAGAACAGGAGTCAAAGGAAGAATCGAAAGATTTTGAGGGAAGAAGGATACTTCTGGCAGAGGACAATGACCTTAACTGGGAGATAGCAGAGGAACTTCTTGGTGAGTTGAACTTAAGCATTGACCGTGCAGAAAACGGGCAGGTCTGTGTAGAAATATTCGAACAGTCTGAGCTGGGCTTTTACGATGCGATTTTGATGGATATCAGAATGCCTATTATGAACGGTTACGAGGCGACAGAGAAGATCCGTTCCCTTGGGCGGCTGGATTCGGATATTCCGATCATTGCCATGACTGCGGATGCATTTTCAGAAGATATCAGGCACTGCCTTGCATGCGGTATGAATGCGCATATCGCAAAGCCGATTGATATTCAGGAAGCTGTCCATCAGCTTGAGAAATATATGAAATAAAATATAAAAGTATAATGATTAAGACTCCCGGCATATGTCGGGAGTCTTTTGTGTATGAGCACGCGCTGGGTATTAAGTTTGTATATCTTTCATCTTAAGTATTCTGACTCCGATCAGATAGAACAGCAGGAAAAACAGTACAGTCATGAGTATGAGTATCAAACCGCCGTCTGACAAAGAGTCAGATGATTTGTTGGAATTCATACCCATAAGAATGAAACTGTAGGGCCAGTATATGCCATATCCTGCATTATATATCAGCATCCCTGCGACTCCTCCTATGAGGGCGACAGCGATAGGAACGGAAAAACTTTTGATGAGCATGGATAAAAGAAGCTGCAGCGCTCCGATTGCGGCAGCAGCAAGAGTTCCGCGAAACAGCCAGAAAATGATCTCTGCCGGGCAGAATCCTGAGAGTCCTATGGATTTGCCTGCTATAAGATACAGTATGCCGACCCAGACCTGCGTGATCAGTGAGATAAAAAGGATGATCGCAAGTTTTCCAAAATACAGGCATGTGACGGGAGCCGGGGCAGTCATAAAGACATTCCAGTTGTTATTGCGGTGCTCTAACCGCCATATATAAGAACAGTAAAGAGCGATAAGCGGAGCATAGAAAAATGTGGAATAAAACAGTGTGAACTGTGTCCATAGAGAATACCATTGGCTCTTTAATATTTCAGTGTTGTTAAGGTAATTAAAGGTTCCCATGACCGCAGGGATGATAGGGATGATCACACAGGCCGGGTATATAAAAGAATGATCAAGCTTCCTTAATTCTGCGCGGATGCATTTGAGAAACATATCTACACTTCCTTTCTTACAGCGATTATCCTGCATAGGATAAAGATCAGGATTCCGGCAGCGGTAAATGCCAAAAATCCGGACAGGGGAAATGGTACTTCATAAAATTTTGTGATCCTTGTCGTACGGTCCCAGTCCATTTTCACACAAGGGAATGCCGCGAAGTATCCCCAGATTACGAGTCTTGCTAAAGGAGCCGGGAAAAATAAAGAAAATAGTCCTAAAAATGAACCGGCAAGTCCTGTGGCAAGAGGCATGATCTGACTGTTTGACATTAAAGACAATGTCTGCTGCAGGGTGAGTAGAACCATGCCTGTACAGAGAGTAACAGCCAGATAGGTAAGGAGCATAGGTATCTTCAACGGATCTCCAAATCGGAATATTTTTCCGGAGGATATGATCAAAATACCGTGTCCTATAGTAAAGCAGAGCAGATATTTTACTCCAGATATATATTTGCAGTCAAAAAACGCAGAGGGCTGCTGAAAAGTATAAAGGAGCTTTAAGGTATCGCCTTTGATCTCCATATCGCAGAGACGGCTGGCGATTACAGAGACCATGACAGGGAAGATGATAGTATTTATGACCGGAAGATGATAAAAAAACATTAGATACCCTGTCATGCGTTCTTCTGCGCTGACATTTGACAAAAGCCATAGTGCCCAGACAGCTTCAAAAGAAAAGAATCCTAAGGGGACAAGCCATACTTTTTTGCCGCGGACCTTTTTTTGTTCCGCCGCAAGTTCTCTTATCATGGATGAGTTCATAGGCTCACCTGCTTTCCGGTCAAATGGAGGAAGATATCTTCAAGACTCATCTGCCGTTCATAGACTCTGAAAACTCCAATATCCGCATGGACGCAAGCGGCGATCACTTTTACAATAGAAGAATCCTGATGTACATCAAGGATGAGCGCGCCTTCTTTTTGTCTGGCAGGGATTTTTGCCTGTTTTAGTACTTTTAAAGCAGCAGGATTATTATCAGTATGCAGAATGATCCTGCTCCTGCTGTGTTCATGGAGAGAAGCAAGGCTGTCCTGGAAGATAAGCTGTCCTTTATCTATGATGCCGACATGAGTAGCCATTTGTTCAATTTCTCTTAAAAGATGGCTGGATACTACAACAGTCATACCATATTGTTCTGGGAGAGAACAGATAAGTTCTCTTATTTCCTGAATGCCGGCGGGATCGAGTCCGTTGGTAGGTTCATCTAAGAGCAGAAGCTTTGGATTTCCAAGAAGGGCGGCCGCAAGACCGAGACGCTGCTTCATGCCGAGAGAATACTGGCTTACTTTTTTATCCTGCTGCTGTGTCATACGGACAATCTTTAAAACATTGTCAATTTCTCTGAAAGGAATATCTTTCAGAGTGCAGATGATACGGAGATTCTCTTTTCCGCTCAGGTGCCCGTAATAAGCAGGGGATTCGATGAGAGAACCAGTCTTAGAAAGAATGGCAAGGCGGTTTTTTTGATTTACCTTTCTTCCTAAGATTTCAATATGTCCTTTTGTGGGCTTGATCAGTCCCAAAAGCAGCTTTAAAGTTGTAGATTTTCCTGCGCCGTTCGGACCTAAAAATCCATAGATGCTTTTGTCAGGGACTTTCAGGTCAACATTATTGACGGCTGTTTTTTTACCGTATTGTTTCGTAAGGGAATCTGTAATGATTACACAAGACATAAAAATTACCTCCTTTTTGCGGAACCGGAAAATTGGACTTTCCGGTTCATATTTACACTGTTATTTTAGGAGATATGCCTTATGTGATACTTAATGCCGCCTTATGTTTACCTTATGTTTTTTAAGGCCATCGCTTTTATCAGTATTTTTGTCTGTTCGATGCTTAATGATGGGAGAAGTTTTGTCTGCTCTTTTGTGAGAAAATACAATTCTTTTGTATCCGGGAATTTTAAAAGAGTTCCTTCTGTACCGCCTGTTTTGTAGCTTATAAAATGGATATTATTGAAATGGAGCCAGTCGTCCCATATATATTCTGTCTTTTTATTATGCCTGTTAATGGAATCTGCAGTATCCGCGCGGGGGGACAGACGGTATTCAGGGCCGCATCCTTCTACTAATGTATGGACAGGTATGCCAAGTCCTTTGGCTATCTTATGAAGGGTCTTAAGCTTTGGGATGGATTTGCCCAGCTCATACCGCCGGATAGCAGAATCTGCCATGCCGCATAGGTTCCCAAGCTGCTTCTGTGTCAGATTATTTTCCTTTCGGATGCGTCTTATGTTTTCTCCGATTGTCATAACTTTCACCTCGATCTTATTGTTATATAGTCATCATATCATGTCAGATGTGAAAAGGAAAGTATAAAAATGTTCTTTGTTTAAATTATAGAATAATATTGTTCTGTTTAATGTATAATATAAAAATGTTCTGATATGGATTAATATAAGTGCAAAAATGTTCTTTATATGGATAAAGAGAGGAAACAGCGCAGGAAATGTGTTGCTTTATTTAAGTTTACCTTAATTTTCAAGGGCAGGATTGGAAAATAGAAAGGAGCGCGATTATAATAGGAGATAAAGAACCGGACAGGGAGGGGAGCGGATGGAGAATTACAGATATAAGATCCTTATCGTGGATGATAATACGGAACTTGTGAATCTGATTGCTGCTATATTAAAGGAGGCCGGATATCGTGAGGTGCTTACAGCCCGGTCAGTAAAGGAGGGTCTGAAAGTTTTCCATGAGAGCAGGCCGGATATGGCGGTACTGGATATTATGCTGCCGGACGGAGATGGCTTTTTGCTGTTTACAAAGATGAGAGAGGTATCAGAAATCCCTATCCTATTTTTGTCAGCGAAGGATGAGGATGAGGACAGACTGTTTGGACTTGGACTCGGGGCGGATGATTATATAACAAAACCATTTCTTCCTAAAGAACTTGTACTGAGAGTACATGCAGTTCTTAAGAGGACTTATCATATTAAAGAAGAGAAGGAAGAGGCAGTGATCAGACTGGGAGAGCATGAGGTGCTGCCGGAGCGGGCAGTAGTCCGTTTTAAAGGTGAGGAGGCTGCGCTGACCGCAAAAGAATTTGCCTTGTTCATGAAACTGAATCAGAACCGTGGGCGTATCGTCACTTTTGATGCACTCTGTAACGCAGTATGGGGAGACTTTTACTACGGATATGAGAATACATTGATGGTGCATATCAGACATCTGAGGGAGAAGCTTGAAGATGACCCGTCTCATCCAAAGTGGATTCTGACAGCGAGAGGACTGGGCTACCGTCTGATGAAGGAGCAGCTATGAAAAGCCTGTTAAAGATCATCCGGCGTTATTCCCTGATGGTAGGGCTTATCATCTTTATTATATTGTTCTGTAATGCCGGTGTACTGGTCGGAATTACTTATATGGCAGGACGCGGCATTGAAGCTCAGGACTACGGGCGGAAAAGTATGGAGCTGACAGGAAAAGAACTCCTGCGCGAAAAGGAAGGCGTTGTGATCTCGGAAAAAGGGATGGAAATCCTTGAGGATACAGATTTTGTCTGGGCGATGGCTCTTGATGGAAAGGGCCGCGCCGTATGGGAGTGGAATCTTCCGGATGACATTCCAAGGAGTTATACATTACAGGATGTCTCTGGATTTTCCAGATGGTATCTTAAGGATTATCCGGTAAGGACATGGAAAAGCGGGGAATGGCTTCTGGTGTTTGGATGTGATAAAGAGAGTGTCGTAAGGCATGATATGATAATGTCAATTGAGATGTTTGAGTTTCTGCCGGTATATATGAAAGCAATAGTGCTTATAAATCTTGTGATCATTGCAGTGTTCATCGTTGGTTTTGGTTTCCGGTCTTATCACGCCTTGAGACCGGTGGCTGAAGGGATTGAGAAGCTGTCACTTGGAGGAGCAACGGATATTCCTGAAAATGGAGCTTTGGAAGAGATAGCAAAAGAACTGAATCTTGTGTCGAGAAAGCTTGAAGAACAACAAAGGGCACTTGCAAAAAGAGATGAGGCAAGGACTGAGTGGATCGCCGGAGTTTCTCATGATATCCGGACACCGCTTTCTCTGATCATGGCATATTCAGATCAATTGGCAAAGGATGAAAATCTTGGCGGGAAAAACAAAAATATAGCAGAGAACATGAAAAAGCAGAGTCTTATCATCCGTCAGCTTATTGCGGATTTAAATCTTACGTCCAAATTGGCATTTCAGGCGCAGCCTCTGAAAAAAAAGATCTGCTCTCCGGCGGCGCTCTTAAGGGACTGTGTTGCGGAATTTTATAACGGGCAGACAGAATGGGGGCCAGATAGTGAGAGTATCTCACCGGTACTTGACGATCTTCACACGGTAGAGATCATTGTGGGAAAAGAGGCGGAGAGTATAAGGATAACGGCAGATGAAGGGCTTATCAGACGGGCGGTCAGGAATCTTATCGGAAACAGCATACGGCATAACAAAGAGGGGTGTCATGTAACTGTTACATTATCCGTCAGAGAGGATAAGATCTGCTGGCGCATAGAGGATACGGGCAGCGGGATTCCGGAAATCGTCGTGCAGAATATAGACAGGCCGGATAGCGAGGTACACATCATGGGGCTTCGGCTTGCGTTCCAGATCGCAAAGGCCCATGGAGGAGAGCTTACCTTTATCAGACGGGAGGGCGGAAGCTATGATGTGGAATTTTCGGTGGAAAGAGAAGTATAATTTTTCCGGATCAGTACATAATATCTACAAGTGATCTTTTATATGGAAGGAGTGTACGCTGTGGATGGAATAAAGACAGATCTTTTCCCGGAGAATCTGCGCGCCGCAAAGAACGATATGGGAAAACAGGAGACTGGGGTAGGGCAGGAGAACCGTGCAGGATCAATGAAAGCAGAAAGTGGGTATAAGGATACTATGACACCGGAGGAACCGCTCTCGGAGACGGAGCATAAAAAGGATACCGGATCAAAGGAAGTATAGGGCTGTAAAAGAAGGCTTGCGAAGATCACAGGATGATCTTTGGGAGTTTTCTTTTTTTATGAAAAAGGGAAAAGAAAATGGCGCTGAAGGATACCGGATACAGGTATTTGTTTTGAGGGGTTTTAATGCTAGAATATGATACATATTAAAGATAATGGTAATATATTAGAAGATACGGGAGGATATAAGATGGAAAGAAGACTTTCGCGGCAGTTTGATTTTATTAAGGAGATTGACAAAGAGAAGTTCATAGGACGCCAGACCTATCTGTCTGATGGTGTGAGAAAGGAAAATGACGCTGAACATGCGTGGCATATAGCACTTATGGCGATCCTTCTAAGCGAATATGCCAATGAAGAGATCGACGTGTTAAAGACAGTGACTATGCTGCTCATACATGACCTTGTAGAGATTGATGCGGGAGATACATACGCATATGATGAGGAAGGGAATAAGACAAAAGATCAGCGGGAGAAAAAAGCGGCGGACAGGATCTTTGGTCTGCTTCCAAAAGATCAGCAGGAAAAGCTTAGGGGATTATGGGATGAATTTGAAGAGTGGGAAAGTCCGGAGGCACGATTCGCCCATGCGATGGACCGTATTCAGCCTCTTATGCTGAACGCGGCGGCAGAAGGAAAAAGCTGGGAAGAGCATGGAGTACGCCTTGAGCAGGTACTTGCAAGAAATAAGCATACCGCCAAAGGTTCTGAGAAACTCTGGCAGTATGCTTATGAGAATTTTATTGCTCTTAGTGCGGAGAAAGGGATGCTTAAGGAGTAAGTGAGTATTTACCTGGATTTTACCTCTTTCCAAAGTTCATTATAGATAGCATCGTTCTCATCTCCGAGGAACTTGAAAGTTTCGCAGCGGCCAAGCTCTTTTTCATCAGGAAAAGCGATTTTGCTGTTGCGGAGCTCCGGTTCTTCAATGAGGGCCCTGCCGCCCTCATTTGGGATAGAGTAAGTAATATAATCAAAGTTCATTTTCGCGACTTCAGGTCTGCAGATAAAGTTGATAAAGGCTTCGGCATTCTCTTTATGTTTTGCGTTTTTAGGGATGACAAGAGAGTCGATCCATATATTGGAGCCTTCCTTTGGGATAACATATTCAAGATCCGGATTTTCCAACTGGGTATAAATAGCTTCCCCGGAGTAGATCACCCCGATCGCGGCTTCATTTCCGATCATCTTATCACGGACCTGATCTACTACATAAGCCTGTACGAGGGGCTTTTGTTCTATCAAAAGCTTCTGGGCGGCAGTAAGCTCGTCAAGATTGGTGGAGTTTAAGGAATATCCAAGATATTTAAGAGCTACCCCAAAAGCATCTCGTACACTGTCCTGCATAAGAATACTGTCTTTATATTTTTCGTCCCACAGGACGGACCAGCTGTCAATGGGTTCATCCACCATGGTCTTGTTGTACAGGATTCCTACTGTACCCCAGAGGTACGGGACAGAATATTTGTTGTCCGGATCAAACTGTCTGGATTGTTCCATATAAACATCCCCGATATTTTTAATGTTGGGGATATTGCTGAAATCAATTTCCGCAAGCAGATCATTTTCAATCATCCGTTCGACCATGTAATCAGAAGGACATACTACGTCGTAAGCGATAGCGCCGGACTGGACCTTCGGATACATGATCTCATTTGTCTCGTATTCTTCATATACAACGTTGATGCCTGTCTCCTCTTCGAACATCTCAATCGCGTCAGGATCAAGATACTCTCCCCAGTTGTAGACTATGACCTGATTGTCTCCGCCGAGTCTGTCTGCCTTTGTGCTGTAGAAGATACCTCCGATAGTAATAATTGACACCATCATTGCAGGTACGACTTTACGCAGTAGGAAACGGCTGACCTTATGCCGTCTTGCTGTGGCGGCAGAAAGAATCTTTTTGCGGTCCTCCTTCTCATCCGGCGCTATATTTACCAGGATCAGCAACAGGAGAACAGAAAGAAACATGATCGTAGACAACGCGTAGATCTCTGGACGGATCCCTTTCCTTACTTCGCTGTATATCTTTGTAGACAGGGTATCCACTCCGGGACCTTTTGTAAAGTGCGTGATCACAAAGTCGTCCAGTGACATGGTGAACGCCAGAAGGAATCCTGAGGATACTCCCGGCAGGATATCGGGGAACACAACTTTGAAAAAAGCGTAAAGCGGTGAAGCCCCCAGATCCAAAGCCGCCTCATAAGTGCTGATGTTCGTCTGTTTGAGACGAGGCATGACGCTCAAGATCACATATGGAAGATTGAACGTGATATGCGCGACAAGGATCGTGGAAAAGCCAAGGGAAAAACGAAATGCTATAAATAGAAGCATGAGCGAGATTCCTGTCACGATATCTGCGTTGAGCATAGGTATATTTGTTACTCCCATCATAGCCGTGCGGTATTTGCGGCGCAGTGCGTGGATGCCGATAGCCCCGGCAGTTCCAAGAAGTGTTGCGATTAATGCCGATAATAGCGCGATCTCCAGTGTCGTATAGAGAGCGGTCATGATCTGATCGTCCTGAAAGAGACGGACATACCATTTTGTTGTAAATCCGCCCCATTTGGCACGGCTTTTGGAAGTGTTAAAGGAAAGGGCCATCAGTGTAACGATCGGTGCATATAACAGTATGATGATAAATATGAGGTAGAATCTTTGTATATATTTTTTGATCAAAATGCTGTTCCCTCCCCATCTTTATCATATTTGGCGATAAGCGCCATACTCAGAATAATGAAAACCATAAGAACAAGTGACATACCGCTTCCGACATGCCAGTTGCTTCCCTGCTTAAATTCCTGCTCGATCACATTTCCGATCAAAAGGATCTTGCTTCCGCCAAGCAAGTCGGATATGACGAAGGTAGTAAGAGCCGGGACAAATACCATCGTGACACCGCTGATGATCCCAGGGACGGATAATGGCAAGATGATGCGCAGGAAAGTCTGCAGGCTGTTTGCGCCAAGATCTCTTGCGGCGGCAATAACGTCACTGTCGATCTTTGACAATACATTGTAGATCGGCAGTACCATAAACGGCAGAAAATCATATACCATGCCTAGTATGATGGCATAAGGTGTATTGATGATCTCCAGCGCGGGGAGATGAAAGAAGCCGAGTATGATGTTGATGATCCCATTTCTTTCTAATAGATTCTGCCATGCGAGCGTCCGGAGCAGAAAATTCATCCACATAGGAAGGATGAAGATAAGTACGATAAAGCTTGACTGGTTTACCCCCAGATTGGTAAGGACCATGCAGAGGGGATATGCCAATATCAGGCATATGGCAGTGCTTATAAGTGATAAAAGCAGCGCCAGTCCGAGAGCCTTCAGGTTTTCAGGTGTTGTTATCTTTGCGATATTGTTAAATGTAAAATGTCCGTTCTTGTCGGTCAGTCCGTAATAAAAAATCATGAGAAGGGGGATGATGATGAATCCCGCAGCCCAGACGATATAAGGACCGGCAAAAAGGCGCTTGATTTTTTTATCTTTATTCTTCAATTGATACAGCCTCCGCGTCTTCCGATTTTGGTTTCTTCATGATCTGGATGTCAAAGGGATCGACTCTGATACCTACTTCTGTTCCTACAGGAAACATATCCGTACTGTGGACCAGCCATTCATAACCGTTAGCCATAACATCCATCTCATAGTGGACTCCCTTGAATATGAGAGAAGTAACGATTCCCTGCATAAGACCCTTCTTAGGCTTAACAAGATCAACATCCTCAGGACGTATGACGGCGTCTACCGGCTTGTTTTTTCCGAATCCGGTATCAACACAGGGGAATTTCACGCCCTGGATCTTTACCAGTTTATCTTCTACCATGATTGCCGAGAAGATATTGCTCTCCCCGATAAAATCTGCTACAAACGCATTCTGGGGTTCATTGTAAATGTCTTCCGGCGTACCGATCTGCTGGATATTGCCCTGATTCATGACAACAATAGTATCCGACATCGTAAGAGCTTCCTCCTGGTCATGGGTAACGTAGACGAAGGTAATGCCAAGCTCATTTTTCAGCCGGATCAGCTCATACTGCATGTCCTGTCTGAGTTTTAAGTCGAGAGCACCCAGAGGTTCATCTAAAAGAAGAACTTTTGGTTCGTTGACGATGGCGCGGGCGATAGCGATCCGCTGCTGCTGGCCGCCGCTTAAGGAATCCGGCATACGTTCATTAAAGCCGTCCAGATTGACAAGCTTTAGGGCATACCTGATCTTATCATCAATATAAGTTTTTGATTTTCCCTTGATCTTTAAGCCGAAAGCAATATTTTCCGCAATCGTCATATTTGGGAAAAGGGCATATTTCTGAAATACGGTATTAAGCTGTCGTTTGTTAGGCGCAAGTTCGGTGATATCCTTTCCGTCAAAGATGACTTTTCCTTCATTCGGCGATTCAAAACCGCCGAGAATACGAAGAAGTGTAGTCTTGCCGCAGCCGCTGGGACCAAGGAGCGTTAAAAACTCGTTTTCACGGATATAAAGGTTTAAGTTTTTTAAAACCTGATTCTCTCCAAATGATTTTGAGACATTTACAATATCAATTAATTTATTAGACATATCATTCTCCTTAAATATATTTAAAAGCTTGGCGGGGTACTGATCCATATAATGACTGCGCCGCTGCTTCCCGCTTCAATAAAATGTTCCGAGTGAGGAGTAAAATAAAAGGATTCACCTTTTTTGGCAGTATACAGCTTTTTCCCGATATGGATCCGGATGGAGCCTTTGATGACATAACCGAATTCTTCACCTTCATGGGGGACATCGCGGTAAGTAAGTCCGCCGGGTTCTAAAGTAAGCCGGATCGGTTCCATGAGATTTTTCTGCGCGTTGGGAATGATCCATTCAGTCTTGCTTTTTAATTCGGCGTCTATTTTTTCAAAATAGTCGTCAAAATGAAAGACTACCTGCTCTTCCGGTTTTTCACTGAAAAATTCATTGATCGTAGTTCCAAGACATTGAAGAATGTCTACAAGTGTCGCAATGGAGGGAGAAGTAAGATCCCGCTCTAACTGTGAGATAAAGCCTTTGGACAGTTCTGAGCGTCCGGCAAGTTCTTCCTGCGTAAGACCTTTTTCAATGCGAAGCTGCTTTAATTTCTTTCCGATTTCCATCATATTATCCTCATCTTTTTCATTGTCGAAATATGTGTGACAGTAAAAATAAACAAAAAGTTTAGAATTATTATACATCCTGCGCAAAAAAAATCAATAGTTTTATGGAAAAATTTTGGGCGGGGAATCTGCCGCCGCCCAAAAGAGATTTTTTTAAAGAAACAAAGAAGATCATCTTGAATAGAAATGTTTAATGTTTTCAAGCTGGGAAGACATGTTTACTATAAGCAGATCGGCAAGAGTCAGAGCTGCCATAGCTTCCACCACAACGACTGCCCTTGGGACGATCACAGGGTCATGGCGTCCGGTGATGACAATAGATGTATTTTCACCGTCTGCAGTTACGGTATCCTGTTCTCTCGCGATGGAGGGGGTAGGCTTTATGGCAGCGCGGATCAGGACAGGACTTCCATCGCTGATACCTCCTAATGTTCCGCCAGAGTGGTTTGTCCTTTTTATGATTTGATCATTCTGGGAATAAAACGGATCATTGTTGCTGCTTCCTAAAGCGGCAGCAGCTAAAAAACCGTCTCCGATCTCCACTCCTTTAACAGCACCGATGGACATGATCCCTTTGGCGAGAGCAGCATCAAGCTTATCAAAGACCGGTTCTCCGATACCGGCGCGTACTCCGGTGATCCTACACTCAATCGTGCCTCCGGCGGAATCTTTGTTTTTCATGCATTCTTCAAGATAAGCAGCAGCTTTTTTTGCGTATGTTCTGTTTGGCATATATAATTGGTTTTCTGAAATACAGGAAAAATCGTATTCTTCCTCCGGAATTATAATATTTCCGATGGAACGGGTATAAGCGGTAAGTTTAATACCAAGCTGTTCAAGCAGCTTTGAAGCGACAGCGCCTGCCGCGACTCTTCCGATCGTCTCACGGCCTGAGGAGCGTCCGCCGCCTCTGTAATCCCGAAAACCGTATTTGGCATCAAAAGTAAAGTCGGCATGTCCCGGACGGTAACAGTCTTTAATCCTGCCATAATCCTTAGAACGCTGATCCTGATTTTCCACCATGATGGAGATGGGAGTTCCGGTCGTCTTTCCGTCAAATACACCTGACAGGATCTTGGCGTGGTCCGATTCCTGCCTTGCGGTTGTGAATCTGCTCTGACCCGGTTTTCTCCTGTCTAAATAAAACTGGATATCTTCTTTGGAGAGAGGAAGACCAGAAGGACAGCCGTCGATGACGACTCCGATCGCGGCTCCGTGGGATTCGCCCCATGTTGTGATCTTAAATGAGTTACCGTAAGTTGAACCAGCCATAATCTTATCTCCTTTATAAGCAATTTGGATTTTTATATGCAACAGTATAAAACAACCATTGCGGATTTGTGAAGAGAAAAATGGAATGAGATCATCATATGTGAGGAAAATGTAATATTTCATCATAAAATCTTCATTTTTATTTAAAAGATTTTTCCTATACATTTGTGTAAAAGCATATTATAATAAAACGGTATGAATGATATAACGGGAGTATAATTGTTCATAGTGTAACCAAATGATAGAATAAGGAGCTTAGAGTATGACTGGCAAGGATAAAAAGACAGAAGATTTGATTGAAGATATCCAGGATATTGAAGAAACGGTGAAAAAAATCTATGACGAAGAAGATTCCGATAAGAAGAAAGATAAAGGCAGGAGAAAAAAGAGGCGGCGCCGCAAAAAGGGCAAAACAGGCAAAAAGGTACTGCTCTCTATAGGGATTGTTACCGTCCTTCTGACTGCGTCATACTTTGGGATAGCCATGTACTTTAACAGTCATTTTATGTTTGATACTAAGATCAACGGAGTGGACTTTTCGCTGAAGGATGTCAGTGAGGTTGAGAGTTATCTGAAGAAACAGGTGGCTGATTATACATTGACGCTGGAAGAATCAGACGGCAGCAGAGAGATCATTAAGGGAGCGGATATTGATATCGAGTTTACGTCCGGAGAGCGTTTAAAGCAGCTTGCTGAGGGTCAGCAGAAGCTTTTGTGGGTGAAATCTTTGTGGGAACCGACAGAGATCGAGTCAAAGGTCGGTGTAAAGTACAATGCAGATAAGCTAAATGAGGTGATAGATAAGCTCAAATGCATGGACGAAGATAAGCAGAAAGCTTCTAAAAATGCCTATCCGGCTTTTAAAGACGGTAAGTTTGAAGTGGTGCCGGAGGTTATCGGAACAAAGATAGATGATGAAAAATTCCGGGCAGCAGTGACTAAGACGATTGACGGATTTATAAGCAATGTGAATCTCAGGGAAGAGGACTGCTACATTCTTCCGAAGTATACATCAGAATCTAAAGAAGTCATCGAAGCGGCAGAAAAGATGAATAGTTATCTTGGGGCCAAGATTACATATGATTTTGGATCAAAGACAGAGGTTGTGGACTCTGCTGTGATATCTGAATGGATCAAGATCAATAAAAAGAAGATGAAGGTGACCTTTAATGAGGATGATGTAAAAGAATATATTAAGAAACTGGCAGAGAAGTATGATACAAAATATAAAGCGAAGGAATTTACGACTGCCGATGGAGATACGGTAAAGGTAGAAGGCGGAAGTTACGGATGGCAGATCAACCAGGATGCGGAATATGAAGAATTGACAAAAGATATTAAAAAGGCACAGGTAGTAACAAGAGAACCTAAGTATAGAAGTAAGGCGGCTTCTCATGATGGTGCCGGAGTCGGCAGTACTTATGCGGAGGTAGATCTTACAGACCAGCATATGTATTTTATCAAGAATGGAAAGGTTGTACTGGAAACTGATATTGTTACGGGAAACCCTAATAAAGGGAACGCGACTCCGCAGGGTGTCTATACGTTATCATATAAGACGCTGAACGCGACGCTGCGCGGTGAGAAGAAGGCGAACGGTGAATATTCCTATGAGACTCCGGTGAAGTATTGGATGCCGTTTAACGGAGGGATCGGCTTCCATGATGCTACATGGCAGTCTTCTTTCGGAGGGGACAGGTATAAAAGCCATGGCTCCCATGGATGTGTGAATATGCCTAAGGAGAAAGCAGGAAAGCTTTATGAACTGATCAGCGCGGGCATACCGGTTGTGTGCCATTATTAATATGACAATGAGGGGTTAAAAAACCTTATTGGGCTGAATTTAATCAAAAATAAGAATAGAGAAGGATCATAGCATGTATGAATTGCTGAAGACAGACGGGGCTGCAAAGCGGGGCAGGCTTACTACGGTGCATGGAACTATTGAGACTCCGGTATTTATGAATGTGGGGACCGCAGCGGCTATTAAAGGCGCGGTTGCCACAACGGATCTGAGGGGGATCGGGACACAGGTGGAACTGTCCAACACGTATCACCTTCATGTGCGCCCCGGAGATAAAGTAGTGAAGGAGTTAGGCGGATTACATAAGTTTATGTCATGGGACCGTCCCATACTTACGGATTCGGGCGGGTTTCAGGTGTTTTCGCTGGCAGGTTTAAGAAAGATAAAGGAAGAAGGGGTTTACTTTAATTCCCATATTGACGGAAGAAAGATATTCATGGGACCGGAAGAGAGTATGCAGATACAGTCGAATCTGGCTTCCACGATAGCTATGGCATTCGATGAATGTCCTTCCAGTGTTGCGGACAGAGAATATATGGAAAAGTCTGTAGACCGTACGACAAGGTGGCTGATCCGCTGTAAGGCAGAGATGGAGCGGCTGAATCACCTTCCGGATACACTCAATCCCCAGCAGATGCTATTTGGGATCAATCAGGGGGGTGTATATGACGATATCCGTATCCGCCACGCGAAGGAGATCGCGGCGCTTGATCTGGACGGATACGCAGTGGGCGGTCTCGCGGTGGGAGAGTCTCATGAAGAGATGTATCGGATCCTTGATGCGGTTGTCCCGTATCTTCCGCAGGATAAGCCTACTTATCTCATGGGCGTCGGAACGCCGGAGAATATCTTAGAGGCAGTAGATCGGGGTGTCGACTTTTTTGACTGTGTTTATCCCAGCCGGAATGGAAGGCATGGACATGTCTATACGAATTATGGAAAATTGAATCTGTTCAATGCCAAGTATGAGCTGGATACGAGCCCGATCGAAGAAGGCTGCCAGTGTCCGGCATGCAGGAATTATTCCAGAGCTTATATCAGACATCTGCTGAAGGCGAAGGAGATGCTTGGCATGCGTCTTTGTGTGCTGCATAACCTGTATTTTTATAATAAGATGATGTATGAGATCAGAAAGGCTGTCGGATCGGGAAGATATAAGGAGTATAAGAAGGAAAAGATTGCCAGGATGAGACAGGGCGGCAGCAGTGATTTATAAAATATATATGAATTAACAAATTTTACTTGATGAAAAATGTATTATTGTGTATGATAGCAATAGTGTTTAAATTTAGTAGGAGGAATGAATATGTTCAGTTTAGCAACGCAGAATACGGCCGGACCAAGTGGTATGATCATAGTCGTACTTTATGTAGCACTTTTTGCCGGTTTTTATTTTTTCTTTTTGAGACCTCAGAAGAAAGAGCAGAAGAGGGTTCAGGCTATGATCTCAGCTCTTGAAGTAGGAGATACGGTACTTACTACAAGTGGGTTTTACGGTGTGGTTATTGATATCACCGATGGAGATGTTATCGTAGAGTTCGGAAGCAACAGAAACTGCCGTATCCCGATGCAGAAAGCGGCGATCGCGCAGGTTGAGAAGGCAACGGCTGAGTAGATTAAGAGGCACAGACAGGATTTATGACCATATTTTAGAGGGACTTTTGTACAGAAGGTCCTTCTTTTTTTGCTTTTTTTAGTCAAAGTGCTATTAGACAAAGACAGGGCTGTTATGGTAAACTATGACATTGGAACAGCAATTAAAGGGATTGCAGAGGAATCTATAAGATTATCATATGAAAAATAAGCAGGAGGAAAAATATGCTTAGAGATGAATTGAACAATCTTTTACAAAAAAGAAACCAGAAGATGATCGGTGAGGCGGACGACCGTGAATTATATGGCGCTTTGCTGGAATATACGAAAGAAAAACTCAAAGATACACCGGTGATACAGGGCGATAAGAAATTATATTACATATCGGCAGAGTTCCTGATCGGAAAACTTTTGTCCAATAATCTGATCAACCTTGGCATTTATGATGAGGTGGCAGAGATTTTAAAAGAATACGGAAAAGACCTGGCGCGTATTGAGGAGATAGAGCCGGAGCCGTCCCTTGGAAACGGAGGGCTTGGAAGACTGGCAGCATGTTTTCTTGATTCGATCGCCACATTAGGAATGTCAGGCGACGGAATCGGACTTAATTACCATATGGGTCTTTTTAAGCAGGTTTTTGAGAACAGAAGGCAGAAGGAAGTACCGAATCCATGGATAGAAAAAGAAGGATGGCTGAACGATACAGGGATCTCTTTTGAGGTGCCTTTCCGTGATTTTACTCTGACTTCTCAGCTTTATGATATTGATGTGGCAGGGTATGAGAATGGTAAGAACAAGCTTCATCTTTTTGATGTAAAGAGTGTTGATGAAGGAATCATACAGGACGGGATATCATTTGATAAAAAAGAGGTGGCGAAGAACCTTACTTTATTCCTGTATCCGGACGACAGTGACGTGGCAGGGAATCTCCTTCGGATCTACCAGCAGTACTTTATGGTGTCAAACGGGGCTCAGTTGATCCTCATGGAATGTGAAAAGAAGGGCTTTGATCTTCGCAAGCTCCATGAACATGTGGCAATTCAGATCAACGATACACATCCGTCCATGGTGATCCCGGAGCTTATCCGTCTGCTTGTTAATAAGAAAATTGACTTTAATGAAGCAATAGAGATCGTAGAGAAGACATGTGCCTACACAAATCATACGATCCTTGCGGAAGCGTTGGAAAAATGGCCGGTTTCCTATCTGGAACAGGTAGCTCCGCAGATCGTGCCGATCATCAGAGAACTGGATGTACGGGTGAAGGCAAGGTATAACAATCCGGAAGTAGCGATCATCGACGGACAGGACCGTGTTCATATGGCCCATATGGATATTCATTATGGCTACAGCGTGAACGGCGTGGCAGCGCTTCATACAGAGATATTGAAACATTCGGAACTTAAGCCATTTTATGATATCTATCCGCAGAAATTCAATAATAAGACTAATGGAATTACCTTCCGCCGCTGGCTTCTTCACTGTAATCATGAGCTGACACAGTGGATCGGCAAATATGTGGATGGATTTGAAAAGGATGCAGATAAGCTCAGCGGATTATTAGAATATGTGGATAATGAGGCTGTGCTTGATGAACTTCTGGCTGTGAAGCATGAAAAGAAAAAGGAACTTGCGTTATATCTTAAGGAGACGCAGGGACTGACGCTGGATCCGGATTCTATTTTTGATATCCAGGTGAAGAGACTGCATGAGTATAAGCGTCAGCAGATGAATGCGCTGTATGCTATTTACAAATATCTGGAGATCAAGGCGGGAAGGAAGCATGCTACTCCTATCACTCTGATCTTTGGCGCTAAGGCGGCTCCGGCTTATCATATCGCGAAAGATATCATCCATCTTATCTTGTGCATTCAGGAGCTGGTAAAGAGCGACCCGGAAGTTTCGCCGTATCTGAGTGTTGTTATGGTGGAAAATTATAATGTTACAATGGCAGAACATTTGATTCCGGCCTGTGATATTTCGGAACAGATATCACTTGCGTCTAAGGAAGCCTCAGGAACCGGCAATATGAAGTTCATGCTGAATGGCGCGGTGACTCTTGGAACCGAAGACGGGGCGAATGTGGAGATCCATGAGCTGGTAGGAGATGAAAGTATCTATATTTTCGGAGAGAGCAGCGATCAGGTGATCAACCATTATAAGAACTATGATTACCGCGCGGCGGATTACTATATCAATGACGGGCAGATCAGGGAGCTTATCAACTTTATCATCAGTCCTGAGATGATGAAGCTTGGAGAGCCTTATCATCTGCTGCGGATCCATGCGGAGCTGATTCAGAAAGACTGGTTCATGACCCTTCTTGATCTGAAAGAGTATATCAGCGCGAAGGAGCGGGCATACAAAGATTATGAAGACCGCAGAATGTGGAGTAAAAAGATGCTTGTAAATATCGCGAAAGCAGGATATTTCTCATCAGACCGTACGATTGCGGAGTACAATAAAGATATCTGGAAATTAAAATAAGGTGAACAGACCTGAAAGGTCCTGCGGTTCATGCGGATGTTTGTATGAATGCGGCAGGATCTTTTTTGTATTATCAGATTTGATTGATACCAGATAAGGATAAGTTTTTTGACCTATACATAGGTTCTTTTGATTGAGTACCAGCTTTTCATATGTTATAATGAACTCGTGTAATTGAAAAGAAAGTAGGATGCGACTTTCCGGTGGATGCCCTCTAGTCTAACGAAAGAGGGTGATGCCCTATGAGTATAATGGAAGTTCTTACATTATTACTTGTATTGTTTGCGGCTCTGTCTTACATAGACAATCATAAAAAGAAATAAGCATCCCTACCGCCCAAGTTTGGATGCTTATTTCTTATAATCATTTTTACTGAGGGCAATCGGAGATTCAATTCCGATCACTTCTAAGTAGATTATACATGAGAGCTGCTTGATTTTCAAGTGGCTCTTTATATTATTTATCAGCTACTTAATTTTTATCCTTATCTGGTTTCATTCTTATGACAAAGATAGTAAAAATTGTATGGAGATTCTGACAGTGTGATGTTATGATAAAAGAAAGAGAAAAAGGAGGCTTGTATTATGGGAACACCGCACAATGCAGCAGAAAAAGGTCAGATCGCGAAGACAGTTTTAATGCCGGGGGATCCGCTTAGGGCAAAGTATATTGCAGAAACTTATTTAGAGCAGCCGGTCTGTTTTAACACAGTCCGGAATATGTTTGGATTTACGGGAACTTATCATGGAAAAGAGGTTTCGGTCATGGGAAGCGGTATGGGGATGCCGTCGATCGGTATCTATAGTTATGAGCTGTATCATTTTTATGACGTGGAAAATATCATCCGCATCGGTTCGGCCGGCGCTATGCAGGATGATGTAAATGTGATGGATCTCGTCATTGCTATGGGAGCGTGTACGAATTCCGGTTATGGGGAGCAGTACCAGATCCCGGGCTCGTTCGCGCCGATCGCTGACTATGGGCTTTTAGAAAGAGCGGTCAGGGCAGCAAGAGACAAGGGCGCGAATGTGAAGGTAGGAAACGTACTGTCCTCAGATGTGTTCTATCATGACAGGGAGGATTTTAATGACCGGTTTAGACGCATGGGGGTATTAGCTGTTGAGATGGAAGCGGCAGCACTTTACATGAATGCGGCGAGGGCAGGAAAGAAGGCGCTGTGTATCCTTACTATTTCTGACCATCTGTACAAGGAAGCATCTCTTAGCGCGAAGGAGCGGGAGACAGGATTTCATCAGATGATGGAGACTGCGCTCGAGATCGCGTAACAGGTCATTGAGGGGGACTTCAGCATATACTTTGCGCCGCAGCGTACAAAAGGAGAGGTGGTTTCCGTGAAAAAAATCAGCATCAGTAATGAGCTGATCTATGTACTGGCAGTGATCGTGCTGTCATTTGCGACAGCTATGCTGGCAGCAGCTGATCTTGGGATGTCTATGGTAGTAGCTCCGGCTTATATCGTCAGTCTTAAGGTCAAAGCTTTGACTTTCGGACAGGCAGAATATATTGTACAGGGGATGCTGTTCATACTTTTTTGTGTCCTGATGAAGAAGGTGAGGAGATTGTATTTCTTTTCTTTTGTGTCGGGGCTTATTTACGGCGCGGTTCTTGACTTTTGGCGGATGGTGATCCCGCATTTTGATCCGGAACGGTTTGCGCCGGGTTCTCTGCCGCTTTCTATCCGCATTGTATACTTCGTTGTGGGATTTTTACTGAATTCGCTGGGTGTTGCGCTTTATTTTAAGACGTATTTTTATCCGCAGGTGTATGAGTTTTTTGTAAAGGGGATCAGCAGACAGTTTAAGATCGCACTGCCTAAGTTTAAGATCAGGTTTGATATGACATGTCTTGTGATTGCCATAGTATTGTCTTTTTCATTATTTTACGGACTTGTGGGAATCGGTGCGGGGACGGTGGTGCTGGCTTTCGGCAATGGAGCGCTGATTGGGTTTTACGGACAATGGATGGATAGACATCTGGATACATGGGACAGATGGGAGAGGTTGTCAGAAAGGTTTGAGAATGGATTTTCTTTAAAGTAAGATATTGGTTGAAGATATTTTGTGATCATGGGGACAGGAGGGAAATTATGATACAAGAAATGATAAAAGAGGCGTTTGGAGCACTTAAGTATTCTTACTCTCCCTACTCTCATTTTAAGGTGGCGGCAGCGCTGCTTACAAAGAGCGGGAAGATCTATACCGGATGCAATATTGAGAACGCTGCGTACTCGCCTTCAAATTGCGCGGAGCGGACGGCGGTTTTCAAGGCAGTGAGCGAAGGAGATAGGCTTTTTAAATCTATCTGCATTGTCAATGAGGATGCGAAAGGCAATCACGATTACTGCCCGCCCTGCGGGGTGTGCAGGCAAACGCTGATGGAATTTGTCGATCCGAAGAAGTTTCAGGTGATTCTGGCAAAGAGTGAAAATGAGTATAAGATATATACGCTTAACGATCTCCTGCCGCTAGGGTTTGGACCGGAGAATCTTTAAAAGAGGTCAGAGGCAAAGTTTTATTGGAACAGAATAAAACTTTGCCTCTTTTTTACTGTTATATTGGTTTCGCAGATTCTCCTAATCTGCGAAATTGAAACAAATAGTTTATTAATACATATTTATATCGACATTACTCTATCACATCTTAATCTAAATAACAATGCTTTTTTCGAAATTAATTACATGCCAAATTATTCAAGTATTCAGAAAAAGACTGATATAATGATGAAAAAATGCTATTTTTATTGCAAAGAGTAACCCTGAAAATATTTTATGGTCAATTTCTGGGTCAGAATCACACAAACAAAAGATGGAGGATTATTATGGCGAGACACGGAGAAAACATAAGGAAAAGAAAAGACGGACGTTGGGAGGGGCGCTTTATGGTATACAGCGAAGCAAGAGACAAAAAGATTTACCGTTCTGTTTACGCCCAGACGTATGATGAGGTACGAAAAAAACTAGACGTACAAAAAAATCTTTTGACAAATGCTGCTTTAGGAACAGAAAGCAGCATTCATTTATATAATGTTAAGTTATCTGATACGGCAGAGGAGTGGCTTGAGGACATAAATAACAGCCGGAAAGCTTCAACTTATATAAAGTACAGCGCGATTTATTATAACCATATTAAAAAATATTTTGAGAATGCCACACTTGCAGAGATAACAGATATGTTTGGAGAGAAAAAGAACTTTGACCACTTATCTGACAGTGTCTGTAAGAGTATTTATTGTGTGCTGAATCAGATTTTAAAGTTTGCGGCGCGAAAATATTCTGTTACAATGCCTGTCCTAAAAAAAAACCACTTCTGCTGTACGGAATAAAGCTGTGAAGACCTTTACCCTGAATGAGCAGAAAAAGCTGATGTTGATACTTTTTAAAGAGATGGATCTTTTTAAAAAGGCAGTTTTGCTTTGTCTTCTTACAGGGCTCAGGCTTGGAGAGATCTGCGCTTTGAAATGGTCCGATATTGATCCGGAAAACAAGATTCTCACAGTCAACAGCACTGTACAGCGTCTTTATACCGAAGGATATAAGACGACGACAGTTTTAACAGAGACAGTACCTAAAAGTGAATGTTCCAGACGGGAAATCCCTCTGTCTGACACAGTGTTAGAAATTTTCGCGACTTTTACAGACAATACAAAATATGTATTTGGCGGGGATAAGCCATTAGAACCGAGAACCTTGCAGTACCAGTTCAAAAAGATATTGAAAGATGCGGAACTCCCCGACAAAAATTTTCATATTCTCAGGCATACTTTTTCTACTAATTGTATTGAAGAAGGTATTGATGTAAAAAGCCTTAGTGAGATGCTGGGGCATTCAGATGTGCAGATCACTTTGAACCGTTATGTACATCCTTCCATGGATACCAAACGTCAATATATGAATGAACTTTCTAAGTTTTATGGTCAGATTTGTGGTCAGACCGAAAAAAAACTTCCTGTTTCTCAACAATAAAACCCATTTTCGCAGATTAGGAGAATCCACGAAATCTTCAATGACATCTTATATGGAAAATATATATGTGCTTGAGGATTATACCGCATTAAAAATATGGATATCAGGAGACTGACAGGACAGATGGATGAAAAATGTGGTGAAAATGAAGAAACCATCAGAAGCAGTATGTAAGATCGTATGCCAGCACAGCAAAGGTACTATCCGGACAGAAGATATGGAAAAGCTCCGGGAGATTGCCCTTGACTGCAGGAAAGTCAAAAATTATGTATATGACCGCTTCGGCGGGATCGGGAGTCTTTCAAAACTCTATCCGGGATATACTATCCAGAATGAAATGACGGCCTCAGGTCTTCGGGGTGAACTTGACCTGCCGTCCGTATATTTTTATCTGGCAGTGTTTGATGCCCTCGGGGATATCAAGAGCCAGTGGACGCGCACGAAATCAAAGATATCCGGACTGATCGGGGAAAACAAGAACCTGACGGCAGACGAGAAGCATTATCTGAGGTACCTGCTGAAGGTGAACAATGCGTTTGCCGCAGTGCTGGAAGGTGAGCCTGTGGAACTGGAAAGCGGGCTGCAAAAGACATATGACGAGGTATCAGAGGGTGTAGATACAGGGAAGCTGCACCGCTATCTGCGCAGGCAGGTAAGAAAATACCACATAAAGCCTCATACAGACAGGGCGGAAGGGTTTTCATCTTCAGGGAAGGCTTACCGCTATGGGGACCACGGGATCTATCTGGCGGCAAAAGAAAGGCGCAAGCGCATATTTGTTGAACTGACGGACGGGAACCAGTATGGGAGCCAGATTTATATTAAGCTGTACCCTGAGGAGGGGAAGGCAGATATCCATGTTCCGGTGAAGGTGTCGGTTCGTTCCCATAGTGACTATGTGAATGAGATCGGTCTGGCGCCGGGGATGTATAGTATGCTGACAACAGATAAAAGGCGCCGGTACGGAGAAAGGCTTGGGGAGTATCAGACCGGGTATTCGGACTGGGTAAGGGAACAGACCGCAGGCTATCAGCGCGGCCGGAAGGACAATCCGGGGAGAAAGAAGTACGAGGCGAAAAAGAGAAGGTACAAAGAGCAGATACACAGCTATATCAACTGTGAATTAAACCGCCTGTTAAGGACAGAAAAACCGCGGACCATCTATATCGCGAAGCTTCCAAGACCGCAGGCGGCGGGGAGGAGCCGGAGGATCAACGGCTATGTATCCATGTGGCAGAGGGGCTACATCCGGAAGCGGCTGGAGCAGAAATGCCAGGAGCAGTCGGTAGAGCTTGTAGAGGTCCTTGGGAAAGGGATAAGCAGCGAATGCAGCATGTGCGGCAGGGAAGGGAGCAGGAGAGAGGGAATGTTTACCTGCGGTTGCTGCGGCTATTATGGAGATGAGAAAGAAAATAGCGCAAAGAATGCGCTGAAACGCGGACTTGCCGGGCAGATCGTCCATTGAGGCATAGATGTCTGGCTAAGCAGCAGAAAAGATAAAAAAGGGATCATAAGAACAGCGGTCCAGATAAATAACGGCGAGAGCCGGGATTTTACCGGAAGGACTGGGCGGCGGGTTCATGATATAAAAAGGGGCAAAGACCCTGCTGTCAGGAACAGCCTGCCAGTACGGCCTTAGAAGGCGGGAAGTATTTCCGCGGATTGGGTAGGCCAGGACCCTGTGAACACAAAGGAAGTGATGTAGCGGGGAGCGAAGCGGGAAGTATTTTCGCATCATCTAAGGCGAACAGCTAATAAGATGACCAATATACCTTATTATTTAATAAATAAAAGTAACGCAGAGGAATAGGACATGAGAAGAGCGCAGAAAAGACAGGCCGAAGATTTCCTGAAGGTGCTTGAGGAAGCACATGAAGGGATCAGGGCCGCAATAGAAAACGGGAATTATCCTGGGGCTTTGGGACTTCTTGAGGACTGCCAGCAGGGAGCGATCACTCTGGGAGAGATGATAGAGGCAGCGGAGGGAGAAGGGTGCGCGGTTATTTTGCTTCTGGAGAAATACTGTGAACTGGTGTACCAGTGCCATGAAAAGATCATGCAGGGGGAAACAGGGAATGGGAATAAAGTGTATAAACTTTTGCGTTCTTATCTGCGAAAGATTGAGAGCAGTATAAAAAATGACATAAAAGAGAGGATGGAGGCTGTCTTTCTCCCGTACAAGGCATCTATGTGGGACAGTCTGGAAAGTGTGTGGAAAGCGGCGGATGAGGATCCGGACTGCGACGCTTATGTGATCCCGATCCCGTACTATGACAGGAAATCAGACGGGAGCTTTGGGAAAATGCATTATGAGGGAGACCAGTATCCGGAGTATGTGTCGGTTACGTGGTACGGGGATTATGATATTGAGGGCAGAAAGCCGGATATGATATTCATACATAATCCATATGATAATACAAACTTTGTGACGAGTGTGCATCCGGACTTTTATTCAGAGAGATTAAAGCAGTTTACAGAGAAACTCATATATATTCCTTATTTTATATTGAAAGAGACGGATCCTCATAATAAGGCAGCAGTAGATAATATGGCGCATTTTTGCACCTGTCCGGGAGTATTTAACGCAGATAAGGTTGTGGTGCAGTCAGAGGATATGAGGCAGATTTATATCAATGTTCTGACAGAGAATACGAAGGAATATGGGTATACAAGGAAGGACTGGGAAGATAAGATACTCGGGTTTGGATCGCCGAAGGTCGATAAAGTGCTGAACACAAAGAAAGAATGTCTTAAGATCCCCAAAGAATGGCTTGAGGTAATAGAAAAGCCTGATGGTAACTGGAAGAAGATCATATTTTATAATACGAGTGTGAGCGCACTTTTGCAGCATGGTGAAAAGATGCTTGAGAAGATGAAGAGTGTCTTTGGGATATTTGAAGAGAATAAAGACGAAGTAGCACTGCTGTGGCGTCCCCATCCCCTTATAAAAGCAACAATAGAGAGTATGAGGCCGCAGCTTTGGGCAGAGTATGAAAGAATCGTAGAAGAGTATAAAGAGGCAGGGTGGGGGATCTATGACGACACGGCAGATATGGACCGGGCTGTGGTGATAAGTGATGGGTATTATGGGGATGTCAGCAGTGTGGTTTCATTATGTCGAAGGGTTGGAAGCAAAGCTATGATTCAGAGAATCGACATTGATGGTAGGAATGATAATGGGGATTTACTTTGCTTCGAAGCGTTTGTAAGAATAGATGAATCTACGGCATATGCGGCGAGTGATGGATTTAATGCACTTTTTAGAGTAGATATAGAAACAGGGAATTGTACTTATGTACGTATGTTTCCGAATGAAAGGGTAGGAGGAAAACGTCTGTATACGACTGCTGTATTGTGTGACAGTGAAATTTATTTTGTACCATGTTCAGCAGATAAAATAGCAGTATATAATATTGTGTCAGAAGATTTTACTATGCTGGAAGTGAAAGAGGTGGATAGCAAAAAACACCCATTTTATCGCTCTCAAAGAAAATTTAACGGGGGGATCTTATATGAATCATGGATTTATATCATTAGTTGTACATATCCCGGAATTATTAGGATTGATATAAAAACTAAAAAAATAGAGTATTTTGATGAATGGATTTCAGGAGAATATATGTTCAGAAAATCTCCCTATGTAGATAAAAATCAATTTTATATACCAAGTGTTATAAACAATTTTGTGCTGAGATTTAATATGGATACATGTGAAGGAAAAGTATATAGTGTTGGGAAAGAAAATTGTGGTTGCTGGAGCATGTGCAGATTAGAAAATGATTTATGGATGGCTCCGAAAAAAGTAGGTCCGATCATCAGATGGAATCCGGAAAACAATCATGTCACACAATATTATGGATATCCAAAGACTTTTAAAGGCAGTGATTTTATGTTCACTAAAATATATGTCAGACAAGGAAAGGTTTATCTGCTGCCGGCTTGTGCAAATATGTGTTTAAAAGTTTCACCGAAAGACGGGAGCGTTTTTGATAGTGGGATTTTGCAGCTTGCGAGGGGGGCCGTTGTTTATTTTTTATTTGAAGATAGAAGTGCTTATTACCTCAAAATAGTATATGGAAATAAAAGGGAGTTTATACGATTAGATACGAAAAACAATCAAACAAATAAATATTCATTTCGATTTACAAACAATATGGAATCGTTTTACAGAGATTATCTGGAGACAGTCGGAAATGATGGCAGACTCATCAGAGAACGAGAGTATTATGGACTGCGGCAATTTTTATGTTTAGATAGAAAATTAATGAAAAATAAATCGGCAATAGCTTTATTTACGGATGAAGTTATTGGAGCAGAAATATTCAGAAAGACTAAATGTGATGAATGGTAAAAAGATTATCCGTACAGGAATTAAATAAGATAAGCGTTAAAAAGGAAGTTTGGTGCTTTGGTTGTGGTAAACGTTTAAATGATATGTTGAATCTGTACAGAAAGGAATCTTTTGTGCAGAGGATCACAAAGCTGATAGACAATAATGAAAAGATACATGGACACATAAAAAAGATTGGTGAAAGTCAGGTTTGCATTACTGGGGTCGATGTAATTAGAAAAAAAGGTTCTTGTAATGTTATTCTTTTGATCACTTCAGATTCTTATAATGTGATTTATGAAGGACTGAAAGAAGAGATTAAAGAATATATGATATCTTGTTATGTTTACCCAATATATTATTATTCTGTAACAGAAAAACTGATTCGTTTTTTTAGCAGATTTCCAATCAGAAGACAGATGATTTTCATGGCTGGCAGTGAACCTCACGAAAATGCAGATGCGATTGTCCGTTATCATACAGAGGAATATAAAGGGCGTAAATACAAAATAATTTATCTGACAGATGGCAAAGCAGTTAAGAATCAGCCGGTGATTTACCTTGATAAGAATCTGGTTCGTTTGCGGGCAAATATTATAAAGGTTATTCGATACTGTTGGCTGTATGCAGGAACGGCATATTTATTATATGAAAATGAGCCAATTCAAAAGGTTCGGTGTGAACAAAAACTTTTTTATATGAACCATGGGACAATTCCGCTAAAACGTGTCAATGATGTGTTGAGCCAGCCAGAAGAAGTGGATTTTGCTTTGTGTCCGTCAAAAAGATGTGCGCGGCTGTATGAAGAGCAGTATCATCTTGCTCGTAATAAACAGTTGTATATTATGCCGCCGCGTATTCAGACATTTCTTTATCACCAAAAATCCATAGAGCGGATCATCCCTTTGAGAGGCAGGCAGATAATTATATGGCTGCCGACATTTCGACAGTTACGAGGAACAGAACGGAGGGATTCTGCTGTCATTGAGACATTGGGTATTTTGAAAAATCAGGAGGTATTTGCAAAGCTTGACTGTAAATTAAAACAAAATAGGCAGCTATTAGTAATTAAGCCTCATCCAAGGGAAAAAACAGATGAACGGATTCCTGATTTTTGTAGTCATATAAAAATTATTACAGATGAAAAACTGAATAGCAACAATCTGGTATTGCACGAAATCATGGGAAATACTGCGGCGCTTATAACAGACTATTCTGGTATTGCATTTGAGTATCTTTTACTCAACAAACCGATTTGCTATCTGATAGGGGATATGGATGAGTATACGAGAGGATTTTCAGTGAAGTTTCCAAAAGAGTATATGCCGGGACCAAAGGTTAAAAATCTGGTGGAGTTTTTTGATTTTCTGGATGACGTAAAAAGTAACAAAGATACTTATCAGACAGAAAGGAAACAAGTAATGAAAAAAATTTATGATGAAAATATTTGGGAAAATGGTGCAGAGAAATTAATAGAATTTTTAGATAGGGAATGAATTAGAAATGTATCTAAAAATATAAATTTAGATATATGCATGTCAGATAAATTTGACAGTGCAGTGATCTGCATTGGATGAGTCAGGAGATGAGATTATGAGCTTTCAGGAAAAGTTATGTTCAGAATTAAAAAAATATGAAGATGTTATTATTTATGGATACGCAGATATAGGAATGTGTGTATTAGATTACATTATTGATATGGAAACAAGCATAAAAATAGCGAATTATTCGGGAAAGGTAAAATTCTTTGCAACGACAAACCAGAAAAGAGAAAGTATGCGTGTCGAACAGAAAGGAATAAAAATCAAAAGCATATATGAACTCAGTGAATATGCTGATAAAGCTTTGGTCATTATAGCAACGCAGGAGCGACATCATAAGGATATAGAAAAGACACTTGATGAATTGGGATTTTTTTACCGTTTGCCTATACTACATGAGGATTATTGTGTTTTAAGGGAGTGTGTAGAAAACCACAAGATGATTGTTGGCAATCATATCCAGCAGTATCATTTAAATCATCAGATAAAATTGAACAGATTGAAACGAAAGGTAAGTAAAGGGAAGACGGTTAAAGTGTTTTTTATGACTCATGATGCGGCGGTGTTTGGATATTCCTCAGTTTATCATGCCATGGAAAAACAGGAACTGTTTGAACCCTTTATTTATGTGGTTTCAAGACGGGATGTTGGGTATCGGGACTTTTATTCGGATGTAAAAAAAGATATTGAGTTTTTTGAATCGAAAGGATACTGTGTGATTAATGGCTATGACGAATGGGGAAATCCAAAAGATTTACACGAACTTAATCCGGATATTTTGTTTTATGATATTCCAAAACTGTATGGTTCAACAGGAAATTTTTACAACCGTCTTGATCAGTTAAACTGGGAATATCTGACTTGTTATGTGCCGTACAGTCTATTGATGGTAGATTCTTTTTTTTACCATTATCACACTGAATGTATAAGGGAAACTTGGAAATTTTTTCTTGATACTAATGATAGCTTTAAACGTGTATTAGCCGATGGAGAGTTTAGTGGATTTAATACAGTTCTCAGCGGATATCCCAAATTGGATGAATATTTTAATGAAAAAGATCAGTTTCCCAATAATGGAAATCCAATTGTAATTTATGCGCCGCATCATTCGCTGGGAGTAAGTAATAATTTTGCTACTTTTGATCTTTATAAGGATATTATAATGGAATTGGTAAAAAAACATCGGGAAATTAATTTTGTTTTTAAGCCGCATCCTTTGCTGCCGTTTCAAATTAAAGCACGGGAAAAAGAGGGACGTATTTCATTTGGACAAGAAGATTATTTTGATTATTTGCATGAGTGGAACAGTCAGCCGAATGGGATGTGCGTCACGCAGGGAGATTATATAAAGTTATTTAAGAAAAGTCATTGTATGATTACTGACTGTGGATCTTTTATAGGAGAATATCTTCCATCACTCCATCCGTGTATTTATATTTTTAATCCGAGAAAAGAACATCAAGATGAGGTGTATACACGTTTGGCAAAAAAAATTCTTGATACATATTATATAACTAGAACGAAAGAAGAACTAGAAAGTATGCTTCAGAAGATAATAATTGAAAGAATAGACAGTAAGATAGAAAAACGCAGACAGTTATTAGAAAGGGAATTCCTTAATATAGGACACGCTGGGGAATATATATGTAACTATTTGAAGAGGTCGATTGAGGATTAATATATGGAATTCAGCGAAAAGCAGTACAATTAAAATTGAAATGTTTAGAACGGAGGATAAAATGATAATAGGTTATACGACAGGAGTATTTGATTTGTTTCATATAGGCCATCTGAATATGCTTAAAAATGCTAAAGCGATGTGTGATAAATTGATTGTCGGCGTGACGGTAGATGAGTTGGTTGCATATAAACATAAGAAGGCTGTGATTCCTTTTGAAGAACGTCTGGAAATTGTGAGAAATATAAATTGTGTCGATGTGGCGGTTCCTCAAAGAACAATGAATAAGTTCGAGGCTTGGGAGAAACTTCGATTTGATCTGATGTTTGTAGGAGACGATTGGTATGGTACAGATAAATGGAGACATTTGGAAGACCAGTTTGGAGAAATCGGGGTTAGAATTATTTATTTTCCATATACAAAAGGAACAAGTTCAACTCTGATCAATGAGACGCTGATATCGATGCGGGAGAACAATAGCGCATTATAAATATTTTTGGATTTGGAGGATTGATTCATGGTAGATAAAAAATATTGTATGAGTTCTTATATGGCTTTTCGCTATATTGAAGATGACAATAAAGATTTTTATGAGGGAATGGAACATTGTTGTATTAAACCAGTTCCAGACGAACAGAGAATTCTGGTTCATACATCTGATGATATTGACAGGGAGATTGAGAAACAAATAAAAATATTTGAAGGAAAGAAAAAAGGAATTCTTTTGTCGGGCGGCATGGACTCCGCTATTGTAGCCTCATATCTTGGTGGAAGTCATGCGTATACATTTAGGTTTCTTGGTGGAGAGTTTCAAAAAGAAGAGCTTGCCAGAGCAGAGTATTATGCGAAATATTATGGACTGCTGCTTCATTATGTTGATATCAGCTGGGATACAGTGGCTTTGCATCTTGATGCGGTTATGAAAGCCAAAAATGCGCCGGTTCACTCCATAGAGCCTCAGATTTTACAGGCGGCACTTCAGGCAAAAGATGATGGTGTGGAACTCATGTTTGTAGGAGAAAGTAGTGACCTTATTTTTGGCGGTATGGATCAACTGCTGGCAAAGGACTGGACTTTTGAAGAGTTTATGAAACGTTATATTTTTACAAATCCAGAGGATGTTCTTGCTGAGTCGGAAAGTATGCAGTATTTGTTTGAAAGGTATCGCAAGGGAAGCCATATAGATTTTCTTTCGTTTATGGATGATGTGTTTTCAATTGAGTCTTCCAGTTCTTACTTTAATGCTTTTGCAGTCGCAGATATGCCATATTACGATCCGTATGCAAAGTTAAAAATGGCAGATGAGTTGGATTTGTATCGCATACGGAATGGTGAATCAAAATATTTAATACGCGGACTTATGGCAAAAAAATATCCGGAAATTTCTGTTCCTGATAAAATAACCATGCCCAGACCAGTTGATACTTATTTTGCGGATTGGGGTGGACCAAAGCGGCATGAGTTTCGAAAGGACTTAGATATGAAACAATTTTCCGGAAATCAGAAATGGCAGATGTATTGTTTGGAAAGATTTTTGGATTTGAATGAGGCAGAATAATAACTTGGAAAAATGGACGATCTTTTATAGCTTTATAGAAATATGAGGATATATGATACTAAAAAACAGCAGGTATTCTGAACTGGCAGAGAAAAT
>CAJUAM010000013.1 GCA_910584615.1 uncultured Dorea sp.
ATAATTTTGTACCTCCTGTATTTAAAGTATGGTTTATAGTTTCTTTTATGTTGGAATTTCACCCTGGAAGTATTCAGCCGCCGCCGGTCGCTGTTGGGATATTCTAGGCGGTTCCAACCCCGCCGGAATTTTGTTTTGTTGTTTGCTATGGTTATATAATACATGATAATAGACGAAAATGCAATATGTAATAATACACAAAAATAGACGATTTGAACAGGCGGTTTATTGTGTAAAATGCTACACGAAAATAGACGTTGACAAATAAACAAAAATCTATTATCATATATTATATATAGAAAGGCGGTGAAACCATGAGCGGAACTATAAATAAAACTCCGTATGGCACAAATGGAATTATAGACTTCTCCCGATTGTGGGAGTTGATGGAGCGTAAAGGATATAATAAACAATGGCTTAAAAATAATGGTATTCATTCTAATACAGTTGCAAAGTTGACAAAAAACGAGAATATAACTTGTGAGGTTATTGCTAATTTATGCAATTTATTAAACTGCCAGATTTGGGAAATCATGGAATATAAAAAGGGTGATAAGCAATGAAAGAGGAAATAAGTATACCTGATATAAAAACCGGCGGGGTATATGCACTAATCAACAGAAATACCGGGAGGATGTATATAGGGGAAACCGAAGACATTAGAAGAAGATGCAAAGCGCATATAAATCTATTGAAATCAGGTAAGCATAATAATTCAGAATTACAAAATGATTATAATAATAATTATCCATTTGAAATAATTGTATTGTCTGAAATTACCGGAAGATGCAATTCCGAGAAAAGGCTGTGTGCAGAAGATTATTATATAGAATGTTTCCGTCGGCGTGGAATCAAATTATATAATAGTGAAAATGATAAAAATACTAAAGAAAGTTTTTTTATTTTAGCATCAAGGAATGACGCTTCTATAAACAATGTAATAAAAATGATAAATACATGAAAATAGACTATTGACAAATACACGATAATAGACTATAATATAATTGTCAAGAGGGAAACCGAATGACAATAACCCGAAAGGGAGAAAGGGGAAACATGGAACGTATGACGAAAGAAGAAATGCAGAGGTTTTTGAACCGAGAAGCTGAAAAAGGGAGTACCGAGATAGAAGCATTAAAGGCATTAGCCGAAATACTCGGAATCAAGTTCCCGGGGCAAAAAGAAAAGGCTGAATAATCAGCCAGGAACACAGAAAGGGCGGCGAACGAAAGCCGCCCAAACTGTAAAAATAGAGTAGCATAGATATTGATATAAATCAAGAAATTTTAGAAGGCGAAACATATGTTCAATACAATTGTTTGGAAGACGGGGGATTTTGCGGAAGGCTCTGATTATGAGCTTGTGAAAGAAGAATAATATTATATCCAAGGCATTTTATTCAGGAGTTGAAACGTAAGCCTATAGCTGTCAAGAATGGAATTAGTAGCTACAAAGAAAGCAAGATTCAGAACCTAAAGCTTGTTAGACTGGCAAAGGTTGAAAACTAAAAAAAGTATAAGAATGCATATGATTGTCTTGTACTAATTCTAGCGCTCCATTTGGAGCTGATAAGACAATGACAGCTGTTATTTCCGGCAGTGCTGATATCGGGTTTATGGGTTCAGAGGCTTCTATTTATACTTACAATGAAGGCGCTAACGATTATGTTGTTAACTTTGCCCAGCTTACTCAGCGTGCCGGGAATTTTCTTGTAGCACGTAAGGAGATGCCGGACTTCAAATGGGAAGATTTAAAAGGTAAGGATGTACTTGGAGGAAGAAAGGGTGTTCACCAGCGTACTATGTAAATCTTGAAACGATGATTATATTATGCGGCTGGGTCGATAGCATGGGCAGTGAGAAAGTGGTGCTTCATTTTTATTTTTTGCTCTGTTATAATTAAGTAAATTGGACAAATATCTTTATGATTTGATTGAGATACCATTATTATATGAGAAATAGGAAAAGAGGCTGGATATGAAACCAAACTTAGAAGTATGTGTTGATTCTGTAGAATCTGCCCTGAATGCGCAGGCAGGAGGAGCAGACCGTCTTGAGGTCTGTTCGAATCTTATCATTGGCGGGACAACTCCCGGCGTTAGTCAGTTTAAGCAGATCCGAGATATATGTGAGATAGAGTTAAGGGTATTGATACGTCCGAGATTTGGAGATTTTTTGTACACGGATGCAGAATTTCAGATGATGAAAGAAGATATTTTAATGTTTGGTGAGTTAGGAGCCGACGGAATAGCTGTGGGATGTCTGAAAGCAGATGGGAGTATAGATATGGAACAGATGAGGGCGCTCAGAGAATGTGCAGGACCCATGAAACTTACAATGCACAGGGCGTTTGATGTATGCAGAGATCCTTATGAGGCTTTGGAAGAGGCGGTTGGGCTGGGGATTGATACGATTCTTACCTCGGGGCAGGCAGCAGTATGCACAGAGGGCATAAGGATCCTTGAGCGGCTGGTTTCCAAGGCAGGGGATCAGATTGAGGTTATGGCAGGCAGCGGGGTGAACGCTGGGGTTATCAGGCAGATGGTGGAGAGGACACATGTGTTGAGCTTTCATATGTCTGGAAAGCAGATGATAGACAGCGGGATGATTTACCGGAAACCGGATATCAACATGGGACTTTCATGTTTTAGTGAGTACAGCATTATAAGAACTGACAAGGAAGAGGTAAAAAAAGCAAGACAGGCACTTTTAGAATCTCTTAAAAAGTACCGGACGGACAGGCAAGATTGTTGAAGCTCTTCATAGATTACTTATAAGGTAACTCTGAAAGGAAGCGAAACATTGACAAAACCTGCATATTATCTCTGGAGATCAGATTTTCAGAATGAAGCTGCTTTATTACAGGAGAAAAAGAAATATACCGGTTTGGGTTTCCGGGTTGTAATTTATCAGGACGGGAAAAAGAATATACAAGATGGTCTGAAAGCACTTATCAAAAATAATTATAAGAGTGATTTTTATATTTGAATATAAGATACGGTTCATATTTATATTGTACTAATGATGTAAATCATATAAAGGAGAATATATATGAACGCAGGATATGTAAGGCTGTCAAAAGATGATGATAAACGCAGTTATATTTCTATTGAAAACCAAAAATTGATCATCAGCCAGTATGCTGCTTCGCAGAATTTAGTCGTAGACCGCTGGTATGAAGACGACGGGGTGTCCGGCTATAAATTTGACCGGCCCGGATTTAATAGGCTGATGGATGATCTGGAGAAAGATATTGATTTGGTATTTGTCAAGGATTTTTCCAGACTTGGACGTCACAACGCAAAAGTATTACTGCTGTTGGATGAATTTAAAGAACGCAGGAAACGCCTGATAGTGATTGATGATAATTATGATTCCTGCTCGCCGGATGATGATGTGATAGGAATTAAAACGTGGTATAATGAAAAATATGTGAAAGATACCAGTAAGAAAATCCGGCGTGTTCTGGGAGCGCGCCAAAAAGAGGGAACACTTCTGACACATGTACCATTTGGGTATAAGAGAAATGAAAAGAATAAAGAGATTATTGAAATCGTACCAAATGAAGCAGAACAGATAAAACAGATCTATGAACTCTATACGCAAGGTTTGGGATATAGAAAAATAGCTGCGTACCTGACAGAACATTTTATTCCTACACCGTCTGCTGCCCGTCATGAGCGAGAACTTTCTGAAGGCAGGATAAGTAAAAGGAAGGTGGTTTTGGAATGGTCTGACAGTATGGTAAAGAGTATATTGGACAATGATTTTTATATTGGGACTTATCGTCTTCATAAACGCGCAAGAGCCGCGGTGCATGGAAAAGACAAACGGGTTCCGAAAGAAGAACAATATATTTTTGAGAATCATCACGAGCCTGTTATTGATAAAATGACTTTTGAACTGGTGCAGGATATGAAGACAAAACGCGTAAAAACAAATTACCGTGGGAGCCACAGACCGTGGATGGGAACAAAAACTGCCAATCCCTTTGGAACATGTCTGTTCTGCAAAGATTGCGGAAGCCGTCTTACGCCTATTGTCCGTAAAACGTCCGGCAGAGAACGAAAATATTATATTTGCAGTACTTATAATACAAAGGGTAAAAGATATTGCCGGAAAGCACATCTGATTGAAGAGAACGATTTGATGAAAGATATGATAAATTATATCCGTCTTTGCCGTGATTCTTTGTGTGAGATGATTGCTGCCTATGATCTGAAAGATTTCGGGATAGAAAAAAAATCTGCAGAAGAGGAGAGGGCAGCAGTCAGGGAAATGATCGAAGGTCAGAAAAGGCAGTTAAGATCTTTGTTTGCTCAAAAAATCAAGGACTTGGCTTTTCATGGGGGAAATCAAGAATTGATCGCGGAGGGATATGATTCTTTGCAGAATGATATTTTGGCGCGTATTCATTCGTTAGAACAGCAACTACAGGAGCTTTCCGAGTCCGTATCTGAAACGGCAAACGTAAAGAAAAAGCTGACAACTGCTCTTGAGGTTATTGATGAGATCATAAAAAACGGAACGTTGAACAGAAAAGATATAGAAATTCTTATTGAGAAAATCGAGGTCGATGAAAGTGGCCTGCCCGAAATCGGGTTAAAATACGGTATTACCGCATTTATACAATATAGTCCCGCAGAGGCATTAAATCGGAGTGAGAATGAGATCATCCTGAAAGTTATGAAGTTAATATACGAAGATAACCGCGGCTTTATCTCTGCAAGGTATTTGTCGGCGAAACTTACGGAAGCAGGATATTTGAAGTCGAAGAAAGCAGTCCTGCCATATATTCGCCTGATGATAGAAAAGGGACTGGCAGAACCGGCGGAGGATCCGCTTAGACCTTATTTGATCATCAAAACAAAAGAGGAGATCAAGGAACTGATTGCAGACTTTCAGAAGTGTGTATTTTCTAAGGTGGGTTATGAACCAGATTTACATGATAATGAGGCAGGCAGGCGGTATGCCGGAAATGGTATTTGAGTATATCCTGAAACAAAATAACATTGACCCGCAGAAGGATGTAAAAATTGATCAAAGTATTGATTTTGGCGCGACAGCAGCGGCATTTTCCGGAGGACAGGGGGATTTTAGCGTAGAGTTTGAACCATCTGCAACTGCACTTGAAAAGGAGAAGGATGGTTATGTAGTGGCATCTCTTGGAACAGACAGCGGATATGTTCCTTATACCGCCTTTTCGGCAAAACAAAGCTATATCAAAGACAACCCGGAGGTAGTTCAGGGATTCACCAATGCGCTGCAAAAGGGTATGGATTATGTACAGTCTCATAAGCCGGAAGAAATTGCCGCAGCTATAGAGCCGCAATTTAAAGAGACGGACCTTGATACGATCACAACAATTGTGAACCGTTACTATGAGCAGGATACATGGAAGGATAACCTGGTGTTTGAAAAAGAGAGCTTTGAACTTCTCCAGGATATTTTAGAAGAGGCAGGAGAACTTGCAAAGAGAGCGCCTTATGAAGATCTTGTAAATGTGGAATTTGCGCAAACTGCAAAGGAATAGGCCTGAGCAAAACGTTAGGTGTTATTATTTTAAAATATATAAATGAAGCCGGGGAGAGATCTTCCGGCTTTATTTACTGTACAGGGGCGCGGCTGCTGTGTTTCGGACTTTTATCTTCATGAGACGTGATTTTTCGAAAGAGAATATTATTTGCTTGTCTGAAAGATGTATGTTATGATTGAAAATGAAAAACAGAGAGCTGATGGCTGCCGGCGCAGCCGACGGACATTGGATGAAAGCTAGGTATCTCTAGCTTTTTTATGTGTAGTTTACATGAAAAATGAGGATTTTGCAGGAGGATCGTTTGTCTTGCCTGCCGGTTGATATGGCAGGGAAATGGAGGTACAGCATGTTGAAACTATTGATAGCAGATGATGAAAAAACAATTTGTTTTTTGATTGCCCGGTTATTGGACTGGAAGAAGTTAGGATTTGAAATCATCGGGATGGCATATACGGGAGTAGATGCATTTGAAATGATCAAAAAAGAACAGCCTGATGTTATTATATCCGATATTCGTATGCCGGGTTATGATGGCATTGAGCTGATAAAAAAGACGAAAGAAGCGCAGATTGAAGCTGAATTTGTTATGATCAGTGGTTTCAGGCAGTTTGAGTATGCCCAGAACGCCATGAAATATGGCGTTAAGTATTATCTTCTAAAACCCATAGAGGAGGATAAATTATTAGAGATCGCACAGGAGATCAGGGAAGCGATATTGGATAAAAGAGCGCATGATACTTACGAAAACAACCTGAGGTTGGAGATTAAAGCGACGAAGGATAAGATGAAAAAAAAGTTTTTGACTTCTATGATCTGGGGACAGGATAAAAAGGAAGAAGGCGTTGACAGAGACAGCATAAACAGAGAATACAGTACAAGATTCGAAGAAGGTGTTTTTCAGGCTGCGTTTGTTAAGATAGATACTGGCGGGGAAGAGGGAGAGAGCATTGGTTCGATAGTAAAAGAACTGGAAAAATATACCGGTATTTTGGGAAAGGTATGTAAAGAGCATATCACTGCAGATATGAATTCCGGAATCATTACTTTATTTAACTATAAGATAGAGCAGGAGACTCTTGTTAAGAAAAAGATAGAGGAATTGTATGAGAATATCAAAAAGTATGTGGACCGGTTTGAAGGGTTTTCTGTGGTTATAGGAGTGGGACAGAAGATGAATAATTTTTCTGAGTCCAGTCTCTGTCTTAAGACTGCTGTGGATGCGATCAAATATAGGATACAGATCGCAGATACAGGGATTATATATTTAGAGAATTATCATTTTGATTCGTACAATATCGAAGCGGTTGTAACAGAAAAGAACAAGCAGGGCTACATTTCCAAAATAGTCTCCGGAGATATAAAAGGAGCGCAGGAATGTGTGGCATCGACACTGAGGAGGATCAAGTTTTCATATGAAAATTATTCGCCGATCCTGTTTTTTGATGTTCTGATCATTTATGTGGACCTGCTGGCAGACTACTGTAAACAGCATTTAGATAACCTTGACTATGAAAATAGTTTTAAAAAATGGAATGTCAGAGTTGATAATACGAAACGGGAGAGACAGCTTCTTTCAGTGACAGAAGATCTGATAAAAGAGATCTTTGAATATCTGGATGAAGAAAAGAAGCAGAAAGACATCAAACCGATCCGGATAGTAAAAGAATACATTGAGAGCAATTATATGCAGGAAATCAGTCTTAACCAGTTAGCGGAATTGGTGGAGATGAATGCGTCTTATTTAAGTTCTGTATTTAAGAAAGAGACAGGTATGACTTATTCGGAATACTTGATACAATGCAGAGTAAAACAGGCGAGCCGCCTCTTAGTAGAGACGGGGTTGAGCGTCAGTGAGATTGCTTATCGCTCTGGGTATCAGGATGCAAGATATTTCAGCAAACAGTTTGCAAAACAGGTAGGCCTTAAACCGTCTGAATATAGAAAGCTATATTCATAAAGAAGGGAAAATATGCAAAGAAGAAAATATTCGTCAAAAAATATGAAGAAATTCATGATAACAGGCATGGTTGTGTGGCTGCTGTTAATGTCTGGAAATATTATTCTGGTCATTTGCACTCCAAAGCACACATTACTGGATATTTTAATGATTTTGTCAGAGCTTGTAATAGGCATTATATATTTTTTTTGGTTTTACAGAGATATTTATCTGCCGAATCTCAGACTTACGTGGCAGATCAAAGAACTGAATCATGGACAGATGAAAGATGATGATATGATACAAGAGATCGTAAGCATTATTTCATCTCTGGATTCTATAGCCCTTAAAGAGAAAAATGCCGAAATTCTTGAGAAGAATGCTGAGATCAATAATCTTCAGGATCAGATAAATCCCCATTTTTTATATAATACGCTGGAAGTGATACGTGGGGAGGCATTACTGAATGGGGAGGAGAAGATTGCGGGGATGACGTTATCCCTTGCGAACTATTTCCGGTACAATATCAGCCGAAAAGAAACATTTGTATATCTGAAGGATGAATTGAAGAATGGAATGAACTATTTTAATATACAAAAGACCAGATTTGGAGATAAGATATCCTGTGAGATCATATATCATGATATTGAAGAAAGTCTGGTGAGCAATTGCTATATCCCTAAGCTGATCCTGCAGCCAGTCATTGAAAATGCTATTTACCATGGACTGGAGATGAAGATGGGGGCGGGAAAGATTACAATACATATTACGGCAACAAAATCAAGTCTTAAGATTAATGTCGCGGATGACGGAATGGGGATGACACAGGAAAAGGTGGATGAGCTCAACTGTGATCTGGATGACAGAAATGAGGATAATCTGTCCAGAGAAAACACAAAGCGCCACAACGGAGTCGCGGTAAAGAATATAAGAAAAAGATTAAAGCTTTATTGGGAAGAAAAGGCGTATATGGTGGTTGTCAGTGAGCTGGGAGTCGGCACGCAGGTGCATATATCTATGCCGCTCATATATCAGATTGAGGAATACATGAATTAACGATGAAAAATGATGTTTTGTTAATGAAAGATATTACAAAAGAAAAAGCGCGAAGCAGAGTGTTAGACCATTTCTTTATGGAAATCTTAAGCGGAGAGATCATAAATCTGATCGGGCTTGAAGGCAGTGGGAAAGCGGAAATATATTCGGTTTTATTTGGCGATGAGAGCATTGATGAGGGGAAAATATGGTTTACAGGCAAATATTATGAAAAGGGGAAGATACTGCCGGTTGAGAAGTTGAATGGAATATTTTTTATCGGCAATCAGGAGCTGATCATACCGAATCTGAGTGTGGCTGAAAATTTATATATCATTGAAAAGATCAATTATTTTCAGTTAAGTGTATCAAAAAAGAAAATGATCCAGCAGGCTAAAAGATTGTTCGAGTCATTTAGCATTGAAATCGCGCCGGAAAAAAAGGCAATAAAGCTCAGCAGGTATGAGTGTTATGTTCTACGTCTGATGCGTGCGTATGTAAAACGCGCCAGATTGATCGTAGTTGATGATATACTGGAGGATTGTTCGTTTGACAGGATCGATCAGATCATAGGTATATTAGAGCGGTTCAAAGAAGAAGGAGTATCCATATTATGGATCAACAGTTATCCGGATTCTATTACTGAGATATCAGATAAAATCATGATAATCCGTCAGGGCAGAAATGGCATGATGTTCTATAAGAAAGAGTATGATAAACAGAAGCTTTTAGAATGTCTTGCGGGACAGAAGAAATCTCAGGAGTCAGAAGAGGGACATTGCGCGGCAGCAGGTAAAGTCATTTTCCGGGCAGATCATATACAAAACGAATATTTTGACGATCTGTCTTTTGACTGCAGGAAAGGAGAGATACTCGGGATATATGATTTTCAGGACAAATTCAGCAGAGAGTTAAGAAGGCTGCTGCTTGGGCGCAGATATTACAAGGGGAATCTGATTATTGACGGCTCGGTATATAAGGCTGATTCAGAATATAAATTAGTAAAGAACCATATCGGTGTTGTAGATGGAGAGCAATATCAGTCGCTTATTTTTCCTGATCTTTCTGTGCGTGAGAATATGGAGATGGCAATCTATAAAAAGACAACCATGTTCGGGTGTTTTATCAATGGAAGAGTCAAGAAATACCTTGATAAAATCGGGATGGAAATCTGTGAAAATACACGGATCAATCAGAAAATGGGAAGTGTGAGCAGAAGGGATGCGATGCAGATCATATACCATAGATGGCAGCTTGCGAATCCCAAAATCCTGTTTTGTTTCCAACCATTTTTAAGGCTGGATGCCGTATCAAGACGGCAGCTTGAGATCCTGCTGCTGGAGTTTAAGCGGAAAGGAACGTGCATAGTGCTTGGCAGCGCGGACATTTCTCATCTGATGCCTTTCTGTGACCGGATGATAGTGATAGAGCATAACCGGATCGTCAGAGAAGTTGACAGGAAGAAGTTTTCTGAGTATTTCCAATAAAAATACACATATTCCAAAATCTCCCGCATTGTTGTGTATGTTCATAGTGGTTATAATATGGTCATCAATAACCTAAAGGAGGAAGAAGAAATGAAAACAGTGTGGAAAAAAACAGCAGCATTAGTTATGGTTTTGATGATGATCTGGTCATTGGCCGGATGCGGCAGTTCCGGGGGAGGGGAATCTTCTGAGACAACAGAATCAAAGGATGATTCAAAGAAGGTAAAGATTGGTTTTGTTGTCAGTGATATGTCAGACGCGTTTTTCGCTCATCTGGTACAGAATATGCAGGCAGATGCAGAGAAGAAAGGTGTAACTCTCACTGTAAAGGAATGTCCGGAGATCAGCGATAAGATCACTGGTATCGAGAACTTTGTAGAGGCAGGATGTACAGCTATCATCTGTCATGTTACGGATGCGGATGCTCTCAAAGATGCAGCGGCAAATGCAGAGAGTGCAGGTGTTAAATTTATCTCATATGATTCAGACATTGAAGGTACATCCGGATTTATCGGAATTGACAATCATGAGTATGGATACGCGATTGGGAAAAACGCGGCAGAATGGATCAACGAGAATTTTAAAGAGTCGGAAAAAGCTAAAGTAGGCGTGTGCAATTATCCGGATTATCCGTTTCTGGTAACAAGGGAAGAAGGCATTTTAGATGCGTTAAAGGAACTTGCTCCAAGCGCTGAGGTTGTAGTAACAGCAAAAGCCGGATATACTCCGGAGGGTGTGGATGTCGGAGATGCATGGGTGCAGTCTAATCCTGATCTGAATGTAGTTGTCGGAATCAATGATGCCGGAGTATTAGGAGTTTATGAGTCTTTCAAATCTGCAGGTATCAAAGGCGATAAATTAGGAATGTTTGGAGGAGATGCAGTTGATGACGCTTTGGCGGCATTGAAAGAAAATGGCGTGTTTAAAGCAACAGTTACTACCAATATGCTGCTCCATTCGGACTATTTTATTGATATGGCAATTGAATTGACAGAAAATGGAAAGTTGGATGAAAGAGAAGTCTTGTTCCCGCTTGATCCGATAACCCCAGACAATGTTGAGGAATATATTGCAAGTCAGGAATAGAGAGGACACAGATTAATGGTATAGATTGTATGCTATACCATTAATTTTTTGGAAGCAATGGATTATGGGTGAGGTGAAGACTTACATATGGATAATATATTAGAAATAAAAAATGTTACGAAAAGATATCCGGGCGTAGTAGCATTAGATAACATCTCTTTTTCGGTAAAAGAAGGAGAGGTCCATGCATTAGTAGGTGAAAACGGTGCAGGAAAATCAACACTGATAAAGATCATCACAGGCGCGATAAAGCCTGATGAGGGAAGTATCATATACCAGGGAAAAAGTTACACAGAATTGAATCCGATCTTGTCAGGACAGATAGGGATAGAAGCGATATATCAGGAGTTCAATCTTGCTCCTTCATTGTCGGTAGAAGAAAATATCTATATGGGAAATAAAGTAAATGAAGGTTTATTTATAGATAAGAAGAAGCTGACGAATAAAACAATGGAAGTTTTGGAGTCGCTGAACGCAGATATTGATCCGGGGACAAAGATCAGGGATCTGACGGTTGCTTACATGCAGTTGGTAGAGATATCAAAAGCACTGGCTAAAAACGTAAAGTTATTGATCATGGATGAGCCGACGGCTCCGCTTACAGATAATGAAGTAGAGATCCTTTTTAAATTAGTAAAAAATCTGAAAGAAAAGGGTGTATCTGTTATTTATATATCCCACCGGATGGATGAGATATTTGAATTGTGCGACAGGGTAACAGTTATGCGTGACGGTCAGGTAATAAAGACAACAGACATACAGGATACTACAAGGAATCAGTTGATCTTTGATATGGTGGGGCGTGAGCTGACCGAAACATATCCTCCAAGAACTCCCAAATATGGGGAGAAGCTATTAGAGATAAAAAACATCGCCGGACCTTCCAATGCGGAGACATCCTTTTATGTAAGAGAGGGAGAGATCGTAGGAATAGCCGGTCTGGTGGGGGCCGGAAGGACAGAGATCGCAAGACTGATCATTGGCGCGGATAAGAAATACTCTGGAGAAATCTATGTAAAGGGAGAAAAAGTTTCGATCCATTCTCCTAAAGATGCTATAGAAAAAGGAATTGCCTATGTTTCTGAGGATAGGAAGAATCAGGGAGTATTGCTGAAGATGTCAATCCGGTGGAACATTACTCTTCCGATCTTAAGAAGATTGTCCCGATTTATATTTATTGATGCAAAAAAGGAAAATGAATGTGTCAATGAGTATAAAGACGCATTACGGATCAAGACTCCGACGATCAATCAGTTAGTAGGGAATCTCTCCGGCGGAAATCAGCAGAAAGTGGCAGTTGCTAAATGGCTGGCGAGTAAATCAAAGATATTGATCCTCGATGAGCCTACACGAGGGATTGACGTGGGAGCAAAGCAGGAAATCTATGAGCTGATCAATAAACTGACGGAAGAAGGACTGGGAATCATCATGATATCTTCAGAGATGGAAGAGATTATGGGGATGTCTGACCGTATGCTGGTGATGGCAGAAGGCAATATTGTAGGAGAACTTCAAAAAGAAGATTTTTCACAGGATAAGATTCTTAAGTATGCATCGAACATTACGACTTAGGAGGAGCGTAAAATGGATAAATTGAAAAATTTTATAAAACAGTATTTTGTGTTAGTGATATTACTATTTTTAATTATATTATTTGGCGTGCTGCAGCCAGAGTCTTTTTTAACAATGTCTAATTTGTTTACTGTAGTCCGCCAGTCTTCTATTATGGGAATTGCGACGATCGGACTGTTATTTGTTATGATAGCGGGCGGAATCGATCTGTCTCTTGGTTCGGTTATTTCCCTTCAGTCTGTATTAGTGGCTGTTCTGCTGACACAGGCGCAGCTGGGGCTGATTCCGGCATATCTTACAGGACTGCTTGTGGCAACACTGATCGGTCTGGTCACAGGTATCATTATTGTTAAAACGAATATTTTTCCGATGATCGGAACACTGGCGCTGCAGATCATATTGCAGGGGGCGGCGTATCTGATATGCGGAGGAATGCCGGTATCCAATCTGCCGGATGGAGCAAAGGTGGTAGGACAGGGCTATGTAGGAAGCATTCCTCTGCCGGTGATTTTATTTATTATAGTAATTGCTATTGCAGCAGTTATTTTAAACCGCACTTATATAGGGAGACATTTTTATGCTGTCGGAAGTAATGAAGAAGCGGCAAGACTATCCGGGATCAATACGGGAAAATTAAAAGTCGCGACTTACGCCATCGGGGGATTTTTATCCGGACTTGCAGGAATCATTATGCTTGCAAGGATTAGTTCCGGTCAGCCTACAGCAGGAAAGAATATGGAAATGGACTGTCTGACAGCGGCGGTTATCGGCGGAGTCAGCCTGACCGGCGGTGAAGGGCGCATTTCTACAGCAGTATGCGGAGTGCTGATCATCGGTGTACTGACTAATGGAATGACGATTTTAAATATTAGTGAATATTACCAGCTGATCATCAGAGGATGTATTTTCCTTGGGGCAGTATGCTTAGACGGAATTCAAAAACAGCTTGCCGGGAAGAAAAAAGTAAGGAAGGCGGTTTAGTATGGAGCTTTATAGAAAATTTTTACAGCCTGAATATGGAGAAGCGGCGCCGGAAGTGAATATTATGGATCCCCAGATCATGGATATGGAGCATCGGAAAGAATGGAGAATCCAAAGCGATTACGAATCAATAGCAGCGATGACGGCGGCTTATCAAAAGTGTGCCTGCTACCGGGATGTCATGACAGTACAAACGGAGGATACTCTGTGCCGGTGTGAAGACAGAAAGTTTCGTGTCAGAGTTTATATTCCCGGTAAAAGAAAGACGTATCCGGTAGTCATATTCTATCATGGCGGCGCGTTTTCTATGAACAGTATTGAGGTATATGAGTATGTCCATCGGTATCTTTCATATTACGGGGACATGATAGTTGTAGCGCCGGATTATCATCTTGCGCCGGAATATAAATTCCCGAAAGGACTAGAAGAGGCATACAGCACACTTGTATGGACAGAAGAGAATATAAAAAGCTATGGGGGTGATCCTGCGGATATCAGTGTATGCGGGGACAGTTCCGGCGGAAATTTCGCGGCGTCGGTATCTATGATGGCAAGGGACAGGAAAGGTCCCGCGATCAGCCGGCAGATATTATATTATCCGTTGGTGACAAACATAGAAGAAGAGATGACGGATTCTGAGAAGCGCTATGGTAAAGGATATTTTCTTGAGTATAACTGCATGGAAGATCCAATGGCTCTGTATTTTAACAGCGAAGAGGAGAAGAAGGACCCGCATGCCTCGCCCCTTCTTGCGGAAAATCTGTCAAAACTGCCGCCGGCATGTTTTATATCGGCAGAGTGTGACCCATTGCTGGATCAGGGACTTATGTATGCGGCAAAGCTTGAAGATGCCGGTGTTAAAGTAGAGTATCATATCATGAAAGGTATGGTACATGGTTTTATTAACTGGACATACGGAAAAACATTTGAAGCACTCAATCATGCGGTACAGTTTGTGCGCAGAAAAGATTTGTAAATAGATACAGGAGGGATCATATGTCAGTATTTCAAGAACTAACAGATTACATAGATACAATTGCCATTGTAAATACACATTGTCATAAGCTGCCTGAAAAATCAGGATTCCCAAATGGACTGAAAGAATTAGTTGAGAATTCTTATCTGGGATGGTGTCATCGTACATGGGATGGAACGAGGGAAGCAGCGGCAGAGTTTGTAAGAGGACTGAGGCATAATTCCTATTTTTTCTGGATTGAGAAAAGTCTGCAGAAACTTTTGGGTACAGATCAAAGGCTGAATGAGGAGACATACTTCTGGTTTGAGAAAAGCCTGAGAGAATTTTCTGATTCTATGGCGTCAGATGACGATTTTCTGCGCAAAGTATGTCACTATGATAAGATCGTTCTGGATGGTTATTGGGAACCGGGGACAGATCTTGGAAATGCTGAGTTATATACTCCTACTTACCGGATCAATCAGTTTCTGTTCGGATACAGGACGGATACAGTCGATGATAACGGCAATAATCCGTTCCAGGTATACGGATGGCCAAAGGATATGGACTTTCAACAGTATCTGGATAGGATAGAAGAGACCATCAAAGAAAAAATGGCACAAGGATGTGTTGCTTTAAAGTCTTCGCTTCCGTATGACCGTTCTATCCATTTTCTGGAACGGTCATATGAAGAGGCAGAAAAAGGATATCATAACGAAAATGCAGCACAAGAGGATATTGTCGCGTTTCAGGATTATATCTATTTCCATATCTGCAAGATTGCGGCAAAATATGATATTCCGTTTCAGAATCATACCGGACTTGGAAAACTGGAAGGAAGTAATGCGATGCTGCTCAGAGAAGTGATCAGCAAAAATCCTGAAACCAAATTTGTGCTGTTTCATGGAAGTTTTCCGTGGACAGATGATGCTTTGGCGTTGATCCATAATTATTCAAATGTGTATGCTGATATTTGCTGGCTGCCTAGCATTTCTACAAGTACAGCGGTTTATTTTCTAAAACAGTTATTGGAGACAGGAAAGGCGGATGCGATCACATGGGGATGTGATTCATGGACAGTGATTGAAAGCTATGGGGCATATCTGGCAGGACGTTACGCAGTGGCAAAGGCATTGTCAGAGATGATTGAAGATGGGTTTATGACACTCTCAGAAGGAAAAGAAGCAGCAGAAAACATATTCCGCAAGAATGCGAAGAGAATCTATAGTGTATAGAAACATAGGACGGACCATCCGGTGGGTGGTCCTGTTTTTTGGTCTTTGAATACGGTGTTGAAGGAATGGAAATTCTCAGGGCATTGTGTTATGATAAGGCTGGACATAAAAAAAGCATGAAAAGTGTTGAGATAGAAGGAGAAGTACCGATGGAAGGCAGAGTTCTTATATTTGCTGGTACAACAGAAGGGCGCAAGCTTTCGGAATATTTAAAAGGACATGCTGTGCGTGTCCATATTTGCGTTGCGACGGAGTACGGCAGGAGCCTTTTGCCGGAGGGCGGGACCGTTACGGTTTCCCATAATAGGATGGATGTGGTACAGATGGAGAGTCTGATACAGGAATTTTGTCCGGATCATGTAGTGGATGCCACACACCCTTATGCCTATGAGGCGACGCGTAATATACAGGAAGCGTGCAGGGTATGTAAAAGCAGGTATTATCGTCTGATCAGGGAAAGCTGCAGGGCGGACGGGTGTATTTATGCGGCGGACATGGAGGAAGCTGTCGCGTTTTTAAGCGGCACTAAGGGAAATATACTGGCTGTTACAGGAAGTAAGGAACTTACGGCATATACGAAATTAAAGGACTATAAGGAGCGGCTTTATACAAGAGTCCTGTCAGTGGCCGGGGTTGTAGAAAAATGTGAACAGCTTGGTATCAGGGGACGTCACCTGATCTGCATGCAGGGGCCTTTTTCTGTGGAAATGAATACTGCAGTATTAAAAGAGTATGAGATTGACTGGTTTGTCACAAAAGAGTCCGGCAAGGCAGGAGGTTTTCCTGAGAAGTACGAGGCGGCAAGGCGGGCAGGCGCTAAACTTGTTGTGATTGGAAGGCCAGAGAAAGAGGAAGGTTATACATTAGAGGAGATGTACGCTTTTTTGCGGGAAGAAATTGGGCTGACGGCAAAGCCTCATTGGGTGCAGAGGAAGATAGCATTGATCGGAATTGGGACAGGTGATCAGGATCATTTCACGATGAAAGCGATGCAGATCTGTAAAGAAGCGGAGATTATCATTGGGGCCAGGCGGGTCGTCATGGCCGCGGCTTTTGACAGGCAGGATACATTTTTTGAATACCGGGCGGCAATTATTGTAGATCATATTAAGAAACATCCGGAATATAAAAGGATCGCGGTTGTGTTCTCAGGGGATACAGGTTTTTACAGCGGGGCAAAAAGACTGCTGTCGGCATTTCAGGCAGATGAAGAGCTAAGATCCGGATTAGATATAGAAATTGTCCCTGGGATTTCTTCCGCTGCGTATTTTTGCGCAAAGCTTCATATTACATGGGAGGATGCACAACTTGTCAGTGTGCATGGCAAAAAAGGATATGTGATATCTGCAGTCCGGGATCATAAAAAGACGATTGTGCTTATGGGAGATGCAGAAGGTATCAGGAAGCTCGGCACGGATCTGGCAGAGTACGGTTATGGTGATCTTACAGTCTGCGTGGGAGAATCACTTTCTTACGGTGATGAGAAGATCACATGGCTTGAGGCAAGAAAATTGTGTGATTATAATGGTACGGATCTGGCAGTTTTATATATTTATAACCCGGAGGGAGGAAGATGTGGGATAAGCGGGCTGCCAGATAAAGCATTTGTCAGGGGAAAGGTCCCTATGACGAAAGAAGAAGTGCGGAGTGTCAGTCTTTTAAAGCTTTGTCTTAAGAGAGATTCCATTGTCTATGATATAGGGGCAGGAACTGGTTCTGTGGCTGTAGAAGCGGCAGTGTATGCGGCAAGGGGAGAAGTCTTTGCCATAGAGACAAAGGAAGAGGCAGTAGCGCTGACCCTTAAAAACAAAAGAATGTTTAAGACGGATAATCTGGTGATCATACAGGGGGAAGCGCCAGAGGCATTAGAAGGACTTCCAATGCCTGACAGTGTATTCATAGGCGGCAGCGGGGGCAGGCTTAGGGAGATTCTTTATAAACTTAAGGAAGTTCTTTGGAAAGCAGCAGACAGCTGCGCGAAAATAAAGGTTGTCATAAATACAGTCACTCTCGAGACTTTATCTGAGGCAACGCAGTGTCTTAATGAAATGAAACAAGATGTGAGAGTCAGGATAGAGGAGGAAGAGACTGTGCAGTTATCATCAGCAAGGGCGAAAAATATAGGCAGTCATCATTTGATGATGGGGCAGAATCCTATATTTATCATAAGCTTTCAAATGGTATGTAAAAAATAGCAGCAGAGGATGTGAAGACAGAGTGAAAATAAATATTCCGAGAGTCTTGATTACGGCAGAAAAGAGCGGAGCGGGTAAGACAGTGATCACTTGCGGGATCCTTCAAGTGTTGAAGCGGAGAGGGTTTAAGATCACTGCGTATAAATGCGGACCGGATTATATTGATCCTATGTTTCACAGAGAAGTGCTGGGAATTCCAAGCTATAATTTAGATACATTTCTCTGTGGGAGAAAGATGGTGCAGGAAATCCTGATCCGTCACAGTATGCCAGAAAAACAGATATCAGGAGGACAGTTATCGGTTATCGAAGGGGTTATGGGATATTATGACGGTCTTGGAGGGATCACCCATGAAGCAAGTACTTATGATGTAGCTGTCGCGACAGATACGCCGTCTGTTCTGGTGGTGGACGGTAAAGGGGCAAGCGTGTCAATGATCCCTTCTATTCAGGGATTTCTTAATTACCAGGATAAAAGATCAAAAAACAGTCATATTCAGGGAGTTATCCTAAACAGAGTATCTCCTGTACTGTATGAGAGACTTAAGGGAATGATTGAAGAAGAGACTTCTGTACGTGTATATGGATATGTTCCGGAGATTAAGGGAGGATTGCTTGAAAGCCGTTATCTGGGGCTGAAGATGCCGAAAGAGACAGGGGAGATCGAGAAAAGGCTTGAGGAACTTGGAGATATATTAGAGAAATCGTTAGATATTGACGGGCTGATTAAGCTGGCAGAAACAGCGCTGCCATTCCGGCAGAAAGGTATTGGAAAAACCGGGAAAGACTCAATTCGGCAATGTGTCCGGGTCGGAGTGGCGTCAGATGAGGCATTCAGTTTTATCTATCAGGATAATCTGGACACATTAGAAGAGATGGGAGCACAGATCGTTCCTTTTTCACCGCTCCATGATACGGATTTTTTTGATGAACTTGACGGGGTGGTCTTATATGGCGGATATCCGGAACTTTACGCAGAGAAACTGAGTGAGAATAAGAGCATGAGGGATCAGATCAGACAGAAAATCCTGGAGGGAATGCCATGTATCGCTGAGTGCGGAGGGTTTATGTATCTTACGGAAAGTATCCGGAATGAGAGAGGGGATATATATCCCATGTGCGGTGCTTTGGCAGGGGAAAGCTTTCATACTCCGGCGCTTAAGCGGTTTGGATATGTGCGGCTTTGCAAAGGAAAAGTGTTTGGGAAAGATGTAGGGGATATTTTTGCCCATGAGTTCCATTATTATGATTCAAAGCAGTGCGGAGAAAGTTTTGAGGCCCGAAAGCCCATGTCAGACAGGACGTTTAGATGTATGATCAGTACCGATACGATACTGGCAGGATTTCCGCATATCCATTATGCAGGAAGTCCAAAGGTGGCGGAGGCATTTATAGAGGTGTGCGGCGATTACCAAAGGAAGAAGCAGGGGAAAGGAAGGGGCAGATAGATGAACCAGTATGAACAGGAGGCACGATTGGAGACATTGATCCGCAGGATTGAGCCTGTAAGTGAAAGTGCCATGGTACAGGCCCAGAAAAGGTGGGATTCCATAGCAAAGCCGCTTCACAGTCTTGGGAAGCTTGAAACTGCTGTGGTGAGGATAGCGGGGATTTCGCGGAGGGCAGATATTCAGATCGCGAAGAAAGCTTTGATCGTCATGTGCGCGGATAATGGGGTGGTTTTTGAAGGTGTGACCCAGACCGGACAGGAGGTAACAGCGATTGTAGCAGAAAATTTTCTGACCTGTAACAGCAGTGCAGCGATCATGTGTGAGAAGGCGGGTGTTGATCTGTATCCGGTCGATATTGGAATGGTCCGTGATACAAAAGTTCCTGTTCATAAGATTGGGTATGGGACCAGGAATATGGCGAAAGAACCGGCGATGACGAGGGAGGAGGCCATACGCGGGATTCTGACAGGGATTGAGATAGCTGCGGAAAAAAAGGAAGCCGGATATGGGATTTTAGCGACCGGTGAGATGGGAATCGGCAATACGACCACCAGCAGCGCAGTGGCGGCGGTTCTTCTTGAAAAACCGGTTGAGCATGTGACTGGAAGGGGCGCAGGGCTTTCTTATGACGGACTGAAGCATAAAAAAGAAGTGATCGCAAAAGCAATTGCTCTTCATAAGCCTGATAAGTCAGATGCGCTTGATGTACTTTCCAAAGTAGGCGGATTTGATCTGGCGGGACTTGCGGGAGTATTTTTAGGCGGTGCCATCTATCATATACCAGTGGTGATCGACGGTTTTATCTCGGCTGCGGCTGCGCTTACAGCAGTGAGGATATGCGGCTTTGCGAAGGAATATATGCTTGCATCCCATGTGTCTAAAGAGCCGGGAATGCATATGATTTTAAAAGAGATAGGGCTTGAGGCTCCTCTTGCCTGTGATATGTGTCTTGGAGAAGGAACAGGGGCGGTGGCATTTATGCCTGTGCTTGATATGGCGGTGGAGGTGTACAAAAGAATGAGTACATTTTCAGACAATCAGATTGAAGATTATAAGGAACTGGGGGAGTAGGGATGCTTCATCTAATAACCGGGGGCAGCGGCAGCGGGAAGTCTTCCTATGCAGAAGAGCAGATGCTTTATATTTCCGGACAGACCAGAAATCAGGAAGAGAAAGATCCTTGTGTCTATCTTGCGACGATGAAGCCTTATGGGAAAGAGGCACTTATGAAAATAGAGCGGCATCGGAAACTTCGTGCCAGCAAAGGGTTTGTTACGGTGGAATGTTATAAAGAGTTAGATAGGATCAGGCTTCCAAAAAACAGCGGTATTCTGTTAGAATGCATGTCTAATCTTGGGGCAAATGAACTGTATGGGGAAGATGGCACGCTAAAGAACAGGCATAAGACAGCAAAAAAGATCCTGAAGGGGATAGGCCATATCTTAAAACAAACGGAAAATCTGGTGATCGTGACAAATGAGGTGAGTTCGGAAGACAAAGATTACAGCGAAGAGATACTGGAATATATATATCTCATTGGAGAAGTAAATCAGGAGCTTGCCTGTATGGCGGACAAAGTGACGGAGGTTGTGTACGGGATACCTGTGCCGGTAAAAGGATGATGAGAAAGATGTGGAACGGTTTTAAAATTGCATTTTCAATGTATAGCAAGCTGCCTATGCCGAAAAGTGAGTGGAACAGAGAAAATCTATCGTATGCAATGATTTATTTCCCGTGGATCGGTGGATTGATCGGGATGATTACTTATGGAATATTCCTTTTAAAAGGGTGGAGCGCGGATCAGGGAATAGGCGTTTCTGACATCACGTTTACTGTACTTATGGTTATGGTACCTGTATTGATCACAGGGGGGATCCATATGGATGGTTTTATGGATACGCAGGATGCCCTGCACTCTTATCAGTCAAGGGAACGGCGTCTTGAGATATTGAAGGATCCTCATGCAGGCGCATTTGCGATCCTTTCCTGCGCCATGTATTTTTTGTGCTATGTGGGGATCTATGCCTCTCTGACTGAAAGAAGTGTTAAGGCGGCAGCGATCGGATTTCTTTTGTCCAGAACGTTAAGCGGACTGTCTGTTGTTACATTTCCGCAGTCGAAGAGGGACGGTCTTGCGGCAACATTTGCGGAAAATGCTGCTAAGAAAAAGGTAAGAATCATACTGAGCGGCTACCTCATAGTTTTGTGCGCGGCAATTGCCGCTGCGGGAAGGGAAGCAGGGATTGCGGCAATTGCGGCGGCAGGTATGGTATTTTTCTATTATTATAAAATGTCACTTAAAAATTTTGGAGGGATCACCGGGGATCTGGCAGGCTATTTTCTGCAAATGTGCGAAATATTTATGGCTGCTGCTGCTGTGGGAGCGGATATACTGATAGAGAATATAAAGTAAGACGGGATGGGACAGACATGATCATGGTAATCGGCGGCGCGCATCAGGGAAAGCATGAATATGCAAAAGAAATGTATTCTGATATCGAGTGGATTGACGGGAAAAAATGTAAAGAACAAGAGATATTTAAATGTGAAGGGATTTATGGTTTTCATGAATATATTGCCGGAAGGATGAGAGAAGGGGCAGATTTAGACGGATTTCCTGAAAGACTGTATGTTAAGAATCCGGATATTGTGATAGTAACAAATGAAATCGGATACGGAATCGTGCCGGCGGACGCTTTTCAAAGGGAGTATAGAGAAACAACTGGGAGAATCTGTACAAAACTTGCGGCAAGGGCAGAAGAGGTGCATCGGGTCATCTGCGGGATCGGGACAAGGATCAAGTGATTTCAGGGGCAGAATCATGGAAAGAGATACTATGAAGATATATTTGATCAGACATTCTCTGACAGAAGGGAATTTAAACAAACGTTACATTGGCAAGACGGATGAGCCTCTTTGTCAGGAAGGGGAGCTGCTCCTTAAAGAGCGCCTTACAAATGGTGTGTATCCTGACGCTGACAGGATTTTTACAAGTCCTATGAAACGATGTGTACAGACGGCGCGGATTCTCTATCCGGGACGGGAGCTGACAGTGATTGGTGAGCTTTCGGAATGTGACTTCGGAAGATTCGAGAATAAGAGCTTTGAGGAATTAAAAGATTTTAAAGTGTACCAGCAGTGGCTTAAAAGCGGCGGCATCATGGGATTTCCGGGAGGAGAGAGCAAAGAAGACTTTTCAAAAAGATGCCTTGCGGGGTTTGAGAAGGCCCTTCGGATGTGCGGATGTGGTGAAAAGATGACAGATGATGGAAAAAAAGGGGATATCTTTTCTGCGGCATTTGTAGTCCATGGCGGGACGATCATGAGTATTATGGAAAAATATGCTGTTCCATCGGGAAGGTATTATGATTTTCAGATAGGAAACGGAGAGGGTTATGAACTTATTCTGGCAGATGACTTTGCCCCTTGGGGCAGGATTTATTCTCGATTTGATACTGGGAGATCCGGTGTGGCTTTACCATCCGGTACGGATGATAGGACGCTTGATCATTTGGACGGAAAGAATTATAAGAGGCTGTCTGCCTGATTCGAAGCGTGCAGAGAGGTGGGGCGGCTGTCTGCTTGTTGTCATAATAGTATCAGTCAGTACGCTGCTGCCTTTTGGGATCCTTTTTTTTGCGTACCAGTGGAATTTTTTTCTGGGACTTTTGACGGAGAGTTTTATGTGCTATCAGATTCTGGCCGTAAAATCATTAAAGACCGAGAGCATACGTGTGTATGATGCGCTCAGGAAACAAGGGATTATGGAAGGTAGAGCGGCGGTGTCTATGATCGTGGGGCGTGATACAGAGAATCTTACGGAAGAAGGAGTGATAAAAGCTGCAGTGGAGACAGTGGCGGAGAATACTTCGGATGGTGTGATCGCTCCTATGTTTTATATGGCTGTGGGCGGCGCAGTCCTGGGATTTGCATATAAGGCTGTCAATACGATGGATTCTATGGTAGGATATAAGAATGAGAAATATATGTTTTTTGGAACGGCGGCGGCAAGACTGGATGATCTGGTGAATCTGATCCCGGCGCGTATTGCGGCGCTTTTGATGATCGCGGCGGCATTTTTCTGTGGGCTTGACTGGCGGGGGGCGGCCAGGGTCTATAGGAGAGACCGCTTTAACCACAAAAGTCCCAATGCGGCACAGACGGAGGCTGTGATGGCGGGAGCTCTTGGCGTACAGTTGGCGGGAGATGCGTGGTATTTTGGGAAATTATATGAGAAGCCGGCGATCGGCGATAGTATCCGCGAGATTGGCGCAGAGGATATCAAAGCTTCCCATCGGTTATTGTATGGAACGGCATTTTTGGGGATGATTTTATTTATGGCTGTAAAATGCAGTATAGCGGTTTGTATATTATAGATTGAGTGAGGCTGATGGAAATCAAAAGATTCTATCAAAATAAAAATGGTATGTCAAAAGAAAGGGGAAATGTAATGAATCGGACAATTTACTTTGACAACGGCAGTACTTCATGGCCGAAGGCGCCAGGGGTCGCAGGAGCGATGGCGGAGCTTTTAGAGAACGGTGCATTCAACATTAACCGCGGGAACTATGCAGGGGCTTATGAGGTGGAAGGGATCGTACTGGATACGAGAGAGCAGCTTTCAAGGCTGTTTGGCGGGAAGGATTCCAGATATATGATATTTACTCCCGGTGTCACATATTCACTGAATTATTTTATAAAAGGTTTCCTGAAGACGGGAGATCATGTACTGGTGAGCGGTCTGGAGCATAACGCGGTTATGCGGCCGTTAGAGCAGATGAGAAGATACGGGGTTTCTTATGATATTGTTCCGGTAGACGAAGAAGGAAATCTTGAGGCTGACAGACTGGATCAGATGGTGAAGCCAGATACGAGAGCCGTTATTGTAACCCATGCCTCCAATGTGTGCGGAACAGTAATACCAATCCAGGAGATTGGGAAGATATGCCAGAGGAGAGGATTGTTTTTCGCGGTGGATACTGCCCAGAGTGCCGGGACGATCACAGTGGATATGAAAGAGTGTGGGATTGATTTTCTTGCGTTTACGGGACATAAGGGTCTTTTAGGCCCTCAGGGTATTGGGGGATTCCTTATTTCTGAGAGGCTGAATAAGGAGATGGAGCCTTATATAGCAGGGGGAACAGGAAGCCAGTCGGATTCATTTCTGCAGCCTGAGAGTCTTCCGGACAAGTATGAGAGCGGGACCATGAATCTTCCGGGGATCGTCGGACTGCACGCTGCTCTTGATTTTCTGGAAGAAACGGGCATTAACGTGATCCATGAAAAGAAGATGAGGCTTACCGGATATTTTATTGAGAAGGTGAAGGAGATTCCGCAGGTCCGCATTGTGGGAAGAAAAGACACTGAAAACCGGGTGGCGGTAGTATCATTGGATTTTCTGACTATGGATAATGCAGTGGCAGCGTTTGAACTGGAGCAGGAATATGGAATCATGACAAGAGTGGGGCTTCACTGCGCGCCGGCTGCCCATCAGTCTTTGCATACATTTCCGCAAGGGACGGTGAGATTTGCTTTTGGTATAGACAATACAACAGAACAGATTGACTGCTGTGCGGAAGGTATCAGGAGAATAGTCAGAAATATATAGATAATGTTAATAAATAAAAGTACATATAATAATTATCAATCAGTGAAATGTAAGGAATCCATAGCCTCTAAGCCGCAAAAATGATACACTGGGTATAGATATTTTACACAAAAATATTTTACTTAAGGAGGAAAAATTGGTATGGCTGACAATCACAAAATGTGGGAAGAATTGGGGATGAATCTGGAGCTTCATGACCAGTTGTGCGAGGTGCTCCCGCAGGCGTTTGGAGATGTTTTTTTGTCACAGGAGAACAGACCGGAGGGAATGGATTATTATAACATGGTGGTAGCGGATATCCATGGTATCCGTCCTTCTGAGCTGATAGAGCATCAGAAGAAGGGAGGCAAAGTGTTTGGAACATTCTGTGTCTATGTTCCGGACGAGGTTATCTTTGCGGCTGACGCTATCGCGACAGGACTTTGCGGGGGTTCTCAGTTCTGGGTTCCGGGAGGTGAAAAAGTGCTTCCGACGAATACATGTCCGCTGATCAAGGCATCGGTAGGAGCCAGACTTGACCGTACCTGTCCGTTTTTCAGGATTGCTGATATGTACATAGGAGAGACGACCTGCGACGGAAAAAAGAAAGCGTGGGAAATTTTAGCCGAGGATGTTCCGGTCCATGTGATGGATCTTCCGCAGATGAAGCGCGCGAAGGATGTGAAGGCATGGGCAGAAGAGATTGAGACGCTGAAAGAGAAAGTAGAAGAATTTACCGGCAATACTGTAACAGCTCAAAAGCTGTCAGAGAGCATCAAACTGATCAATGCTAAGAGAAAGGCATTATCAAGACTTTATGACTGCCGCAAGAATGAGACGCTGCCGATCAGCGGTACAGACGCACTGGTTATCTCACAGATTGCGTTCTATGACGATCCGGCAAGATTTACCCAGATGACAAATAAGCTCTGTGATGAGCTGGAACAAAGGATTAAGGATGGGGTAAGCGTAGTTCCGGCAGGTACAAAGCGTATTATGCTGACAGGAACACCTCTTGCAATTCCGAATTGGAAGCTGCATAATATTGTAGAGACCAGCGGCGCGGTTGTTGTTTGTGAAGAGATGTGTACAGGAACCCGCTATTTTGAAAATTATGTGGATGAGAGCAAGGAGACGGTGGAAGATCAGATTACAGCCATCGCAGAGCGATATATGGGCATCAACTGCGCGTGCTTTACACCGAACCATGCAAGAATTGATGATATTCTTCGTCTGGCAAAGGAATACAAGGTTGACGGTATCATTGATGTGAATCTTAAGTTCTGCGGCCTTTATGATACAGAGGGATACTTTGTAGAACGTGCCATGAAAGAAGCAGGGATTCCGGTACTTGGGATCGAGACAGATTATACGGACAGCGATGCGCAGCAGCTTCGTACAAGAGTCAGCGCATTTGTGGAGATGCTGAATAATTAAAGCGGAAAGAGGACTCTGTTATGCCAAATATACAGCATTATGTGTTGTTTCCTAACCATGATAATGGAATGCGTCTATATAAAGAGTTAAAAAAACTGGGGGTTTGGGCAGTGATTGCCCCAACCCCCAGAAGTGCGAGCAAATGCTGCGGTATTTCTCTTATGATCCATGAGGAAGACTTAGATGTGGTTCGAAATTGTGCAAAGGAAAATGAAATAGAGATTTTGAAAATAGCAGCAGTAGAGAAGGACTTAAATCCTCACAGGGATAAATATTGCTAAAAGGGGTAGAAAAGATGAATTATGTAGGAATTGATATCGGCTCCACAGCATCGAAGGTTGCGGTGATCGGAGAAAAGGATCTTAAATTTGTGCTGCCTACGGGTTGGAGCAGTAAAGAGACGACGCTTCTGATCAAAGAAAAGCTTTTAGAAGAAGGTATTGACGTGCAGTCAGAGGATACGAAGACAGCAGCTACCGGATATGGCAGGATTGCTGTAGATTTTGCGGATTACGTCATCACCGAGATAACCTGTCACGCAAGGGGCGGCAGAGAGATGGCGGGTAATGAGTGTACTATCATTGATGTGGGCGGACAGGATACAAAAGTGATCCTCGTATCCGGCGGTATGGTGCAGGATTTCTTAATGAATGATAAATGCTCGGCGGGAACCGGAAAGTTCTTAGAGATTATGGCAAACCGTCTTGGTGTCAGTCTTCAGGAACTGTTTGATATGGCGGCAGCAGGGACGGTACTTCCTATCAGTTCCTTATGTACGGTGTTTGCAGAATCTGAGGTCATCAATTATATCGGTGAAGGAAAAAGCCGGGAGGATATCGCGGCGGGGGTTGTGGATTCTGTAGCGGCGAAGGTGGCGCAGTTAAGCCAGAGAAAGAATCTGTCAGAAAAGATCATACTGACAGGCGGATTAAGTCATAGTGAATATTTTACTAAAATATTGTCAATGAAGGTAGGAAAGATGGTAGAACCGACAGAAGACGGAAGATATGCGGGAGCACTTGGGGCGGCTTTGTTAGCGAAAGAAAAATCGGCGCAAAAGTAATGTGCCGGTTTTTCTGATTTGTGGGTGATTGAGAAAAAGCAGTGGTTATGGTAAAATGATCTGCATAGGAGGTGTTGATGATGAAAGTTTTAATGATCAACGGAAGTCCTCATGCGGAAGGAAATACATATATTGCTCTGCATGAGATGGAGAAAGTCTTTGCGCAGGAAGGAATCGAAACGGAGATGATCCATATAGGCAATAAAGATATCAGAGGATGTATCGCCTGTTATTCCTGCGCAAAAAACAAGAAATGTGTTTTTGATGATATTGTGAATGAGACGGCGGTTAAATTTGCAGAGTGTGACGGGATTGTTGTGGCCAGTCCGGTATATTACGCATCAGCGAACGCAACACTTGTTGCGTTTCTTGACCGTCTGTTTTACAGTGCTCCATGTGATAAGACAATGAAGGTAGGAGCGAGCGTTGTGGCAGCAAGAAGAGGAGGGCTCTCGGCAACCTTTGATGAGCTGAACAAGTATTTTACCATATCTGGGATGCCGGTTGCGTCAAGCCAGTATTGGAACAGTATTCACGGAAAAACACCGGGAGAAGCAAAGGAAGATAAGGAAGGCTTGCAGACCATGCGTACACTGGCAAGGAATATGGCATTTCTTATGAAGAGTATTTCACTTGGAAAAGAGAAATACGGTCTGCCTGAAAAAGAAGAGAAGGTTTCAACGAGTTTTATCCGGTAGCTGAGGAGACTGTTTTTAGAGTACAAAAATACAGACAGGAGACAGAGTATGATAAAAAGAGGAGAAGGCGCCTGCCTTATATGCGGAAAGCCAGTTGTATATTATGAGAAGGCAAAGAAGATGGAATGTATGATATGCCATCACTGGTTTGAGAGTCATGCCGGATGTGAGGACGGGCATTATGTGTGTGATGAGTGTCACGGTAAGAAAGGAATCCAGATTATTAAAGAAGGATGTAAAAGCAGCATTTCAAAAAATCCTGTGGAGATCATGCAGAATCTGATGGAAGACCCGTATATCTATATGCATGGGCCGGAGCATCATGTGATGGTAGGCGCTGCGCTCCTTACGGCATATTATAATTGCAAAGGATTTGAGTCAGAAGATTTAAAGAGGGCCGCTTTTGAAACCGCTCTGGAAGAGATGGAGGCACGGGGCAGAGAGTACCCGGGCGGCTCCTGCGGATATTGGGGCTGCTGCGGTGCTGCTGTGAGTACAGGGATGTTTGTAAGCATTGTCACAAAGGCAACGCCGCTTACCGGAAAGTCCTGGGGACTTTCGAACAGGATGACTTCCGAGGCATTAAAAGCAATCGGAGATCTTGGAGGACCAAGATGCTGTAAGAGAAATTCTTTGACTGCGGCAGTGGCAGCAGTGCGGTTTGCAAAGGAGAATCTTGGAGTAGAGATGGAGCTTCCAAAGGAAATCCGATGTGGGTTCTCGGAGGAAAATAAGGAGTGCTTAAGGCGGAAATGTCCGTATTATGGAGAGTGTACCGATTGAGCAATAAATATTAAAAAGTGGTTTAGTAAACGGTAAAAATAAGCGCTGATCACGTTTTTTCAAATTTTTCATACACTGAATTTGAAGGAGTGTGATTGAGATGCTTACATGTGGTAATGAAAATCCTGCGGCTACTGCAAAGATAGAGGGCAGTAAGAAATATAACTCGATCAGAGGAAGGGTGGATTTTTACGATACATACGAAGGAACGGTTGTAATTGCCAGAATATGGGGGATTCCTGAAGAATTTGGAGATGGTTTCTTTGGATTCCATATCCATGAAGGTGGTTTTTGCGCTGGAAATAACGAAGATCCCTTCGCTGAGGCCGGACATCATTACAATCCGGATAATAAACCTCATCCGGAACACGCAGGGGATCTTCCGCCGCTGCTTGGAAATAAGGGCACGGCATGGACGGCAGTTTATACGGACCGGTTTTATCCGGAAGATTTAATTGGGAAAACAGTGGTCATTCATTCAAAACCAGATGATTTTAAGACCCAGCCTTCCGGTGACTCGGGTGAGAAGATAGCATGCGGGGAAATTAAAGAATGGAAAGCAAGATAAGGATGGCAGACGCCATCCTTTTAAAAGTTAGAAAGCAATCCTTGGCATGGTGATTCAAAACATTGACACAGGTACTTCCGCTTGTTAAAATAAATAGTATAAGCAAAATGCAGGGAGGAAAGATAAAATGTATCATTGCCATATTCGTTTCTGCTTGACAGGACATCATTTCAAAATATTTGAAATCGTAAAAGAAATGCCTCCATTTAAACATTTTACTCATGAGTTTATCGAAGAAGGTAAGCCGTCAGAGGAGTCTGTGGCGGCAGCAGATGTGATCCTGGCTAATTTACAAGGAATAGACGGAAAAGAAGCAGTGCGCGCATTGATTTCAGGAAAGAGGAAGGAGGCTGAACTGATACTGCTTGCGGATGAGGAGCAGATCAGCAGGCTTTCAGGAGAATTGACAGAGGTTAAGGATATTTGGACACTTCCTATGTCGGATGAGGAGATTCGTTTTCGGTTTATCCGGTGGCAGGAAAATCAGAAGATGAGTAAAGATTTTTGGCAGACCAGTCAGTATCTTGAGGCGACTATCAACAATGTTCCAAATCTTGTATGGTACAAGGATAAGAATGGCATTCATGAGAAGGTGAATGACAGTTTCTGCAGGACAGTCAACAAGTCGAAAAAGCAGGTGGAAGGGCGCGGCCATGCATATATATGGGATGTGGATCATGACGATCCCGCCTGTATAGAATCTGAACTCGAGGTTATGAGGCGGAGAGAAACATGCGTATCTGAAGAAACTGTTAAGAGCGGGGACGGTACAAAGCTGCTCACTACATACAAATCTCCATTGTATGATATTAACGGGGATGTGATGGGGACTGTTGGTGTTGCTATTGATGTGACGCAGGAACGTGCTTACGAGCAGGAGATCATTGATAAGAATTATACGCTTGAGACAATTTTTACGACGATGGATTGCGGTGTTATGTGCCATACACTGGACGGAAGACATATCATCAGTATCAATCGTGCTGCCCTTAAGATCCTGGGGTATGAATCACAGGCAGAGCTTTTGGCAGATGGTTTTGATATGGTTGCGGAATCTGTTGTTGCAGAAGACAAGGAAGCTTTAAGAAAGAAGATCAAGGAACTTAAGAACGAGGGAGACAGTATCAGCGTAGAGTACCGTGTATGCCATAAGAATGGAGAGATCCTGCATATCATGGGTAATGTTAAGCTCATTGAACAGAACGGAGAACTTGTCTACCAGCGTTTCCTTCTGGACTGTACCGCACAAAAACTTGAACAGAAGAAGAACGAGCGTCATCATATGGAGCTGATCCATGCATTAAGTATTGAGTATAATCTTGTCTGCTTTTTTGAACTTAATACAGGAGCAGGGATGCCCCTTCGATTGTCAGATGAAAAGCATCATATGTTTGAAACTGACTTTGGCAGAGAGATTTCGCTGGAAGAGAGCATGGGACTTTACATACAAAAGTATGTCCATGAGGAAGACAGGGAGATGATGCGTAAAGCGTCTTCAAGAGAGAAACTCCGGGCAGAACTGACAGAGAACAAACAATATTATATCAATTACCGGACTGTGAGGAATGGTGAGGTAACGTATTTCCAGATGCGGGCGGTGCGTGCCGGACAATGGGAGGAAGATCGCGGCATTGTACTGGGATTCCGAAGTGTAGATGAGGAAATCCGTAATGAGATGAAGAAAAAAGAATTGTTAGAGGATGCGCTGCTGCAGGCAAATGAAGCAAACAAGGCAAAAAGTGTCTTCCTTTCTAATATGTCCCATGATATCCGTACGCCGATGAATGCAATCGTTGGATTTACGTCTCTTGCTGTTACACATATTGATAATACAGAGCAGGTGAAAGAATATCTCGGGAAGATCATGACTTCAGGAGAGCATCTTCTGAGTCTGATCAATGATGTTCTGGATATGAGCCGGATTGAGAGCGGAAAGCTTCATCTGGAGGAGAAGCCGTGCCGTCTGCCGGATATCCTTCATGGGCTCCGCAATATTGTACAGGCGGATATATACGCGAAGCAGCTGGAGCTTTATATTGATGCGGTAGATATATTCAATGAAGAAATTTTCTGCGACAAACTGCGGCTGAATCAGGTGCTTCTTAATCTTTTGAGTAATTCTGTCAAATATACGGGCGCGGGCGGCATTATAAGCATGAGGATCATTGAAAAAGCCGGAGCGCCTGCAGGTTATGCTAATTATGAATTCCACATCAAAGATACAGGTATCGGGATGAGCGAAGAATTTGTGAACCATATCTTTGAGCCATTTGAGAGGGAAAAAAATACTACGATCAGTGGAATCCAGGGGACCGGTCTTGGAATGGCGATCACGAAGAATATAGTGGATATGATGAACGGAAATATCCGGGTTACAAGTGAGCAGGGAGTTGGTACAGAATTTATCGTATCATTTACATTCCGTGTGAACGCTGAAGGAACGGAAACGAGGGATATACCGGAGCTTAAGAATCTGCGGGCTCTGGTAGTGGATGATGATTTTAATACTTGTGACAGTGTGACATATATGCTGCAGCAGATCGGAATGCGCGCGGAGTGGACACTGTCCGGGAAAGAAGCGGTACTGCGCACCCGACAGGGAGTTACGCGCGGCGATACATACAGTGTATATATCATCGACTGGCTGCTTCCGGACATGAATGGAATCGAAGTGACGAGACGGATCAGAAAAGAGATGGGAGAAGATGTGCCGGTCATCGTACTGACAGCGTATGATTGGTCAGATGTTGAAGATGAGGCAAAGGATGCAGGCGTTACAGCATTTTGCAGCAAACCGTTATTCTTCTCTGAGTTAAGGAGCTGCCTGCATTCGGTGGTGTGCGCAGATGATAAGAAGGAAAAGAGTTCTGAAGAAAAGAAGAACTTCCACGCAGGACGGATCCTTCTTGCGGAAGATAATGAACTGAATCAGGAAATCGCCGCGGCGATCTTAGAGGATGCAGGATTTTCTGTAGAAATTGCCGGAAACGGTCAGATGGCTGTTGATATGTTAAAGACGGCCGGTCTGGGATATTATCAGCTTGTGCTTATGGATGTCCAAATGCCGGTGATGGACGGTTATCAGGCAGCGAAGCATATACGTGCTCTGGATGATAAGGAATTGTCAGCAATACCGATTTTTGCTATGACAGCTAATGCTTTTGAAGAAGACAGGCAGAACGCGATAAAGAGCGGTATGGATGGTCATATAGCGAAACCGATCGATGTTGACAAATTATTAGAAACTCTTAGCATGGCATTAGGTTAAACGAAAATAGAACAACAGAAGGAAGGCGATTAAAATGCAGAAACAAGATGTTAATATGAATGCTGTCCATATGGTGCCGATGGATAAGATAGCAGGATTTGAGGTAAGGCCGGGATTGTATGAACTGAATGGCGCAGTTGCGATCCCGGTGGGAGTCAATTTTACGATCCATTCGCAGGGGGCGACTTCCTGCGAGCTTCTCCTGTTCAGACGGATGGAAGATGAGCCGTATGCGGTACTTAAATTCCCGGATCATTACCGTATTGGTAATGTGTATTCAATGATCGTATTTGGGCTTCACATTACGGATTTTGAATATGCATATCGGCTGGATGGACCTTATGAGCCTTCTAAAGGACTTTTGTTTAATAAAAAAAATATTTTGCTGGATATCTACGCAAAGGCTGTAACCGGGCAGAGTGTGTGGGGAACGAAAAATAAAACTGACAGTTTTTATAAAGCAAGAGTTGTTCAGGATAACTTTGACTGGGGTGTGGAGAATAATCCACTGGTTCCGATGGAGGATCTGGTTATTTATGAAATGCATGTAAGAGGATTTACAAAGCATGATTCTTCGGGGGTTTCCTTTCCGGGAACATTTTCCGGAGTTATGGAGAAGATACCGTATTTGAAGGAATTGGGTGTCAATGCTGTTGAGCTTATGCCTGTATTTGAATTTGACGAGATGAAGGACTGCCGTGAAGTTGACGGAAAGCAGCTTCTGGATTACTGGGGATACAATACGGTAAGTTTTTTTGCGCCTAATACCAGCTATGCAGGAAGCGTTGAGTATAATAGGGAAGGAAATGAACTCAAAAACCTGATCAAGACGCTTCATGAGAACGGGATTGAGTGTTTTCTTGATGTAGTGTTTAACCATACAGCAGAAGGGGACGATAGAGGACCAAGCTTTTCTTTTAAAGGATTTGATAATAATGTGTATTATATGCTGACACCAGACGGGTACTACTACAATTTCAGCGGCTGCGGCAATACACTGAACTGTAACCATCCGGTAGTGCGTCAGATGATCCTGGAATGTCTGCGCTACTGGACGACATTTTATCATGTGGATGGATTCCGGTTTGATCTGGCAAGCATTCTTGGGCGTAATCAGGATGGGACACCTATGAGTAATCCGCCGCTTTTACAGAGCCTTGCCTTTGATCCTCTGCTTGGAAATGTGAAACTGATCGCAGAAGCATGGGATGCGGGAGGACTTTATCAGGTGGGAAGTTTTCCGGCATGGAGCCGCTGGACAGAGTGGAACGGGAAATACAGAGATGATATGCGTGATTACCTGAAAGGGGATTATGGACTGTCTTCGGTTGCTGCCGAAAGGATCACAGGCTCCCGTGACTTGTATGATCCGAGTATCAGAGGAAAGAATGCATCTGTCAATTTCCTGAATTGTCATGACGGGTTCACACTGTGGGATATGTATTCTTACAGTAAGAAACATAATGAAGCTAACGGCTGGTACAATGTTGACGGAAGCGATGATAACCGGAGCTGGAACTGCGGGATAGAAGGAGAGACAGATGATGTAGAGATTCTCACACTCCGCAAGAGACTGGCAAAAAATGCTGTGACTGTACTTCTTATGAGCCGCGGAACGCCTATGTTCCTTGCTGGTGATGAATTTTTAAATACTCAATACGGCAATAATAACGCATATTGTCAGGATAATGAAGTGTCATGGCTGAACTGGGACTTTCTTGAAAAGAACAGGGAACATTTCGATTACATGAAGCATATGGTAAAACTGCGTAAGGAGCATGACGTAGTGCGTAAATATTCCGGAGGATGTTCATTGGGATTGCCTGAAATACAGGTTTCCGGACCAAATGACCGGACAAAGATCCTGCGTGTGATCTATGCCGGGCGTAATCATGACGACACAGGGGATGATATTGTCTGTCTGGCAATCAATCCATACTGGGAGGAGCAAATCTGTTTCCTGCCGGATCTGCCGCTGCAGGTGAAGTGGAAGTTTGAGGCGGATACATCTGGCAGATATCTGTCTGACTGTGTACCAAAAGCAGGACAGAAAGTGTCACCAGAGGGAAATCAATTTAAAATGGGTCCGCGTTCGGCAGCAGTATTGACAGTGGTGAGATAATATTGCGGGGAAGTATATATATTTGCGGGTTATAATTTATCATGCCGCAGGCAGCAGGCTCTTCGGAGCCTGTTTTTTGTTGGCAGGAACTAAAGGGAGCCATTTTAATTTATATCCCGGATAAATCCATGCTGCTTAGTATCGCGTAAAATAGATTTCATGTCATCGGGAAGCGGTGCGTGAAATTCCATTTGCTTTCCTGTAATGGGGTGAGGAAAAGAAAGTGTGTGGGAATGGAGCGCCTGCCTTTTTATATATTCAAAATCTGGATTGTAGAGGTAATCACCGATCAGCGGATAACCGAGGTGTTTCATATGAATGCGGATCTGATGGGTGCGCCCTGTCTCAAGGCACAGAGAGATCAGGCTGTGTCCATTCTTATATTCTTTTAGCTGATAGTGGGTGACGGCATATTCACCGTGGTCAAAATCTACTGTCCGTTCAATGATAGTGCCGGGTTTTCTGGCAAGAGGCGCAGTGATCGTTCCGGATTCTGGAGAAATCTTCCCCCTTGTGATCGCAAGATATTCCCGGTGTATCTGACGGTGGCGGTTCATATCGGAAAGGATGCTGCCGCTGACAAGATGTTTGGCAACTATTGTAAGTCCGGAGGTATCCCGGTCTAAGCGATTGCAGCATCGGAAGATAAATGGTTTACTCTGCTTGTGATAATACCATGCCAGGCCATTTGCAAGGGAATTGGTATAGTTGTTCATAGAAGGGTGTATCGGCATGCCTGCAGATTTATTGATGACAATGATATCCTCATCCTCATATATGATATTGAACGGTATTTCAAAAGGGGGTATCTTTTCAGAGCATTTTGTCTCCTGGATCTGCACAGTCAGGCAGTCTCCGTCGGATAAAATATCTCGCATATAATAGTGGGTTCCATTTACGAGAATACTTTTTGGCATGCGTTTGATCGCGGCGAGATTTTTAGAAGAATAGCCTTTTCTTTTTAAAAATTGTTCGATTCTAAGTCCTGCGTTCTCTTTTGATATATGATAAATAATTGAACGGTTCATTGCGTTTCTCCAGTGTTTTCGGTATGATAGACATTATGGAACTTTAATGTTTATTGTATCGGATTATAAGAGAGGCGTCCAGAGGATTTATGAAAAAGGAGAAGATCAGTATGAAGGGACTTAGTACGCTGTGTTATATAGAAAGAGACGGCAAATATCTAATGCTTCACCGGACAGTGAAGGAGAAGGATGTAAATAAAGACAAATGGATCGGTGTAGGAGGTCATTTTGAGAAAAATGAAAGTCCGGAGGAATGTCTTTTGAGGGAAGTGAAGGAGGAGACAGGTTATATACTTACTTCTTATCAGTACCGGGGGATAGTGACTTTTGTTTCAGGAAATGGTGTGACAGAATATATGTCCTTGTTTACGGCGGATGGTTTTTTGGGGGAACAGGCCGAGTGTGACGAAGGAGAGCTTGAGTGGGTAGATATTGATAAGGTAGAAAACCTTAATATCTGGGAAGGAGATAAGATCTTTCTGCGTCTTTTGCGGAAAAGAAAAGAGTTCTTTTCCCTGAAACTTGTATATGATGGAAAGGATGGATTGATATCTGCTTCACTGGATGGAAAGCCGATCGAATTATAGGATAAATCTATAAATAAAATGATACATTTGTATTATCAATTATGCGGTCAAATATAGAAATGCTATAATGAAACAACAATATAGAGACAGGAATGTTAAAATGAAGAATAAAAAGTTGTGGATATTTTTGGCAGGTGCTGCCTTGATATTGATTTTAAATCAATCATTTGGCTGGTCATCATATATTGAGAATGAAGATAATCTGAAATTTCTTGAGAAAGTAGTAGAGGATAATCTTGTTTTAGCTGTGTCGATTTATATTGGTATTACTATCGTTGGATGTGTGGTGCTGGCGCTTCCGGGAGTGACGTTTGCTATTGTGGCGGGATTATTGTTCGGTCCGGTAATTGGAACACTTTGCTGTTCGGCGGCAACAACGGTTGGCGCTATGCTTGCGTTTGCTGTGGGACGCTTTTTTTTGAGAGACAGTATAAAACCAATGGTAATGAAGAATAAATACTTAAAAAAGTGGCTTTTTGATGAGACAGGGACTAATGAGATATTTGTTCTTATGATCACGAGACTGGTTCCGTTATTTCCTTATAATCTGCAGAACTTTGCTTATGGGATAACGGCTATCCGGTTTAGTACGTATTCAGTATATTCTTTTATCTTTATGCTTCCTGGAACCGCCATGTACACAGTAGGAACAGCGGGTTTTGCAGATAAAGAGAATCGGATTTTATATATCGGGACAGCTCTTTTTATGGCAGCAGTTGTTGTGGGCTTAGGGACATTTTTAAAAAAGCGTTATATAAAAGAGGAGTGTAGGAAGGATGACAGAGCGTAAGATAAGGACTGCTGATACATCAAACTGTGTGCATTGCCATATCTGTCAAAAGAACTGTGTATTTTTGGATAAATATGGAATTGACATCGGTGATACAAACAAATTAAATGAGCTGGCATATCATTGTTTTCTGTGTGGGCGCTGCAGTGAAGTATGTCCTGCAGGGATTGACGGGCAGCAGGTGGTAGCAGACATGCGCCGGAACCAGGTAAAAAAGGATGCCGGTGTATTTGTAAATAAAAAGTATAAAAGGATGATCTCCGAGAAAAAGGATTATCTGTACAGAAATTACAGACATATCACAGCGAACAGCGTATTGTTTCCGGGCTGCAATTTCCCATCAGTATATCCGAAAACAATGAAAAAACTTGCAGATCTTTTGTGGGAAACGGCAGGGATAGGAACCGTGTATGAGTGCTGCGGCAAACCTATAGCGGATATTGGGATGGAAGAAGAGGAAAGAAAAATCGTACGGGGGATTGAAGAACGGCTTTTGGCAGAAGATGTGACGGAGATTGTTGCTTTGTGTCCCAATTGCTATGAATATCTGAAAAAAAATATTTCTATAAAGATAGTGAACATATATGAAAAACTAAGAGACTTAAAGCTTGGAGAGAAAATATCCGGAGGTGGATTTTTATTTCGTCCATGCCCGGATAGAGAGAAAGGGGAATGGCTGCCGGATATTGAGTGTTTCATGAAAAGCAGCTGTGAGTTTGTAGAAGATATCCAGTGCTGTGGCCTTGGCGGTAATGGCGGAGTGCTGGAACCAGAGCTTGCAAAAGGATTTGCGCTGAAGATAAAGGACATGCCCGAGAGTATCTATACTTATTGCGGCTCTTGCGCAGGTAATCTTACACGTAATGGGTGTAAAAAGGTCCGCCATGTCCTGCCGGAGATACTTGGGGTCCATGAAAAGCCGGATACGGTAAAGTCATTGATCAATCGAATGAAGACAAAATATCTATAGTCAGAGGCCAGAAAGGGATACATGAAAAAAAAAGCATTGATAATATTTACCCGAGTGCCGGTGCCGGGTGAGACGAAGACAAGATTAATGCCCTATTTTACGCCAAGGCAGTGCGCAAAACTCCACATTTGCTTTCTGGAGGATATAGCTGCAATGTGCAGAAGGACGGAGGCAGATATATATATTTGTTATACTAAAGGACTATCTGGTAAGATGTGTTCCGGTAAGGCAGACAAGCAGAATGTGTCAGGTGCTGTCCGGGGAGTATTTCACAATGTGTGTGAAGAACGGGAATATCAGAAAGATATCCTTTATCAGATATTCGGAGAGAATGCAGGATATTTCCCCCAAGAGGGAGAAGACTTGGGACAGAGGATGTATCTGGCGATTGAGAGGGTAATGGCAAGAGGTTACAAGTCTTGCGTCCTGATAGGGACAGATGTGCCGCAGGTGCAGTGGGAGGATATCCGACAGGCATTTGACGTGTTAAAGACAAAGGATATTGTGCTTGGTCCTACTGCTGACGGCGGATATTACCTTGTAGGTATGAAAGCTGCTGAAAAAGAGGTATTTGAAAAACAGACATATGGGCATGGGAGTGTTCTTTATAATACGATCCGCACACTGGAAAGCAAAGGGATGTCAGTAGGATTAGGCAGAAGGCAGTATGATATAGATACAAGAGAAGATGTTAGAGAATTTCGGGACAGAATGAGAATGAATAAGTCCCTGCAAAAGACAAAAACGGCGAAGTACCTGATGCAATCAAGCAGGATATCTGTAATCGTGCCGATCTATAACGAGGAGAAAACTATTAAAAAATTACTTGAGAGTCTCAAAGAGATAAAGGACCGGTGTGAGATCATTCTAGTGGATGGGGGAAGTACAGATAAGACTCTTGAGTATATAAGTGCTGATTTTAAACTGATCCATTCGGATAAAGGAAGAGCGAAACAGATGAATCAGGGGGCAGTAGAAAGTACAGGAGATATTCTGTTTTTTCTGCACTGTGACAGTGAATTGCCTGAGCAGCCTTTGGAGCAGATCCGCAGTGTTATGAAAAATTACAGAGTCGGATGTTTTGGAATTGCATTTCACTCGAAAAATTTTTTTATGTTTACCTGCCGTGTCATATCTAATCATCGTGTCAGGGACAGGAATATTGTGTTTGGTGATCAGGGGATATTTATTGACCGAAAGTTGTTCTTTGACATAGGGATGTTCCCGGAGATTCCGGTGATGGAGGACTATCAGTTTTCGCTGTGCCTGAAGGCAAGAGGAGAAAAAATCGGAATCACAAGAAAGAGGATCTATACTTCTGATAGAAGATTTCCGCCGGGGACAGTTTTAAAACTGCGTGAGATGTGGAGGATGAACCGGCTGCGGAAGAAATACCGTGATGGCATGGATATAACAGTGATCGCAGATATGTATGCGGATGTGAGATGATTGATTAGATAAGTTTAAAATGGGACTCATGCGGGGGTGTAATGGGAAAAGTCAGACGGAAGGAGGGGGAAACAGTGTATGAACAGAATCGGGGGATTGGAAGAATATATAAAGCTTGCCGTTTACCGGAATGCTATGGAACTGCCTGATGAGGTAAGTGAAGAATACAGGCTTTTAGCACAGGGGGAATATAATATCAATTATATATTTACTCATCCGGTAAGCGGGAAAGATTTTCTTTTACGTGTAAACTGCGGAAGTCAGATGCACCTTGAAAACCAGATTGAATATGAGTACCGCGCGCTAAGATTGCTGCAGGATTCAGGAAGGACACCGAAAGTATATTATGTGGACGGGAGTCTTGAAAATCTGGATCATGGAGTACTTGTCATGGAATATCTCCCAGGCAGCAGTCTTGATTACCGTAAAGATATGAGGCTGGCGGCCCAGTGCCTTGCAGATATCCACAGTGTTCCGATTTCAGAAGGCTTAGGGCTTTTAAGCCCTGAAAACCCTTTGAAAGCTATATTGCAAGAATGTGAAGAGATGGTAAAGGTGTATATGGATTCTCATCTTGGCAGTAAAGAAACGAAAAAGAAGATACGTAAGCTTATGGATAAAGGGTGGGAAAAACTTAACCGGACTGAAACCCACAAAGGGTATCAGTGCTGTATCAACACAGAACTTAACTCCACAAACTTTCTCATTAACGGCAAGGATAAGAAAAATTACCTGATTGACTGGGAAAAGCCGCTTTATGGGGATCCGGCACAGGATCTGGGGCATTTTCTTGCTCCTACGACTACCTTTTGGAAGACTGATGTGATACTTAGTCCGCAGGAAACGGAAGAATTTCTGGAAGAATATATCGAAGCGGTAGATGGGAGATTTTGTACAGATGGACTGAAAGAGAAGGTATATGCTTATATCCCTATTACGTGCTTAAGAGGGGTGACATGGTGTGCAATGGCATGGGTTGAATATCAGCAGCCGGATAAACTGATATTTAATGAATCTACATATAAAAAACTTGAAAGCTATCTGTCTTATGAATTTTTAGACAGGATATCCCGAGATTATTTCAGACAAGAGGCTTAAGATTATGGATAAAAAGAAAAAAAATTGGTATAGAAAGGCAGCAGTGGCGGGTGTTGCCGCTGCGGCGCTTTTGGCATATTATTTTATACCGTCAGTAAATCAGACGATAAATACTATATTGGGGGCATTTGCAAGCGGGGATTTTACAGTGGTGAGGGACTTTGTAAAGTCATATGGCATATACGCGGCGGCAGTTTCTTTTCTGCTGATGATCTTGCAGTCTGTTGCAGCGCCATTGCCGGCGTTTCTTCTTACATTTGCCAATGCGAATCTGTTTGGCTGGTGGAAAGGGGCGATCCTGTCGTGGGCTAGTGCTATGGCCGGAGCGGCAGTTTGTTTTTATATCGCAAGGATCCTTGGAAGGGATATTGCTGAAAAGCTTACCAGCAGGGCAGGGCTTGAGCAGATTGATGATTTTTTTGAGCGGCACGGGAAGATGAGTATCCTGATCGCAAGGCTTTTGCCGTTTATTTCATTTGATATCGTAAGTTATGCAGCCGGACTTACATCAATGTCTTTTGGCAGTTTCTTTATTGCGACAGGAATCGGGCAGCTTCCGGCTACCATCATCTATTCCTATGTGGGAAGTATGCTGACAGGAGGAGCAAAATTGTTTGTGACGGGACTGCTTCTTTTGTTTGCGATATCAGCTTTGATTGTTTTAATTAAACAATTATATAAAGAAAGACAAAAAAGGAGGATAAGTAGATGAACACATATTATGATCCGAAGGATCTGGAAAAGTTTGGAACAATGGGAGAGGAAGCGCCGGAACTTTGGGATAATTTCATGCAGTATTATGGGTCGGTATTTGCAGAAGGCGCTTTGACGGCGAGGGAGAAATCATTGATCGCGCTGGCAGTGGCAACAGCAGTCCAGTGTCCGTACTGCATTGATTCCTATACTCAGGACTGTTTGTCAAAGGGTGTAGATGAAGAGCAGATGACAGAGGCAGTGCATGTAGCAGCGGCTATTAAAGGCGGGGCTGCGCTGGTTCATGGTGTTCAGATGAAAAATATAGTAAAGAAACTGGAGTTTTAATTATGGATGTGAGAGAAGAATTTAAGAAATTAACACAGATTCCGGATTTTGAATCCCAGGTGGAGGACAAAGCTTTACTAGAGACTGAAAAGATGTCTGTACTTCAGATCAATGTGGGAAGACTTTGCAATCTGGCATGCAAGCACTGTCATATGGAGGCAGGACCAAATCGTACGGAAGTGATGGAAAGAGATGTGATGGAGGCATGCCTTAAGATTTATACAGAATGGGGATTTGATACGATTGATATCACAGGAGGAGCACCGGAAATAAATCCCAATTTCCGTTGGTTTGTGAAAGAAGCGGTAAAGATATGTAAAAATGTTATGGTTCGTTCAAATCTTACGATCATGCTGGAAGACGGCTATAAGGATCTGCCGGAATTTTATGCGGAAAACAAAGTGACGATCATTTGCTCTCTGCCCCACTACAGGGCAAAAAATTCTGATAAGCAGCGCGGAGAAGGCACTTTTGAAAAGTCAATTGAGGTTTTGAAGAAATTGAACATGCTTGGATACGGGAAAGATCCTGAACTGGTACTTAATATGGTATTTAATCCGGGAGGAGCATTTTTTCCGCCAGAGCAGGCAGCTATGGAAAAAGAGTACAAAGAGCATTTGGGCAGTGAATATGGCATTGTATTTAATAATTTGTTCACTATTACTAATAATCCCATCGGCAGGTTCGGTTCATTTCTTATAAGTAGCGGTAATATGGAAGGGTATCTTACAAAGCTTTTTAATGCTTTTAATACCGGAGCGCTTCCAGGTATGATGTGTAGAAGCCAGTTATCTGTAGGATGGGATGGTAAACTTTATGACTGTGATTTTAATCAGGCGGTAGATATGCCGATTTCGTCTGGAGAAAATATTAAGGATCTGCCTGGAAAGCCATATGAAAAAAGAAAAATCTGCTTCGATAAGCATTGTTATGCATGCACAGCAGGGCAAGGGTCAAGCTGCGGCGGAAGTACGGCGTAGAGAATCAAAAGGAGGAAGATATGGAGACAAAACAGATTGCGGAAGAATTTATGAAAGGATATGATTGTTCACAAGTAGTATTAAAATATTTTGCTCATAGGCTTGGGATCAGCGAGGATGAGGCAAACCGTGTGGCTGCAGGGTTCGGCGGCGGAATGATGCTTGGTTCTGTATGCGGGGCTTATACCGGAGCGCTGATGGCTCTGGGATTAAAGTATGGCCACACTAATCCGGATGGTCTCATGAAGCAGAAGGAAATTATGCTGGCTAAGATGGGGCAGCTCAATGAAAAGTTTACAGAGGAATTTAGTACGGTAGAATGTAAAGAGTTGATCGGATATGATCTGTCTGTTCCGGAAGAACTTAAAAATGCTCTTGACAGCGGGAAACTTTTAAGCTATTGTCCGGGGCTTTTGGATAAGGTGATTCAGATAACAGAGCAAATTCTTGACGGAGAAGCATAATATGAAAAGATTTGGAAAATATATTGGATTAGCTTTGCTGGCAGTTTCACTTCTGGCAGGTTGTGGAAACAAGGGTGTGCCAAAAGAGGAACTGGTATCAACAGATTCATTTGAGGGAGAATATCTTGTGACAGCGGACTATGTAAAAGAGCATGCAGAGGATGAGAATGTTCTTTTAGTAGACTGCCGGGGCGTTGACAAGGCAAAAAAGGAGACGCTTAAAGGGGCCATTGCTACAACATGGCAGGAAATCGGGACGTGCGGCGAGAATTACGGCGCGGCAGGTGATGAAGGCTGGGGAAAGATTCCGGATCCTTCTGAGCTTTCTGAAAAGCTTGGAGAGCTTGGCATGGATAAAGATAAAGAATTGATCCTTTTAGGAGAGACTCTTAACGGATGGGGTGATGACGCGAGAGTGCTGTGGGAGCTTGCAGCGGCCGGATATACGGATGTCAGGATGGTAGACGGCGGATACAGTGCAGCGAAGGAGGCTGGTGTACCGACCCAGAAAGGAGCCGCTAAGTCAGAGCCAGTGGAAGTGACCATTGATTCTATTGATAAGACTCATGTCATGGAGACAGAAGAATTGATGAGTAATTATGATGCGTACAAGGTTATAGATGTTCGTACAGAGGAGGAATATAAAGGCGCTGTAAAGTATGGTGAAGCACAGGGCGGGCATCTGCCGGGAGCCGTTCATCTGCCTTATACAAATTTATTCCGGGAGGATGGGAGTTTACGGTCTAAGGCGGATGTGGAAAAGATGATGGAGGATGCAGGAATATCTAAAACCGATAAGATCGTAGCTTACTGTACAGGAGGGATCCGCTCTGCATATATGCAGCTTGTACTCGAGATGGCAGGGTATGAAAATACGTGGAATTACGATCAGTCATACTGGAGATGGGCAGTAGTAGGAGAGGTAGAAAAATAATGGCGGTATATAGAAAAAGACAATGGTACAGATGATTTATAGGAAAAAACGATTAGACGCTGATGCTATAATAAAATATAATATTACAGGTAAAACTAACATAAAAACCAAGGAGGACACAAGTATGAAAAGGAAGGCAGTGATCATGCTTATGTTAGCGGCTGTTTTAGTATTTGGCGGCTGCGGAAAAGATGAAAAAGCTTCATCAGGAGATGAACCGAAAAAAGAAGCAGATTCAGAAGAAGCAGATTCAAAAGAACCGGTATCAGGTGAGGCGACTCAGGAGGATGTGCTGGCGTATATTACGGATACAGATGAAAATACGATCCTTGTAGATGCCAGAATTCCGGACGCTTATCAGGGATGGGCACTTGACAATGCCAAAAAGGGAGGCCATCTTGAAAATGCGGTCAACATCTCCGCACAGTGGTTAGACTGTGAATATGAATCAGATGAGAGAGAGAATAAGACAAGAGAGGAAGCGATCCAAAAGGAGCTTGATGCTAATGCAATGACCGCTGAAAAATCTTATATTATCTATGACACCAACGGAAAGGATGCGGCGGCTGTAAAGGAGTATCTGGAGAAAAACGGATACAAAAATATTTCTACATTTAATGCAACAGAGCTTATCAATTCAGGTTCCCAGAATCTGGTAAGTTATGAAAATTATAATATGTATATGCCGGCTGAAATTGTAAAGAATATTGCAGACCATGTTGTAGACGGCGCAGAACTTGAGGCTCAGGCAGCAGATATTGTTAAGGATGCACCTGTCGTACTGCTAGATGTATCATGGGGTGATGAGACGAATAACGAAGACACTGGGTCTGGTTACGAAGATGGACATGTTCCGGGAGCTGTTCATGTGAACACGGATGAATATGAAGGTCAGAGAGTATATGTAGAAGAAAAAGATGAGGATTATAAAAATGAATGGCGTCTGCTTTCAGATGATGAGCTTTTTACTCTTGCAGAGACAAAGGGTGTAACAAAGGACAGCTGCGTTGTTATTGTAGGATATGAGCCTATGGCAACAACACGTATGGCTATCATCCTTAAATATCTTGGGTGTGAAAATGTCCATGTTATGAGTGAGGGATTAGTAGGCTGGAATGCGAAAGGCTACGAAATGCAAAGCGGTATCATTAAGCCGGAAAAAGTAAGTTTCGGAGCGGACAAACCGCAGAATCCTGATCTGATCGACACGATAGACGAAGCGGCAGAGAAGCTTGCCAACGATTCTAACTTCCAGCTCATTGACACACGTACTATTGAAGAATGGAATGGAGAGTCTTCCGGATATGACTATCATGATCTGATGGGAAGAATTGATGGTTCTATACATTCTGAATCAGGAATCGGATATTCCAGTTCTATGTACTATTATAGAAATCCTGATAAGTCTATGAGAAGTAAAGAAGTCTTAGAAGCTATGTGGAAAGAGCAGGGAATAGATACAGGAAAGCATATGTCATTCTTCTGCGGCAGCGGCTGGAGAGCAGCGGAAGAAGCGTGGGATGCCATGATGATCGGATATACGGATGTGTCTCTTTACAGTGATGGATGGATTGGATGGAGTAATGAAGGACATCCATATGTTGACAAAGAAGGAAATACAGTTCATTATGATAAAAAGCAGAACAAGGTAGTTCCTGTAGAATAGACAGACAGAATGGAGTTTGTGAAGGAGAACGGAGTTTCCGCTCTCCTTTTTTGTAATAAGCAAAAAGGCAGTCAAGGTTCTGGGTAATAATAAACATAAAGGTATGAGGGATGGGGCAGGCTATGGAAGATAGAAGAAAAATCGCAAATGGAAAAGAGATATGGGTGATAAAAGCAGGATTTCCAAATAAACCAGTGAAAAAACTCTGGTCAGAATATGCTTTTTCCAATTCATTGAAAAAGTATCTGGAAAGACTGGATGTTTGTGTTTTCGTAGAATCCTTCGATGAGTGGTACGAAGATGACGATACGGCAGATGTAGTTGTGGTGCTCAGAGGACATAAGGAATATTTCCCCGTCAGAAAAAATCAAAGCTGTATCTATATTATGTGGAACCTAAGTCATCCGTCCACAATTACAGATGAAGAGTATAATTCATACGATATGGTTTGTATCGGTTCTGAAATCTATGCTGAAAAGATAAAAAACAGGCTGAAAGTTCCGGTCAGAGTGCTCCCTATATGTGCAGATACAGAGATATTTTTTCCGGATCCGGAGGAAAAAAAAGAAAAAGAATATGACTGGGTGTTTGTAGGAAATTCTCGGTATGTAAAAAGAAAAAGTGTAGTCTGGTCTATTGCACACAATATTCCTCTGAAAATATGGGGGGCGAATTGGGAAAAGGTGCTTCCTGAAAGTGCGGGATATGTCGTAAAAGAAAATATTCCCAATGATGATCTTCCCAAGCTTTACAGAAATGCAAAGGTTACAGTTGACGATCATTATGAAGATATGGCGCTGTATGGTTTTATCAATACCCGTATCATAGAGGCAATTGCCTGCGGACTGCCTGTGATTTCAGATTATTCAGTAAGTCTTGTCAGGATGTTTGGTGATGCAGTATTATTATACCGCAATGAAAATGAGTTTGTAGAGCAGACAAAAAAGATTTTTGAGGATTATGATGCAGTAAAGAAAAAGATAAGGGAATTATGGCCGGTCATCCAGGATAAATATTCTTTTCGAATACGGGCGGAGCAGCTGCGGATATTCAGTACACAGATCAGGGAATATGCTGACAGGTGCAAAGAGTTGGCGGCATCGTTTTCAAGGTATGAGCCAGAGGCAAGTGTGCTGCGTAAAGTATGCAAAGGAGGATCCTGTATAAAGCCTAAGGTGTCTGTGATTATTTCGGTGTATAATGCTGAGAAATATCTTATGAAATGTCTGGACAGCGTAACAGGGCAGACGTTTCGGGAAATTGAAATAATCTGCATAGATGACGGGTCATTGGATTCTTCCCTGGCACTTTTGAAAGAATATGCCCGAAAGGATAATAGAATATCGGTCTATACCCAGATAAACTGCGGTCTTGCAGAGACAAGAAACAGAGGGATAAGAAAAGCGCAGGGAGAATATATAGAGTTTGTAGACAGTGATGACTGGCTGGAGGAACACACGATACAAAGGTTATACGAAACAAGCTATGAGAGACAATTAGATATTCTGATTTTTGATGGGGATACAGTATATGATAATGATAACGCCAGAAAAAAGTACCCAATGTTCCAGGATTATTATCATAGAACCGGGAAATATCCTGAAAAATGTACTGGTTTGAGGATGCTTGCGAAAATGCGAAAAGAAAGTGAATACAGAACCAGTGTGGTGATGCAGATGTTTAGACGAAGATTTCTTGAGAATGCAGGAATTATATTTTGCGGGGGAATCCTTCATGAAGATAATGATTTTACATTCCGGGCATGTCTGCTGGCAGAAAATGCAGGGTATCTGCCGGAAAGTTTTTATAAACGACGGATACATGATGATTCTGTTATGACAGACAAAACGGACGGTTCGGGGATAAAGCATACTTATGGTTACTTCAGAGCGTTTTTAAACATGCGTTCATTTCTGGGACAAAGCGATTTGAGCAGGAACTTTGATGATGAAACATGGGAAGCTGTTATAGATATCTTTAAAGGGATGCTGTACAATATAAGAAAATATTTTGGTGAATTGACATGGCAGGAGCAATGCGCGTTTGATAAGCTGGATAAAAGGGAGAGGCTGGACTTTAAACTCTATGTGCAGCCGGATGTTAACGGCTTTTTTGCGCTGGGGAAAGCGCAGCGGGAGAAAAGCGTATTAAACTGTAAGCTGCAAAAGACATATGCTGAGAAATCTGAGTTAAACCGTAAGCTTCAGATTACTTATGGAGAAAAATATGACAGGGGTTTAGAAATTAAACGTCTGAAAAAAGAAGTGGATGCGATCAAAAACTCCAGAACCTATCGTTTTGCCAGACTTATAGGATTTCCGGTGAGGACGGCTCGAAAAATCATCAAAAGAGCACAAAAGCAGGAGAAAAAGCATGATTAAAGTATCAATTATTATTCCTGTATATAATGTACAGGATTATCTTGAAGAATGTATGAAAAGCGTATTGGCACAGACTCTGGAAAATATTGAGATCATCTGCGTAAATGATGGGTCTACAGACCGGTCTTCTGATATATTAAAACGGTTCCAGTCACAGGATGGAAGAATAATACTGCTTGATCAGGAAAACCGTGGATATGGATATGCCATGAACAGAGGGATTGCTGCGGCTGTGGGAGAGTATATCGGAATCGTAGAACCGGATGATTATATAGTTTCGGATATGTACCAGGAACTATACGATACGGCAGAAAAGTATCAGCTGGATTTTGTAAAAGCTGATTTTTACAGATTCACTACAAGAGAAGATGGAGAACGTGAATTTTACTATAATCACCTTTCTCAAAAACAACAGGACTATAATAAAGTATTCAATCCCAGTAAAGATGCGGATACACTGCGGTATATTATGAATACATGGAGCGGGATCTATAAGAGAAAATTTTTAGAAAAGAATCAGATTTGGCACAACGAGACATCGGGGGCTTCATTTCAGGACAATGGATTCTGGTTTCAGACATTTGTCTATGGTGAGCGGGCAATGATCATTGATAAGCCCTATTACAGGAACCGCCGTGATAATCCGGATTCTTCTGTTAACAGTAAGGAGAAGGTATACTGTATAAATATAGAATATGATTATATTCGGAGTATCCTCATAAAAAAGCCGGAAATATGGGAACGGTTCAAATATATGTACTGGTTCAAAAAATATCACAATTATATGGGAACATTGTGGAGGATTAAAGAAGAATACAGAAAAGGATATATATATAGATTCAGTCAGGAACTAAAACGCGGTATCGCGCTTTCAGAGGTTAAAAAGGATGTATTTTCCGAGACAGCATGGAATCATATCCAAAGTATGACCGAAGATCCGGAAAAATATTATTGGGGGCGGGTTTATCCTAAAAGTGTGGATGAAAAAATATTTGCGCGTATCAATGAACTGGAAATACAGAACTCAAAGCTTAAAAATGAAATTGCAAGGCTTCGCTGTTCCAAATCATTCAGACTTGGAAGACTGCTTTTATGCCTGCCGATAAAACTAAAAAAGATGGCAGGAGGATATAAAATTTGAAGAAAGAAAAATTGGAGACAGAAAAGCCGAAAGTGTCTGTGATCATTCCTGTCTATAATGGGGAAAGATATCTGAAGCAATGTATGGATAGTATTGTCGGGCAGACTTTAAAGGATATAGAGATTTTATGCGTAGATGACGGCTCTTCGGATAAGTCCCTTGAGATTATGGAAAGCTATATGCATAGAGATAAAAGAATCAAGGTGATATGTCAGAAAAATTCTGGTGCCGGCGCGGCGAGAAATAAAGGAATGTCACTGGCAAAGGGTGAATATCTGTCATTTTTGGATGCAGATGATTTCTTTGAGCCGGACATGCTTGAACAGACATATAAGAAAGCGAAAAAGCAGAATGCGCAGGTACTTGTATTTGGTTCGGACCAGTACAGGGAAGATCTGAGGACGTTTTGTCAGGTGGGCTGGACTCTTAGAAAGCATGCGCTGCCGCCGTATCGTCCCATGGATCACCGGACATTTACAGAAAATGTATTCAAAGTTTTTGTGGGGTGGACATGGGATAAGCTGTTTGAAAGAGAATTTGTCCAAGGATATAAACTTAATTTTCAAGAGCAGCGCACATCTAATGACCTTTTGTTTGTTTTTATGGCGATTGTGCTGGCAGAACGTATAGAGATAGAAGAAAAGATTCTGGTGCACCAGCGCAGGAACAATCCAAAGTCACTTTCCAATACAAGGGAACGATCATGGCAGTGTTTTTATGAAGCGCTTACGGCACTTCGGATAAATCTTGTAAAATATGGGCTGTATTATGAATTGGAGAAGGACTTTATTAATTACGCGCTGCATTTTTCGTTATGGAATCTGAATACCCTGCAGGGAGAGAAAAAGAAAGAACTATGTAAGATGTTAAAGAAACGGTGGTTTCGGGAGCTTGGGATCACGGAACATAAGAAAGAATATTTTTATGATCAAATAGAATATGAGCAATATCGAGAGATAACACGATCATATTTTTGGTAACGGGAAAGGGATACTTTCCCGTTTTTTTGTGCTTTATTTTAATTGTCTGATAATACATAGAAAATCTAAATAAATGAATCTATATATATGATATACCAATTGGACAAAAATATAGGGGGGGGGGGGTATAATTAAAAAATAGATTATTAACAGTATCGTATGGCATTTATTGAGGAGGGAAAGTTATGAGAATATATAAGAAAGGAGTACTTTCAATAATCGTGACGTTTGCGTTGATATTGGGATGTTTTACAGGATCGGGGATAACTGTAAGGGCAGGAATATTAGAGGTCAATATATCGTCAGATGAATTGGAAGGCAATGGGGGAGAGGTTGCGGTAACGGTTACCGGTGAGAATCTGGGAGATGTAGTCTGGTGGGTGCTTGAAAAGCAGGTATCTGTGCAGGAAGGAAATGAAGTATACGAAACAGCAGGAGAAGATATGAATACCGCGGATGTAGGAGAAAGCGGTATGAGTGCGGAATTCCCTGTACAAATTCCGGAAAATGAGAAAGATACAAAGGAGGTATATCGAGTCAGAGTCTCCAGAACAAATCCCTATAACCCTGAATCCGGTGAGTATACATGGGAAAAAATGAATGTTAAAGTCACTGTTGCAGTTAAAGATGACGGGATGCTTATGAAAGCAGAGAATGAGAAAAAGGAAGAAAATGAGCATTCACAGACAGCAGCAGAAAGTGAGCGGACCCAGATGACTGCAGAAGCAGACAATGTAACAGAAGCACAGAATGAGGCGGCGGCATCCGATGAATCTGCAGATGTAACCGAAGTATCAAAAGTATCTGAGACGCTGCCAAAAGAGCCTGCTATGGAAAAAGACATGACAGTGCAGGGCGTGGCTTCACAGTCGTCCTCTGTGCCGAAGTATCATAATATTCCGCCATATCAGGAGAAAAATGTACATGGCGGAACATCTGTGAAAATAAAGAGTCTGCCTGTTGAAGAAATTGTAGACGGCAAACCGGGCGGTAAGATAGAGCCATTTGCAAATACAATTAAGTTTCAAATTTTTGACAGTACAAAACAGAAGACAGAGAAAATTGTGGAAGCTAAAAATGGCAGACTTCCTGATCTGGACCTGATTGATAACCATACATATATTATTACAGCAAAAGATAAGAATTATAAGGTTGTAAGAGCTGAAACTACAACGACAAAGTTATCAAAGAACGCATACATATGGGTTCATAACGGAAAGATTTTTGACATTAAGAAAAATGCGGATACCTATGATTATCCTGAATTTAAAAGCCTGCAGGTCGCAAAAAAAGACAGTTCCGATACGGATGATGATGACAGGGTGCTCCTTCGGCTGCCAGTTTATTATAAAAACGGTAACGGTGAGTTGAGGAATGTTCCGGTCAGGCTGGTGAGCGCAGTTGAGACTATTGAAACCACTACGGGTGACAACGGGAGATTCCGTCATGGAGCTGCGGGGTATGATATCCGCCTTCTGGAAGATGTGACGTATATTATCGTAGTGGATGATGAAAAGTATGGTATTGAATCATTCCCTATTGCGGCTAAAGACAAGTCAGAGTACCGGACTGACAAGGGACGTCCTGGTGAAAGGTATTTTTATGACCATGCGGATTGCCATCAGGTAAATGAAATCCGACTGGTGGATAAAAAGGATGCACATAAGAATGACAAGACCATCACAAGTTTGTCAGGAAAAACTACAATATCAGGATTTAATTTCAAGGATTTTCTTGCTATAGAAAAAAAACTCAGTAAAAATCTGGTAACGGGATTAGACGGGAAAGATTACGACGTCTTCGATATTAGTGTGATTAACCCGCACAGATGGGAAATATCAAAGCTTGCCGCCGGCAGTTTTAAGATTACGGAAAAAATTGAAGCATCAAAGAAAGTTGCCAATGTCTACTATATAGACAATGCAGGGAAGCTGAAGTCAATTGGATTTAAACAGGATGATAACCGTGTAAGCTTTACAATGAAAAGTCTGTCCGTGCATCCGGTTGTGATTGAGTACCGGGCGGCTGTTAAAGATAATCATTCCAATTCTTCTGGAAATAACTCTGCGGTTTCGGGGAAACCCTCCGGGAAACCTTCCGGTGTTTCAGGAAAACGTACTGCAGTTAAAAAGGTCACAGTAAGCGGCGATTCAAAAAGTATTGCTGCCGGAAAAAAAGTAAAGCTGACAGCTAAGGTGACTCCGTCAAATGCAACAAATAAAGCTGTCAAATGGACAAGTTCTAATAAGAAATATGCAACTGTGGACTCTAAAGGTAAGGTTACGCTAAAGAAAGCTGGTGCTGGAAAGACAGTCAAAATTACTGCGGCTGCGAAAGATGGAAGCGGAAAAAAAGGAGTTTATCAGATTAAGATCATGAAGAACGCTGTTACAAGGATTAGTCTGAAAGCGCCGAAAACAGTGAAAGCCGGAAAGAAAGCAACAGTAAAAGCAACGGTTAAAACGAACGGAAAGAAAGCTAATAAAAAGTTAAAATGGTCATCTTCCAATAAAAAGTACGCGACTGTAAATTCCAAAGGAAAAGTTACAGCGAAAAAGTCAGGAAAGGGCAAAACAGTTAAGATTACTGCGAAAGCGACAGATGGAAGCGGAAAGAAAAAGACAGTGGCGATCAAGATTAAATAATTGACAGCAGAGAGGGAAAATATGAACAGATATATAAAAAGAATCATAACGGGTATGATAGTATTGACAATGATTTTTAGCGGTTTTACAGGAATAGGCACACTTGTGGTTAAGGCGGCAAGTGATACATTATCTATTCAGGTTCTGGAAGGGAATCAACCGGTAGAGGGGATGCAGCTGATACTGAAGGCAAGTGATGACTTTGATGATGATATTGAATTTGACATCAAAACAGATAAGGATGGAATAGCTACATATGAAGCAGCAGGAGATGAGTCTATGGAGCCATATTATATCCAGCCTGCGGAAGGCAGTGGATATAATATGGGGACAGAAGCTCTAGAAGTAGTGTTTGGAAGGAATGGGATTGAAAAAGTAGGTAAATATGATTATGATGGAAGTACAAAAACTATCTCAGTAGAGAGTACCGGAGGCGGACAAACTAAAAAGCCGGATATAGAAACAGCAGATTCTTCCCTTAAAGAAGCAAACAGAGGCGGACAGACTGTAACAATTACTGCAACAGGCGCTAATCTTACCGGGCTTGCCGGAAAGATTTGTTATCAAATTTGGTATATAACAGAAAATAATGCTGAATTTGAAGCAGAAAATGTTCAGACTGCATCGTCATCAGGAACTGACACTGAACAGGAATTTAGCGTTAAACTGCCGGCAGCTTCAGAATATCCTAAAGCAGTTGCATGGAAACTCAGGGTAAATACGCCGGACGCAGATGGATGGGTTTCAACAGATAAGATCACTATTTCCAAGGATAGTGCTACTGGTGAAATAGCGGCACTTAAAGCAGCTATTGCAGGGAAAAAGCTTCTTGATCAGGAAAATTACTCCAGAAAAAGCTGGGGGGTTTTCAGTGAAACGGTAGAGGCAGCTCAAGTTATATATGAAGATATAGAAGCTTCGAATTTAAAATGTCGGGCAGCACTTTTGGAGATTGAAAATGCAAAATCAGCGCTTATCCTTGTGAAAGATCTTGCGACAGCAGGAACTAAAGCAACTTTAAATGCTGCCATTAAAGAAGCGGCAAGTCTTAATGCAGCAGACTTTACAACGGAGAGCTGGAAAATATATAGTGATGCAATTTGTGTGGGAAAGACTTTGACAGCGGAGGAAGACGCTACAGAAGAACAGTGTCAGGCTGCTGTCAGGCGGATTGAAGCTGCAAGGGCGGCACTCGTAAAACAGAAAACGCCTGATAAGCAGGAATCGCCTGATAAGCAGGAAACACCTAATAAGCAGCCATCGTCTAAACCTGGTAAAAAAACTGTTAAAGTTTCCAAAATCACGATCAGCGGTAGTTCAAAAAGTATTGCTGCCGGCAAAAAGATTAAACTTACTGCCAAAATCTCGCCTGCAAAAGCAACAAATAAAGCAGTTAAATGGAAAACTTCTAATAAAAAATATGCGACCGTAAGTGCAAAAGGCAATGTTACTCTCAAAAAAGCGGGAGCAGGCAAAACAGTCACAATTACAGCTTCAGCGGCAGATGGCAGCGGAAAAAAGGCAACTTATAAGATTAAAATCATGAAGAATGCCGTTAAAAGTATCAGCCTGAAAGCAGGGAAATCTGTAAAAGCAGGAAAGTCATTAAAGATAAAAGCGACTGTAAAGACTACAGGAAAAAAGGCTAATAAAACGTTGAAGTGGACATCTTCCAATAAAAAATATGCTACTGTGTCTGCCAAAGGAGTTGTGAAAGCTAAAAAGGCGGGAAAAGGTAAAAAAGTCAAAATTACAGCTGCGGCGACAGACGGAAGTAACAAGAAAAAGACAATTACAATTAAAATCAAATAGCGTGTTAAGGAGCTGTCCATGGCGTGATCCTGCTATGGACAGTTTTTGATGCAGTACACAGCATTGAAAAAATATCATAAACATATTATGATAAGAACATAATAAAAAATGCGGATAATCAGAATAAGCGCAGAGTCACGTAACGGCTTAAAGGAAAGTGTGGAACAGATGAAAAAGAACGGCGTAAAAAGCAATAAAGTATCTGTAGTTATACCTGTCTACAACGGGGAAAAGTATATAGGACAGATGTTAGAATCGGTTTTGGGACAAAGCCTGCAGGAGATAGAGATTATCTGTGTAAATGATGGTTCCACGGATGATTCGTGCGGTGTTATCAAAAGATTTATGAAGAGAGACTCAAGGATCACTTTGTTACAACAGCCTAATCTGAACGCGGGTGCAGCCAGGAACAGAGGACTTATGAAAGCAAAGGGAAAGTACATTGTGTTCTGGGATGCGGATGATAAGTTTGACAGGAAAGCTTTAGAGCTTATGTATAGGAAAATACAGAAAAAACAGGCGGATATATGTGTGTGCGGTGTTTGCGAGTTCACCAATGAAGGTAAAATATATGAAACAGATGGTTATTTAAAGACTGCCTTCATTCCGGGGTGTGACCCTTTTAATAAATATGACATGTGTGATATGATTTTTAGTTTTGCTTCGAATGTTGTCTGGAATAAGATGTTCAGACGAGAATTTCTTATGACTCATAATCTGTGTTTTCAGGAAATACGCCAGGCGAATGATACGGCATTTGTCATGAAAGCATTATATCAGGCAGATAGGATTACCTGTGTTGAAAAGTATCTTGCTTTTTATCGGATGACGCATGCAGGAAGCCTTACCGGAAATTCTTCGGAGACAGTTTTCTGCCCGTATGAGTCCTATATGTACACATTGCATGAGTTGAAAAAAGATCCTGATTTTCCTGTTGTGAAAAGGAGTTTTTGTAATAAGGCGGCTAAAGGGATGTTCCGGGCATTAAATATACAGACCTCCTTTGAGGCATACAGGCAGTTATATCAGTTTCTTCAGAGAGAAGGACTTTCTAATCTAGGTCTTTTACAATGCTGTGAGAAAGATATGGAAGAGGACTGGCTGTACACCGATTTAAATCTAATAAAGACAATTTCTGCGGAAGAATTTTTGTTTCATAAGGCAAATGAGAGGAGAATGGATAGAGATCAATTGAAATATACACTAAAAAGGGTACGCAGAAGACTTGCCATATTGTTGTCATTGAATCAGAGATTTAAGGAGATCAGGAGATTAGTGAAAAAGGGGTAGAAGAACAAAGGCAACTACAGTCTGACAGATAATTGTTATTTTTAAAAAAATAGGGTATACTAAATTCAGTATCAGTTACGAGGGAAAGCAGTTTTTGCTCTTATATTTACAAAGTGAAAGGAAGAAGGATATGGGTGTATTACATTTAACGAAAGAAAATTTTAGTGAGGAAGTATTGAGTTCGAAGGCCGGGGTGCTGGTTGATTTTTGGGCTTCATGGTGTGGGCCATGTCAGATGATAGGACCGGTGATCGAGGAGATAGCGGGAGAGGTTTCGGATGTTAAGGTCTGTAAAGTGGATGTTGATGCCGAGCCGGAACTCGCAAGGAAGTACAAGGTATTATCTATTCCTACACTTATGGTATTTAAAGACGGGGAGCTTATAAAGCGTGAAAGCGGTGCGAAGTCGAAGGAAGAGATATTGGAAATGTTAAAATAAAGTCGCTTTTTTCATTGATTTTTCTGCGCGTCAATATTATAATAAAAGAAATATGAGTTTTGATTTATAAGGGAAGATGTTGCGGAGGTGATGAGCTTGATAGGCGGTATTTATGCTTCAGGCATTTATTTTAACAATTATCAGTATAGAAACGCGGCCCATAGTGCAGCTGCACAGAGCGGTCAGGTAGAAGCAGCGGGAAAGACGGAACAGGCACAGGCAGCAGGAAGAACGGGCGGTGTTGTCGCAGTAACCCGTGCGGCTAATCCGGGAGTGCCAGTAGAGCCGGTAGATCCGGTTCCGGCTGTGACGAATGAGTCTTCCAGCGGAGTTGGACGTATGCTTCCGTTTATGCGAAAGGGAGCCGATCCGGTAGAGATGGCGGTACGCATGCGTATACAGCAGTACGATCCGGGGAAGGCGGAAAGTGAGTCCGGTGTAGAGGGGGCTATGAAGGCTTCTGAGGAGGGCAAATGTCAGACTTGTGAACAGCGGAAATATCAGGATGGTTCCGACGATCCGGGAGTATCTTTTAAAACAGCATCCCATATTGCGCCGGAGCAGGCTGCGTCAGCCGTAAGGGGGCATGAGATGGAGCATGTCGTGAGAGAACAGGCGAAGGCACAAAGAGAAGACCGCAAGGTTGTGAGTCAGAATGTGAGTATTCATACAGACATCTGTCCGGAATGCGGTGACGTGTATGTGTCCGGCGGTACAACCAGAACAGTAACAGCAGCGGAGAACCCGCAGCCGGATCAGACTACGCAGACGGCAAATGATATATATAAGCCGTTTTTTGCAGTTGCGTAATTAAAAATATGATATTTTTAAGCGGTATCAGCAAATTGGCTGATGCCGCTTGTTGGTTTTGCGATAATGGACTTTGCGGTCAGGCGGTTATAGAGATTTAAGAAGACTTTTTAGCGGTTTAAGTATACACAGCAGAGGAGAAGCGCAGAGATGAATAAGTATTACCTTGCTCCATTAGAGGGTATCACAACTTATATTTTTCGTAATGCGTACCATAGATGTTTTTATCCTATGGACAAATATTTTACACCTTTTTTAGTCCCCCACAGTAAAAAGGGCTTTAGCGCAAAAGAAAAAAGAGATATTTTGCCTGAGCATAATGAAGGACTGTATCTTGTTCCTCAGATTATGAGCAATCATGGGGATGAATGTCTGAAAACTATCGGAAAACTTCAGGTGTATGGGTACAAAGAGATCAACCTGAATATGGGATGTCCTTCAAAAACGGTTGTGTCGAAAGGGAGGGGTGCGGGATTTCTTGCGTTTTTGGAGGAGCTTAACTATTTCCTTGATGAAGTGTTTGAGGGAATCGGGAATACAGACGTGAAGATTTCTATAAAGACCCGCCTTGGCAGAGATGAACCAGAAGAATTCTTCCGTATCTTAGAAATTTACAATCAATATCCTCTCAAAGAGCTGATCATTCATCCGAGAGTGCAGAAGGATTTTTATAAGAACACACCAAATGTGGAGATGTTTGGTTATGGAGTAAGCAACAGTGCAAATCCGGTCTGCTATAATGGGGATATATTTAGTGTGGAAAAGTATATTGAAGTGAGCAGATGCTTTCCGGATGTGAAGACATTTATGCTTGGAAGAGGAATCCTGTCAGATCCAGGTCTTTTAAGCCGGATACAGAGGAAAGGAGAAAACGGGAAGGAAGAGATAGAGCTTAAAAGAATCCGGCAGTTTCATGATCAGCTTTATGAGGACTACAGGGCTCTTTCAATGGGTGATAAGAATGTCCTGTTTAAAATGAAGGAGATTTGGAGTTATCTGGGACAGTCGTTTCCAGGGCATGAGAAAGTGCTTAAAAAAATCCGTAAAGCAGAGCGGTTGGAGCAGTATACCGCGGCAGTGGGAGAATTGTTATAAAAGCTTTACATTTCTGAGGCCATGAAATATAATAAAAAAAGTTCTTTGGGAAGGAGATTTGATATATGGAAGATGTAAAAAAGAAAGTGTATGAAGCATTAGATAAGATGAAGATAAAGTATGAGGTGGTGGAGCATGAACCAGTCTATACTATGGAGGATATGGACAGGCTCGGACTTACAAAGAAGGGAACTTTATGCAAGAATCTCTTTCTTCGGGATTCCAAGGGTAAAAGACATTTCCTTGTAACTGCTGATGAGAATACGAAGATCGACTTGAAGGCTCTCAGCAAGAAACTTGGAGCCGGGAATTTAAGCTTTGCTTCTGAGGAGAGACTGGAGAAATATCTGGGACTGAAGCAGGGGAGTGTGACACCTTTTGGACTTATGAATGATACAGACCATGCAGTAGAGTTTTTTATTGATAAAAACCTGAGCAGATGTAAAAGTCTGGGAATCCATCCTCTTGAGAATACAGCGACTGTATTTTTGTCTTATAAAGATCTGGATAAGTTTTTGTGGAATCTTGATGTGGATGTTATTTCGGTGAGATTATAATTTATATTTTTTTAATTGCATGTTGCAGTCTCAGGAAGTACAATGGAGTATATGATAAATATATACGAAATGTGAGGAGTACTATGGAACAACAGCAATATCATTATTCGATGAAACATAGCTCAGCTAAAAAGCCCGAAAGCCGGTTCTTGCGCATCTGGGGGCCTGTGCTTATTAAGTGGGGGATCGGTATGGGAGTCTCCATGATTGCGATGATGCTTTTTGAGAGCTTTACTATTTTAAAAAAGAGCGGAATAGATATGAACGCAGTACAGAATATGACGCAGGTATGGGATATTATCTATCAGAACATGTTGGATATGTCCAAATCAGCAGAACTTGCGGCAGAGGCTGCGGAAGAGATGATGAAATATACGACACCTCTTGAAGGGATCGCTGCATTTGTGACAATTCCCGTTCTGATGGTTATGTTCCACAAAGACACGATCCGAGAAAAGATTGCCGGGGCAGTACCTAATAAGAAAGCAGCGCTTTGGAAATACGGCGGGATTCTTATCATGATATGTGCCATGACATTGGGACTTAATAATCTGATTGAGATCAGCGGACTTATGTCGGCAAGTGATGGGTATGAAGATACCATGAATGCCCTGTATGCGGCGTCCTTATCCGTGCAGATACTGTGTCTTGGCATTCTTATTCCGATTTGCGAAGAACTGGTTTTTCGCGGATTGATGTTTAGAAGGCTCCGCCAGGGCAATTCTTTTTTGGCAGCAGCCCTCTATTCATCCGCAGTGTTTGGCTTTCTGCATGTTAATCTGGTACAGATGTTATATGGCTTTTTGCTTGGGTTTACATTCTGCTATCTGTATGAGAAATACGGCTCAGTGAAAGCCCCTATGTGTGCGCATATCTCGTCTAATATCTTATCCGTGCTGCTGACGGAAATGAATGCTATGGAGTGGATGTCCCGGGAGCCGGTGCGTATGGGTGTGATCACTGTTGTGTGTGCCAGCGTGGCATCAACAATGTATGTGCTGATTCAGAGGATTGAAGAAAAACCAGATAAAAAAGAGAAAAAAGAACAAAGTGAGAATCTGACAGTCATATAAGCTGTCAGATTTTTTTGTTCAAACAATTAAATAATCAAATTATCTGACAATTAAGAGGAAGTGATTATTTACAAATGTAACAAAAAGTAGTATAGTAATTTCGAAGTGATATTAAAATGAAAGAATGCAGAGCAATATGCAGTATCACAGAGTTGAAAAATAGAAAGGATTTTGGATATGGGTGAGCGTGAGACGAGGTGCTGCCGCGGTTTGTACCGTCCGGAATTTGAGCATGACAACTGCGGAATCGGTGCAATTGTAAATATCAAGGGCAAAAAGACCCATGATACAGTGGCGAATGCATTAAAGATTGTTGAAAATTTGGAACACAGAGCTGGCAAAGATGCCGAAGGTAAGACGGGAGATGGTGTTGGAATCTTGTTACAGATTTCCCACAGATTTTTCTCTAAGGTCTGTAAGCCTCTCGGTATTTTTTTGGATTCGGATAGAGATTATGGTGTGGGTATGTTTTTCTTCCCGCAGGACGAGCTTAAGAGGAATCAGGCGAAGAAGATATTTGAAGTAATTGTTAAGAAGGAAGGGATGAAATTTCTCGGATGGAGAGATGTTCCGGTTAAGGCTGAAGTGCTTGGAAGCCGTGCCGCAGAATGTATGCCTTGTATTATGCAGGGTTTTATAGAGAGACCTGACAGAGTAGACAAAGGGATTGATTTTGACCGGAGGCTTTACGTGGTGCGCCGTATTTTTGAGCAGAGCAGTGATGATACTTATGTGGCATCTCTTTCAAGCCGCACCATTGCATATAAAGGTATGTTCTTAGTAGGGCAGCTAAGGTCTTTTTTTGAAGATCTGCAAAGTACTGATTATGATTCTGCTATTGCGCTGGTTCATTCCCGGTTCAGCACCAACACGAACCCAAGCTGGGAGAGAGCGCATCCGAACCGGCTTATCGTACATAATGGGGAGATTAATACTATCCGCGGAAATGCAGATAAGATGCAGGCCAGAGAAGAGAATATGGAGTCTAAATACCTGAAAGGAGAGCTTCACAAAGTTCTTCCTGCGATCAATATCTCAGGTTCTGATTCGGCAATGCTTGATAATGCTGTTGAATTTATGGTTATGAGCGGTATGGATCTTCCGCTGGCAGTTATGATCGCGATTCCGGAACCATGGGCGAATATAAAGAACCTGTCCCAGAAGAAGAAAGATTTCTATCAGTATTATGCTACGATGATGGAACCATGGGACGGTCCTGCGTCAATTTTGTTTAGTGACGGTGACTGCATGGGGGCGGTTCTTGACAGAAATGGTCTTCGCCCTTCCAGATATTATATTACCGATGATGATACATTGATACTTTCTTCTGAGGTGGGAGTACTTGATATTGAACCGTCGAAGATTATAGTAAAAGAACGGCTCCATCCGGGGAAAATGATGCTTGTAGATACAATAAAGGGGATAGTGATTGATGATGAAGAGCTGAAGGAAATCTATGCGGACCGTCAGCCTTACGGTGAATGGCTGGACAGCAACTTGTTAGAGCTTAAGAACTTAAAAATTCCGAATAAAAGAGTTCCCTCATATTCGAAGGAGGAATGTAAGAGACTCCAGAAAGCATTTGGATATTCCTATGAAGAGGTTAAGTCTTCTATCCTGAATATGGCGCTAAATGGCAGTGAAGAAACTGCGGCAATGGGAATTGACACACCTTTGGCAGTGCTCTCTGGTGAACATCAGAATTTATTCGGTTATTTTAAACAATTATTCGCGCAGGTTACAAATCCTCCGATTGACGCGGTTTGTGAGGAGATTGTTACTTCCACTACTATTTATATAGGAGAGGATGGAAATCTTCTGGAGGAGAAAGCAGAAAACTGTAAGATGCTTAAAGTAAACAATCCCATACTTACGAATACTGATTTGCTGAAGATCAAGAATATGAAAGCGGAAGGATTTCAAGTTGCGGAAATCCCGATCGTGTATTATAAAAATTCTAGTCTTGAAAAAGCAATCGATTATTTATTTGTGGAGGTAGACCGTGCGATAAGAGGCGGGGCGAATATCCTGATCCTCTCTGACAGAGGAGTGGATGAGTATCATGTGGCGATGCCATCGCTGTTGGCGCTGTCAGGATTGCAGCAGCATCTTGTGCGTACAAAAAAGAGAACTTCTGTGGCGGTCATTCTGGAAACCGGAGAGCCGAGAGAAGTACATCATTTTGCGACGCTTTTAGGTTACGGAGCCTGTGCGGTTAATCCATACCTTGCCCATGAAACGATCCGCCAGTTGATCGATACGGATATGCTCCATAAAGATTTTTATGCTGCAGTTGACGATTACAACCAGGCTGTTCTCGGCGGGATTGTGAAGGTTGCTGCTAAAATGGGGATTTCTACCATACAGTCCTATCAGGGCGCGAAGATATTTGAAGCGATCGGACTTAAGGAAGCATTTATACAAAAATATTTTACTGACACGGTAAGCTGTGTGGGAGGAATCGGGATCAGCGAGATTGCAGAGGATTATGTGGCGAGGCATTCGGAAGCTTTTGATCCGCTGGGACTTGAAGTTGATTTGTCCCTTAACAGTGTGGGACAGCATAAGTCAAAAAGCGGCGGAGAGAAGCATCTTTATAACCCGCAGACCATCCATATGCTTCAGCAGGCAACAAGGCGGGGTGATTACAGGCTGTTTAAGCAGTATACAAAGATGGTGGATGAGGAAGGAGCGCATATTAATCTGAGAGGTCAACTTGATTTCAATTATCCTGAAAAAGGTGTGCCGATGGAGGAGGTTGAGAGCGTAGATTCTATCGTTACAAGATTTAAGACTGGCGCGATGTCCTATGGTTCGATTTCCAAGGAGGCACATGAGACACTGGCAATTGCTATGAATCAGATTCATGGTAAATCTAACAGCGGGGAAGGCGGAGAAGAAATAGAACGGCTTAACAGTGATCGCTGCTCTGCCATCAAGCAGGTTTCGTCAGGGCGGTTCGGTGTGACCTCAAGATACCTTGTAAGTGCAAAAGAGATCCAGATTAAGATGGCTCAGGGGGCAAAGCCGGGTGAGGGCGGACATCTTCCGGGAGGGAAGGTATATCCGTGGATTGCGAAGACGAGTCATTCCACACCGGGAGTCAGCCTGATCTCGCCGCCGCCGCATCACGATATTTATTCTATTGAGGATCTGGCACAGCTTATTTACGATTGTAAAAATGCTAATAAAGATGCGAGGATTTCTGTAAAGCTTGTATCGGAAGCTGGCGTAGGCACTGTGGCGGCAGGCGTGGCAAAGGCGGGGGCCGGGGTGATCCTGATCTCCGGATATGACGGGGGAACAGGCGCGGCGCCAAAAAGTTCCATCCACAATGCAGGGCTCCCGTGGGAACTTGGTCTGGCAGAGACTCATCAGGCGCTGATTCAAAACGGCTTGAGGGAGCGGGTAAGAATTGAAACGGACGGTAAGCTTATGAGCGGGCGTGATATAGCGGTTGCCGCTATCTTAGGGGCTGAAGAATTCGGATTTGCGACAGCTCCGCTTGTTACGATGGGCTGTGTGATGATGCGTGCGTGCAATTTGGATACCTGCCCGGTGGGAGTGGCAACCCAGAATCCGAAACTCCGCAGAAAATTCACAGGTAAACCAGAGTATGTGGTGAATTTTATGCGTTTTATCGCGGAAAATTTAAGAGAATATATGGCGAAACTTGGTGTCCGTACGATTGACGAGCTGGTGGGGAGGACGGATCTTTTGAAAGTAAAGGATGAGCCCCTTTCTGAACGGGCGGCGGCTCTGAATCTGTCCCAGATTCTGTATAATCCGTATGAAGGGACGAAGACACCGATGATCTTTAATCCTGAGAAGGCTTTTGATTTTGAACTTGAAAAGACATTGGATGAGAGGATTCTTGTTAAAAAGATGCTTTTGGCGCTTGATAAGAAGCAGAAAAGAAGCATTGAGGTGGATGTAAGTAATATAAACCGGACTTTTGGAACAATCTTTGGCTCTGAAATCACAAAAAGGTATCCAGAAGGGCTTGATGAGGATAGTTATGTAGTAAAGTGTAAAGGAGCCGGAGGTCAGTCTTTCGGGGCATTTATTCCAAAGGGTCTGACACTGGAACTCGTAGGAGACAGCAACGATTATTTTGGCAAAGGTCTCTCAGGCGGAAAGCTTATCGTCTATCCGCCAAGAGGTGTGAAATATAAACACGATGAGAATATCATCATCGGAAATGTGGCGCTTTACGGGGCTACCAGCGGCAAGGCATTCATCAACGGTGTTGCGGGGGAACGTTTCGCGACTCGTAATTCCGGTATGGCTGTGGTTGTGGAGGGTGTCGGAGATCATGGATGCGAGTATATGACTGGGGGACGTGTTGTGATCCTTGGAAAGACCGGCAGGAACTTTGCGGCAGGAATGAGCGGAGGAGTTGCTTATGTTCTGGATATGGACAGCAGCCTTTATCAGAACGTGAACAAACAGATGGTGCTGATTCAGAAGGTGACATCAAAATATGATGTTAATGAATTAAAAGGTATGATCAATGAGCATGTGGCGTACACGAATTCGGAAGTCGGAAAACAGATTTTAGGACGTTTTACAGATTACCTGCCCAGATTCAAAAAGATCATACCAGTAGATTATGAGAAGATGATGACGAGGATCCTTCAGATGGAGGAACAGGGAATGAGCAGCGAACAGGCAAAGATTGAAGCGTTTTATGAGATTAAAGAAGGAAAACTATAGGAGGTGGGTGAGATGGGAAAACCGACAGGATTTATGGATTATGAAAGGAAGGACGCGCATGCGGAAGATCCATGTTCAAGAATCACGCATTTTCAGGAATTTCACTTGCCTTTGCCGAGAGAAGAACAGCAGCGTCAGGGAGCGCGGTGTATGTCCTGCGGTGTACCGTTCTGTCAATCGGGACAGATGATCATGGGGATGGTGAGCGGATGCCCTTTGCACAATCTCATTCCAGAGTGGAATGATCTGATCTATCACGGAAATTGGGAGGAGGCATATTTAAGACTGAAAAAAACCAATAATTTTCCTGAATTTACATCAAGAGTATGCCCGGCACTCTGCGAAGCGGCGTGTACCTGCGGACTTAACGGGGAGGCTGTGTCTGCTAAGGCCAATGAATATGGTATCATTGAATATGCTTATGAAAAAGGATATGCGGACGCGAAGCCGGTAAAGGTGCGTACTGGAAAAAAAGTTGCGGTCATTGGTTCAGGACCATGCGGTCTTGCGGCGGCAGACCTTTTAAACCGGAGAGGGCACAGTGTGACTGTATTTGAGAGAGAGGACAAGGCAGGAGGGCTTCTGCGCTATGGAATCCCCAATATGAAATTGGAAAAACAAATCATTGACCGTAAGATCAAGATCATGGAGGAAGAAGGAATTATTTTTGAGACGAACTGTAATATAGGGATGGAGAAAAAAGCAGATTCTGTTATAAAAGAGTTTGACCGGGTAATATTATGCTGCGGTGCATCGAAGCCAAGAGATATCAATGTTGCCGGGAGAGAGGCAAAGGGCATTTATTTTGCGGTAGATTTTTTAAAATCTACTACGAAGGCACTCTGGGAAAATGATATGAAGTTAAAAGACGGTACTTACATTTCCGCAAAAGGGAAAAAAGTGATGGTTATCGGAGGCGGTGATACAGGGAATGACTGTGTGGGAACTTCTATGAGGCACGGAGCGAAGTCTGTGCTCCAACTTGAAATGATGCCTAAGGCGCCGGATGAGAGAACGGCCATGAATCCGTGGCCGGAGTGGCCGGGAGTAAGCAAGACGGATTACGGTCAGGAAGAGGCAGCGGCGGTATTTGGAACTGATCCGAGAGTGTATCAGACAACTGTGAAAGAATTCCACAAGGATAAAAATAACAATGTCTGTAAAGCGACACTGGTGAAGCTTGAGCCAAAAAATGATGAAAAGACCGGACGGGTGATAATGGAGGAAGTTGTTGGAAGCAAATATACGGTGGATGTTGATCTTGTCCTGATCGCCGCAGGATTTCTCGGAAGTGAGGCGTATGTAACGGAAGCTTTCGGCGTAGCAGTGGATACCAGGTCTAACGTGACAACGCCAGAAGGAGGGTTTAATACAAATGTGGAAAATGTATTTACAGCAGGCGATATGAGAAGAGGACAGTCTCTTGTAGTGTGGGCGATCAGAGAGGGCCGTGAAGCGGCAAGAGAAGTCGATATCAGTCTGATGGGATATACGAATCTGAATATACAGTGAGGAGGGATAACATGAGAGAAGATTACAAAGTTCTGCCGGTCGTACAAAAGCTCTCTAAAGAAGAACAAATCGTGTGGATCAATCAAAAAAAGATTCCATTTGCGCAGTGCAGTCTTAAGATTGGCATGTCAGATATTGACGAAGCGGAAGCCCGTCTGCAGAGATTCGCCCCGTTTATCATGAAGTGCTTTCCTGAGACAGGAAAAGAGAATGGTATTATCGAATCAATATTAACTCCGATACCAAAGATGCAAAAACATCTTGAAGAGACTTATAAGGTGCGTATACCGGGGAAATTAATGCTTAAGCAGGACAGTCATCTTGCTATCGCAGGCTCTATTAAGGCACGCGGCGGTATCTATGAGGTGCTTAAGCATACGGAGGAGCTTGCGCTTGAGGCCGGGCTGCTTACTGTTCAGGATGATTATACAAAACTTGCAGAACCAAAGTGCAGACAGTTTTTCAATCAGTATACGATACAGGTTGGCTCTACGGGCAATCTTGGATTAAGTATCGGGATAGCCAGCGCGGCAGTGGGCTATAAAGTGATGGTACATATGTCTGCAGATGCGCGGCAGTGGAAAAAGGATATGCTGAGAAAGCATGGCGTCACGGTTGTTGAGTATGAGTCCGATTACAGCGAGGCAGTAAAAGAAGGACGGAGACTTTCTTTAAAAGATCCTAAAAGTTATTTTATAGATGATGAAAATTCGGTTAATCTTTTCATGGGTTATGCAGTAGCAGCAAAGCGTTTGAAAAAACAACTAAATGAGCAGCAGATCCTTGTAGATGAAAACCACCCGCTGTTTGTCTACCTTCCCTGCGGGGTAGGCGGAGCGCCCGGCGGAATCACTTTCGGACTCAAAGAAATATGGGGTGATAATGTACACTGCTTTTTTGTAGAACCTGTTAAGGCCCCGGCAATGCTTCTTGGTATGGCAACTGGCCTGCACAATGATATCTGTGTTCAGGACATTGGACTGACCGGTCTCACCCACGCGGACGGACTGGCGGTGGGCCGTCCTTCCGGCTTTGTAGGAAATGTAATGGAACCTCTCCTTTCCGGGGAATTTACACTGGAAGATAAGTGGCTATACGAATATATGCGTGCTCTGACAGATACAGAAGAAATATTCTTAGAACCAAGTGCATGTGCTGCGTTCGAAGGCCCTATAAAATTGCTGGCATATGAGGAAACAAAGGAATACATAGAACGAAACGGTATGGGAAATATTATGGAAACTGCATCCCATATTGCCTGGGCAACGGGCGGCAGTTTAGTTCCCGAAGAGATACGCAGAGAATATAAAGATACGTACCTTGATTAAGCGGGCAGGGAAGAAGTTTGATTTCCGCGTGATTAATACGGCAATTTGTACAGAAAAAGGAACAAAATTATACCGAAGTATCACTAGACTTTTATCCTTTGGGGGACTATAATGATTATACACGTCAATTTATTGCAAATTGTATTAAATTTAAGGAGGAACAGCAAAAAATGGCAAGAAAAATGAAGACCATGGATGGTAATCAGGCAGCGGCTCACGCTTCATACGCGTATACCGAAGTTGCAGCTATTTACCCTATCACCCCGTCATCCGTTATGCCGGAGCATGTAGATGAGTGGGCTACTGAGGGAAGGAAGAATATTTTCGGACAGACAGTTCAGGTAACAGAGATGCAGTCTGAGGCAGGAGCAGCAGGAGCAGTACACGGTTCACTGGCAGCAGGAGCCCTTACGACAACATTTACTGCATCACAGGGATTACTGCTTATGATTCCTAACTTATATAAAGTAGCAGGTGAGCAGCTTCCAGGTGTGTTCCACGTGTCAGCGCGTGCCCTTGCAAGCCACGCATTATCAATCTTTGGAGATCACTCTGACGTATATGCATGCCGCCAGACAGGCGCAGCTATGCTTTGCGAGTCCAGCGTACAGGAAGTTATGGACCTTACACCGGTTGCGCACTGTGCAGCGCTCAAGGGCAAATTACCGTTCATCAACTTCTTTGATGGTTTCCGTACTTCACACGAGATCCAGAAGATTGAGACATGGGATTACGAGGATCTTAAGGAGCTTGTAGATATGGATGCTATCGACGCATTCAGAAATCATGCGCTGAATCCGAATCATCCGTGCCAGAGAGGTTCCGCTCAGAACCCGGACATCTTCTTCCAGGCAAGAGAAGCATGCAATCCGTACTACGATGCTATGCCGGCTATCGTGCAGGAGTACATGGACAAGGTTAATGAAAAGATTGGTACAGATTACAAGTTATTTAATTACTATGGAGCAGCAGATGCTGAGAAGGTTATCGTTGCTATGGGCTCTGTATGTGATACGATTGAGGAGACGATCGATTACCTGATGGCAGCAGGCGAGAAGGTTGGTGTTGTTAAGGTTCGTCTTTACAGACCATTCTGCGCGCAGGCGCTTATTGACGCTATTCCGGATACTGTTAAGTATATCAATGTTCTTGACAGGACAAAAGAGCCGGGAGCACAGGGAGAGCCGTTATATCTCGATGTTGTATCTGCATTAAAGGGCAGCAAGTTCGATGCAGTTCCGGTTAACAGCGGACGTTATGGCTTAGGTTCTAAGGATACTACACCTGCGCAGATCGTTGCAGTATTCAACAACGTAGAGAAAGCAAGATTCACTATCGGTATCGAAGATGATGTTACTAATCTTTCTCTTGCGACAGGTCCGGCGCTTGTTACAACTCCGGAAGGAACGATTAACTGTAAGTTCTGGGGTCTTGGCGCAGACGGAACCGTAGGCGCGAACAAGAACTCCATCAAGATCATCGGCGATAATACAGATATGTACGCACAGGCTTACTTTGACTATGATTCAAAGAAATCCGGCGGTGTTACGATGTCCCACCTTCGTTTTGGTAAAAAGGCGATCAAGTCCACATACCTGATCCGTCAGGCAAACTTTGTAGCATGCCACAATCCTTCCTATGTTGACAAATACAACATGGTACAGGAATTAGTAGACGGCGGCACATTCCTTCTGAACTGCCCATGGGATATGGAAGGTCTTGAGAAACATCTTCC
>CAJUAM010000014.1 GCA_910584615.1 uncultured Dorea sp.
ATAGAAAGGAGCCTTCTTCTGTCCCATTCTTCTTAATCTGATCTTTACTGCCATTTTCTTTCACCTCCATGAATTTTTCAAAAATATATTGTATATAACGCATCTTTATCATGCGGTATAACCACTAAAAACAACACTTTATGCCTGCCGGCCCACACTTATCAGAAAGGCATCCTGAACTTACCTTTCCTGCCGCCTTTTCCTACCATCTTCATCATCTTCTTCATCTCGCCAAACTGCTTCACCATACGGTTCACTTCGCTGATATCCACACCTGCTCCTCTGGCGATCCTGTGCTTTCTGGACGGATTTAAAAGGTCTGGGTTTCTTCTCTCTTCCACTGTCATAGAATAAATGATCGCTTCCATCCTGGCCATCCTTTTTTCTGCCTGCGCCGTCTCATCTTCACTCGGCGCTTTCATCTTACCCATACCCGGCATTCCTCCCATGGCTCCCATACCGGGCAGCATGCCAAGGATACTTCCCAAACCGCCCATCTTTTTCATCTGGGCAATGCTCTCTAAGTAATCTTCAAAATCAAACTGAGCTTTTTTTAACTTTCCGGCCATCTTTCTGGCCTGTTCTTCATCAATCTCAGCCTCTGCTTTTTCAATCAGGGTAAGCACATCCCCCATACCAAGGATCCGGGATGCCATACGGTCCGGATAAAACTGCTCCAGATCCGAAAGCTTTTCACCCATACCTACATAGAGAATCGGTTTTCCGGTCACCGCCTTTACAGACAGAGCCGCACCGCCCCTTGTATCGCCGTCAAGCTTTGTGACGATCACTCCGTCAACGCCTACTTTTTCATTGAACTCCTTCGCCACATTGACCGCATCTTGTCCGGTCATGGCATCTATAACAAGAATTGTCTGGTGGACATCCACCGTCTCTTTAATCTCCTGAAGTTCCGCCATCATATCTTCATCAATATGAAGACGTCCGGCTGTATCAAGGATCACTATATTATTGCCATTCTTCTGGGCATGCTCCAAAGACGCTTTCGCGATATTCGCCGGCTTATGATTCTCGCCCATGGCAAATACTTCTACACCCTGCTTTTCACCGTTTACCTGAAGCTGCCTGATCGCCGCAGGACGGTATACATCACAAGCTACAAGAAGAGGCTTCTTTCCTTTCAGCTTATACTTTCCCGCAAGCTTCGCGGTCGTCGTCGTCTTACCCGCGCCCTGAAGACCTGCCATCAGGATCACTGTAATGGAACTTCCAGGCTGCAGTTTGATCTCAGTCGTCTCAGAACCCATAAGTGTTACAAGCTCCTCATTCACGATCTTGATCACCATCTGACCAGGATTCAGACCATTCATCACGTCCTGTCCGATGGCCCTCTCCTGCACATTTTTAATAAAATCCTTTACAACTTTGAAGTTAACATCCGCTGCAAGAAGCGCTCTTTTAATCTCCTTTAACGCTTCTTTTACATCGTTCTCCGTAAGACGTCCTTTGCTTCTTAAATTCTTAAATACATTTTGAAGTTTTTCGGTCAAGCTGTCAAATGCCATACTATAACTCCTCTATAATCTCATCGGATATCCTGCGGATACCCTCTACAAGTTCAGTCATACTCTTCGATTCATACCCGTCAAGCAGTCCGTTCATCTCATTTACTTTATCTTTTACTGCCATAAACTTTGCCACAAGGTGAAGCTTTTCTTCATATCCTTTCAAAGTCTGACTGCACCGCTTAATAAGGTCATGCACCCCCTGGCGGCTGATACCTGCTTCCTTCGCGATCTCTCCAAGAGACAGATCGCAGAGAACAAATTGTTCATAGATCTCCTTCTGGTGTTCATTCAGAAGTTCTCCATAAAAATCATAAAGTAATGCCTGCTCTAAAATCTCATTCATGTTATTCACCTGTGATATCTTATACCAAAACCTATCAGGTGTCAAGTATTTTTTCTTTACATCTTAAAAATTTGAAAAAGGATTGATTTCTTATTAAAGATATCGTAAGATAAACTTGTTCGATTTCCATATATAATAAGGGGAGGATAGTATGGAGAACCAGAATTATTATGAACTATTAGGGGTTTCCTCCAAAGCTTCTTTGGAGGAGATTACGGCAGCGAAAAATGCACTTGCGAAAAAGTACCATCCGGATGCCAATTTAAAGGACGGCATAGACACTACAGAACAGATGCAGGCGATCCTGGAGGCTTACGACGTCTTATCAGACCCTGTGAAGCGCGCGGATTACGACCGCCAGACTGCAGGAAGAAAAGCTGTTATGCAGACCTTTGATCTTCATGAGTCTGCCAATGAACCTGAAGAAGAGGAACCTACATTTGTTACATATTGGAAAGCTTCCAATGATCTGTATGATATCATCGCAGAAAGTGATGAGCTTTATCGGATCAAGAATCAGGCAGCGAGGCTCGGACAGCTTGCGATGCAGGCCATCAAGCATATCCTTGTGCTGAGAGAATCCCAGATACCAGAACGTTACTGGCATCCGGACATCATGAACTGGCTGTTATTTACATGGTTTAAAAACCGTAACTATACAGCTGCCTACCTCGTCACCATGTACGATGAATACCAGAAAAAGGAATTCGGAAGGCTGGAAAAGCTCCGTATGCAGAACAAGACACTCCATTACCAGCGTTCCGTCAAAAAACTTTTAAAATATTAGTTTTGATTCCTCTCACACATCTTCACAGTTCGCATATTATGTACTGTAAATAACCTTTATGGAGGACTTTTAGTATGAGCGAATTAAATTGTGGATGTGGATGCGAAGAAACTGCAAGATACAATCATGGAGGATGCGGCTTTGGCAACAACAGCTGTCTGTGGATCATCCTGTTACTCTGCTGCTGCGGCGGCGGATGCGGTAACGGCGGCGGTATGTTCGGCGGCGGATGCGGCAACGACAGTTGTCTGTGGATCATCATCCTGCTCTTCTGCTGCGGCGGCGGATGCGGCAATGGCTGCGGATGCTAATCCTGTTTTCAAAGCCTGAATACTTTTTTAGATAAGATGGGGGGGCCCGGAAGTTATGCCGGGCACCCCTTTTTCTTTTGTACTGACATACTCAGACATGTTTTTTCATAGTTTTCTATCACCTGTCATACGCATATTTCCTTCAACAATGTCATATATATTTACAACGTTACTAAGCAGGAGGCGCCATGGAAAAATTTCCGCCAAAACCTATGACTCCGCTTGACGAGCTTGTCACTCCTCCCACTCTGTATACATTAAAGCTCCTTCTTCCGTATATGCCCGCCTCCACACAGCGTACCTTAGCTGTCTTTGTAAAATTTTTTGAATTTAAAAGAACGATGGAAATTTTCTACGGCTTCGGCAATGCAAAGAAAGGTATATCCTCCGACACAATACTAAGTGACTTAAAGCCATACATGAACCCAAAAGAACAAGAAATGATGGAACAGATGGAAGGCATGATGAATATGATGGAAATGATGAAGCAAATGCAGGAAGATTCAAACAGTTCTTCTGATGATACTGCGCAAGGACCCTCACCTTTTGATCTGGTAAAAGGCATGATGGATCCGCAGCAGCAGAGCATGTTTGATATGTACAATGACATTTTCAGTAATGTAGGAGAACCTGCAGATTCCACCCCCCAGAAAGGAGAAGATGATTATGAATGAATGGTTAAACCACCCTGCAATGGAGAATATCGACCCAATAAAGCTGAAACTTATTAAAGCAGCAGCAAAACAGACGGAAGGTAAAACCGGGAAATCGCTGGCACCTATCATGATGGCGCTTATCACCAATGCCAACAAAAAAGGTATCCAGTTTACATCCGACGAAGTGTCTCTGATCATCAGCATCTTAAAAGAAGGCAAACCAAAAGAAGAACAGGATCAGCTGGAAAATATGATAAGAATGGTAACCTCCTATATGAAAAAAGGATAAAACTTCATTAATTTCCTCTTTTCTTCCAATTTAAGATTTGCTATACTTATCAAAACGCCATTTTGCTTGGAATAGATAAGGAGATCCATATGAGGAACATTAAGCTTACGATAGAATACGACGGAAGCCGTTATCAGGGCTGGACGCGCCTTGGAAAAAATGAATCCGGCAACACCATTTCCAACAAGATCCGAGAAGTCTTAAAAAAGATGACCGGTGAAGAGATCGAAGATCTGCACTGTGGATGCAGGACAGAGGTCGGAGTACATGCATATGCCCAGATTGCTAATTTTAAGATACAGCATAACGCAGATGTCCAGGACATCAAGCATTACCTGAACCGTTATCTTCCAATGGATATCGCGATCACAGATGTGTGTGAAGTGCCAGGGCGCTTTCATGCCCAGTTAAATGCCACATCAAAAACTTACATCTACCGGATGACTGTCTCTGACGTTCCCAGTGTATTTGACCGCAAGCATACTTACCACTGCTTCCGGATTCCTGACAAACGGCTGATGCAGCAGGCGGCTCTTCTTCTGACTGGTGTACATGATTTTAAAAATTTTTCTACAGTTAAAAAAGCAAAAACGACTGTCCGGAAGTTATATGAGATAGAGATCTACAGTGACAACGAAGAGATGCAGATCATGATCAGCGCTGATGATTTTCTGCATAACATGGCAAGGATCATCATCGGCACTCTGATAGAAATCGGTCTGAGAATGCGTGATGTTGATGAGATCACAGACATTTTTGAAGGAGAACTGCCGGCAAGCGCGCCCTGTGACCCTAAGGGTCTGTATCTGCAGGAAATCGAATACTAAATGCAGGCAGAAAACAGCAGTGCAAGCCGGATACACTTGTTCAATGTATCCGGCTTCCTTTAATCTTCAATATCACTAACTAAAACTTTTTTTATCCCTATATCCTAGAATACGCCAAATGACTGTACAAGCAGTATGAACAGAAGAACCGGCGCGACGTATTTGATCATCGCGATATAAAGCCTTTTTCTTCCGAACTTGTATCCGCCGATCGTCACCTCATCAATCACCGTCTTAGGTCCCGCAACCCATCCGATCAGGATACAAGTGCACAAAGCTACTAACGGCATGAAGATATTATTGCTTAGATAATCCATAATATCAAGCACCTGCCCTACTGTTCCGTTAGGCAGTTCAAACTCAAAGTAGATCTTATTATATCCAAGACACACGATCAATCCGAATACGAGAGAATAGATCGTTACAATCGTCGTACTCTTTCTCCTTGAAAAATGGAACTTATCCATGATACTGGATACGATCGCCTCCATGACAGACACCGCTGAAGTGACCGCCGCGAAAATAACCATCAGGAAAAACAGGATCCCGATAAATCTGCCGACTCCTCCCATTGCCTGAAATACTTTCGGAAGTGATACGAACATCAGTCCCGGTCCCGCTGACATACCTTCCATCCCCATGAATGTAAATACTGCCGGAATGATCATAAGCCCCGCAAGCAGCGCTACCAGCGTATCAAAAAATTCTATCTGGTTAATAGATTTCATAAGGTTCGTATCCTTTTTCGCATAAGATCCATAAGCAACCATAATACCCATCGCCACACTGATAGAGAAAAACAGCTGTCCCATGGCATCCATCAGGATCATAATAAATTTCTTAACTGTAATTCCTGTAAAGTCAGGGATCAGATATATCTTAAGTCCTTCAAGTCCCGTTCTCGTCACACCGTCTGCATCAGTGTGGGTCAAAGTCAGGGAGAAAAACCCGATCCCGATCACAAGTACAAACAGAATCGGCATAAGTATTTTACTGTAATTCTCAATTCCTTTATTTACACCATTATATACAACAAACGCAACTGCCGCAAGGAATATGACCATCCAGATGATCGGCGCCCACTGACTTGTGATATATCCAGTAAAATAGCCGTCTTGGGCTGTATTTGTTCCGTTCCCGACTACAAATTCCGCGAAATACTTTAACACCCATCCTCCGATCGTACAATAATATGGGAGAATGATGATCGGTACCAGCCACGCGAAAAATCCGATAAAACGCCAGTTTTTATGAATTTTTCCATATGCTGTAAGGGGGCCTTGCGCCGTCTTTCTGCCGATCGCGATCTCTGTTGTCAGAAGGGTAAAACCAAATGTCAGCGCCAGAATAATGTAAAGGCAGATAAATAATCCGCCGCCGCCCTTCGCCGCAAGATATGGGAACCGCCAGATATTCCCTAATCCGACCGCGCTTCCCGCGGCTGCCAGCACAAATCCGATCGACCCCGTAAAATTACTTCTCTTTCCATGTGTTTCCAAAATAACTTACCTCCTGTATTTCCTCTCTAAACTCTCTGATATGTTCCTTATAAAGCAGCACAGTATGCTCTGCTCCGACAACTTTCCCCCTTCCCGTTTCTTTCGCTCACAATATATGCATGGCCATGCCTGATCTGATTTCAGCGAAACCAATCTCCTACTTTTGCAGATACGCACACAACTCATCATACCTATCTTCCATCAGCTCATATCCATGCTCATAAAACTGCATAAGAGCTTCATACCGCTTCTCCAATCTGGATATCGGCGGAATCATCGGACGAAGCACAAAAATCTTCCCCTCCTCCTCTAACTCCTTTACTTTAAGCATTGTCCTGTTATATTCAAAATTACGGCGGATCGCTGCCCTTGATAGCTGCGGATACCTCTGATATGCTTTTCGATAAAGATTCGCAGCCGCTTTTGTTGTCATCTTCTTTTTATACCCCGGATTCCTTGTCAGTATGAGAACGATCTTCTCATTTCCAATCTCAAGGGCCCTGCCTATGGGAATAGAATCTGCTAAGCCTCCGTCCAGATATGGTATTCCGCCAATATTCACCATTGGAGCTACAAGCGGCATACTGCTTGACGCCCTGCATATCCTCATAAGCCGCTCCCGATCCTGCCGTTCTGTCATATATTCTGCCTGACCGGTAACGCAATTTGTCACCACCATCTCGCATTCCATATCCGAAGAAAAATACGTATCATAATCAAACGGAAACAATTCATTCGGATATTTATCAAAGATCAGATCCATATCCAAGAGACTTTTTTTACGGATAAGCTTTCTGATCCCGCTGTAATAATCGTATTCCTTTTCCTTATGGATCATACAGTCTCTCGTTCTGCCCGGCTGTCTTGACACGTAATCCACACCGTTGCACGAACCGGCCGACACCCCGATCACATGGGACAGATATAATTCCTTCTCCATCAGAAAATCCAGCACTCCCGAAGTAAACACACCTCTTGTAGCGCCGCCTTCCAACACAATCGTTCCTGCTGTCATATATCTACACTCTCCTCACTGTCAAAATAAAGAAATCTCTCTTGCTATTTGCGTACATATTTGGTAAGATAAGCCTTGCATGTACAATATAATACCACAGGAATCTTAAATAGTCCAATCATTATTATAAGGAGTAAAAGAATGATCAGTACAAGTAATATTACACTGCGCGTAGGCAAAAAAGCTCTGTTTGAAGATGTAAACATCAAATTCACAGAAGGAAACTGCTACGGCCTGATCGGTGCCAACGGCGCTGGAAAATCCACATTTTTAAAAATACTCTCCGGCCAGCTTGAACCATCCAAAGGCGAGGTCTTCATAACGCCGGGAGAACGTCTTTCCTTTTTACAGCAGGATCACTTTAAATATGACGAGTTTCCCGCTCTTGATACAGTTATGATGGGGAACGCACGCCTCTACCAGATCATGCAGGAGAAAGAAGCGATCTACGCAAAGGAAGATTTTACCGATGAAGATGGCATAAAAGCCAGTGAGCTTGAGGCTGAATTTGCTACAATGAACGGGTGGGAGGCTGAATCAGATGCCGCTTCCCTTCTTAACGGACTTGGGATTGAGACAGAACTTCATTATGATCTTATGAAAAATCTGGATGGCCCGAAAAAAGTAAAAGTCCTGCTTGCGCAGGCGCTTTTTGGCAATCCGGATATCCTGCTCCTCGACGAGCCGACGAACCATTTAGACTTAGATGCGATCGCATGGCTAGAAGAATTTCTGATCAACTTTGACAACACTGTGATCGTTGTGTCCCACGACCGCTATTTCTTAAATAAAGTCTGCACACAGATCGCAGATATTGATTATGGAAAGATTAAGCTCTATGCCGGAAACTACGATTTCTGGTACGAATCCAGCCAGCTTCTTATCCGCCAGATGAAAGAGGCCAACAAGAAAAAGGAAGAAAAAATAAAGGAGTTACAGGAGTTCATCTCAAGATTCAGCGCCAATGCCTCCAAATCCAAACAGGCTACCTCAAGGAAGCGCGCTCTTGAAAAGATCCAGCTTGACGATATCCAGCCTTCCAGCAGGAAATACCCTTATATTGATTTCCGCCCCAATCGTGATATCGGCAACGATGTACTGTCTGTAGAAGGCTTAAGCAAGACGATCGACGGCGAAAAGGTGCTGGATAATATCTCCTTCACGCTGAATCATGATGACAAGGTTGCTTTTGTAGGCAGCAACGAGCTTGCCAAGACTACTCTCTTCCAGATCCTCATGGGCGAGATGGAACCGGACGAAGGGGTATATAAATGGGGGATCACTACTTCCCAGTCTTATTTCCCGCTGGATTTCGGCAATGAGTTTGACAATGATTATACAATCGTAGAATGGCTGACTCAGTATTCTGAAGAAAAAGATGTCACTTATGTCCGCGGTTTCCTTGGAAGGATGCTTTTTGGCGGCGACGACGGCGTAAAGCGTGTAAGCGTTTTGTCAGGAGGCGAGAAGGTCCGCTGTATGCTTTCCAAGATGATGATCTCCGGCTCAAATATATTGATCTTGAACGAGCCTACGAACCACTTGGATATGGAATCTATCACAGCGCTCAATAACGGTATGACCAAGTTCCCTGGCGTGCTGCTTTTCAGCTCCAGAGACCACCAGATCGTACAGACAACCGCCAATCGGATCATGGAGATCGTTCCGGGCGGAAAGCTTATTGATAAGATTACCACTTATGATGAATATCTAGAGAGTGATGAGATGGCCAGAAAACGCCAGACCTATACGATCCAGAAAGAAGAAGATGATTAAAATATCAGAGTAAATATAAGACATCCCCGGGAGATTTTGTATCCTTAGCTTTAAGGTTGGCGCTCAGCCTCCGTTTAGGACACAGAATCCCTTGGGGATTTGTTTCCTGTCCTTCACCATCTGCTGTTTTTCCAGGCGGATCCTTTCTAGCATAACTGATTCCGGCTCATCTTCCGGATTCTGCGGAACAAGTCTGCCACAAATTGCCAGATCCAGTATTTTTTGTCTCAACGCTTTCGTATCCACTACTCTTCCGCCTCACTATTAGGATTTTTCTCTGAATATGTTTCCTCTCTGTCTTCCATGCAATCCGGACAGTAACACTCCTCAAATTCAGCAAAAATGTTCTTTTTTCAAAGGATTTGTTTTGCCGAAAGACGGCATTTCCGACCGAAGATCATAAAACCAGATATTCTTCGTATTACCTTTAAGCAAAGAGATATTAATCAAAATTTAATGGAATTATATATGTATTTGTGATAGAATAGCGGTGTTGAATGCGAGAAGAATAAACGCTATCAATCCACAAAATGATCTTGATATTTGCTGTGAACCAGACAACAGCAAATTTACAACAAGCAGGAAAACGGCGAGATAATCTTTCGCTTCAAAATACTTTTTTTACTGCCATGCGTTAAATTGTCTATTTGTCAAAAAAATCAAAGAAGAAAAATGATATGAAAGGACGAAATCTCTAAGACCTTTTCCCTTCCTAAATTATACATCAACTACCGCAAACCGAGGGCGGGCAGCACGTAACAGAGGGAACAGGCGAGACAGATGTGATTTCAAGGAATAGCGTGAATGAAGATTAGGTATATTTTAATTGAAGGTATGTGTGTTTTTCCTCTAAAATTCTAAAATTAAATAACCTAATGAATTGGCAGTTATGGAGATAATCAGCTATGAAAATAAGTGATAATATAAAATCATATTTCGCATTATTCCTAATAGGCATAGCCGCTTGTATTCTATGCCAGCTTACGGATTTTTTGCCATACGAAGAAAGTCTGTGGAGTTTATCCATCAATAGCAACTCTTTTTGGGTTTTGGGCTTGTCTGATTGTATTGCGCAATAGTCATATGCTGTTAGCTCAAACAGTATTTGATTTTGCTTTCGGACTGTTGTTTGGTGTTTGGTTGTATAAAAGAGCGTACAATAAAATGCTTTATATTGGAACTGTGTTGGTGTTCCTTTTGGTATACAAGCCGTTTTTGCTGACTGTTTAGTAAGTATACGTCCTCTTTGCGCCAATTCAAGTGACCTATAAAGAGAACTAGTCACTCAAAGGATTTTCAAAAATGCGGTTTTTCAAAAAAAATAAAATCGGAGGTTTTTTTGATGAAAAATACTGAATTGTTTAGAATGTTAGAAATTCCTGATGAAGTCGAAAAGCAACTTATTAATTACGGCAAAAGCAGAAATGTATATATTCCCAATGTTATAATAAATAAAATATTAAAGCGTGATGAATGGGATGTGGGTATACAAGAATTACAGGAATTATTAGAAGATGATTCTGATGGAATTAAAACTCTTTGGGAATTATTAAACATAATCAGTAATTATTCTTATGAAGAATATATAAAACGCAATATCTCAAATGATATATTTGTTGCTACCATGAAATTTTGTACCAGATTTCTGCATGAGTACCATCAAACTTTTCAAACTTATAGATTTGTCTGGGGATGGTGGTTTCCTCGTCAGATTTCTTTAAATGAATACCGAATAGGAGCTTTAGAATATGAATTTGTCGATGCTGAAAATAGAGAAATCGCAGTTCATATTCCATCTGATGCTGATTTGCGAAAAAGATCGGTCGCCCAATCTATCAAAGATTTCAATGAATTTAGGGTAAAGCATTATCCCGGATGGAAAACTGTTAAATTAACAAGTAACACTTGGATGCTCATGCCCGAATTGAAAGAAATGCTGGGGAAAGATTCAAATATAATTGCATTTCAGAACTTGTTTGAGATTGATACTGTCGATTATGATGCAACATGGTATATGAATTGGATTTTCCCTGGTATTGAAAATATTGATGAATCACTGCCTGAAAGAACAACACTTCAACGTAAAGTGAAAAAACACCTATTAGATGGGAAGAAATTTGGAGTCGCAAAAGGACATCTGAAGGCTGAATACGGAGGTGACGAAGCCTTATAAATTTATATTTGCCATAAAAATATAAAAACAGAAAAAAATAAGTATCATCCAAAGACCACCTTTCTTTATGCTAAACTCTTTACAGATACGAATAAAAGGATTATCACCTTCTTCCTTTACCATAATTTCCTGTGTTGTCATGATTTTTTCTCCTGTACAATTTATTGCATAATTGACAAATTCCGTCCATATGATATAATACAAATGAGTTAACTTGTGAAGGATAAAGGCTGGGTTCCTGAATAGGAGTAGGTACAAACCAAGAATTCCTTTGCCCCTGGGGTTAACTTATTTTTTTGCCATTTTCTTTAGGTTATTTAATATATTTTCCGAATCCTTTTTAATCTCTCCGACAATCAACTCTATGACCTGCATTGAATAACTGTACGACGGCTGCGCGTAAATTTTATGTATATAACAATACCTTTCATTTTCTTTTAATCGGAATACTTTGTTAAATAAATCAAAATGGTGCGCATTGATTTTTAAATCTATTCCTTCTGGAGCTGCCTGTTAATTTCTTTCAATGCTGTCTTCATCGTATATTTGTGCGTATTGCTCGGATCCTTTAATTCCTTGATAATTTTGACACCAGCCTCTGCAGTCTTGTCCACATGAACAAAAGAAGTCGCTTTATTTTTTTCCTTCGTAAGATAATGATAATGCTCAATCTTAATCGCACAAAATTCAAGACACACGCCAGAAACAGAGGAATATAAATCATCTCATACTCTTCTGTAATAAAATGTGTACTCGTGTTTCTCAATTCAATAATTTTTAGCAGATTACAGTGCAGAGGAGATTTTTCATTTGTAAAAATCTTCTGGATACAGTTTTCTAATGTAATAGTTCTTTTTGGATTGTCCTTGTAATAAATACTATTATCGCCAAACTTATTAATCATATGAGCTTTCAGCATCAGTCCCCACGCATTGCAGATAAAAAAAATAAATCCCTCTACCCGGTACTTTATCGTAGGTTTCTACTAAAAACAAAATCCTCATACTTATCAAAATCACTGATAAGTATGAGGACAAACAAAAAGTTCTTCACATTTTCCGCATATTAAAATAACAGGGCTGTTTAAATATCCAGCCCTGTTATATATCCCAAATAGTCAACTGCTTTTCTTTCCATGATACTACTTTTCTTTCTGTAATTTTATCATTTTCTGTAATCATTCCGCATAGAAGCGGGGAATCAACGTCATATAATCTGCAGTTTGCCTCAACTCTTTCTCGACTGACATTTGCATAGCAGTATTGGCATCCGTTTTTACATGTATTGTATGTGCCTACTTCAATACTTTGGATACAGCCGCATTCTTTTCTTTGATTTTTATCTTTGTCTGCTTTCAGTTTACATCCCGTAATTTTCTCGATCAATTCCTTATCAATACAACAATTATGCTCTATTCCATACGGCGACATATCTAACCTTTCCGCGCATGTTGCCACTTTAATACCCCGACTGCCTGCAAGTAACGCAATTTCTCTTCCAAACGCTGCCAGTTCATCTTCTGACAATGAGAAAGAATTTAGAGCTCTCATACTTTTTTTATTTTTCGCGTATATATCTACAAAACTAATGACGCACCTGGATGTATAACCACATAATTCTTCCGCAATTTGTCTGAATGCTTTCAGATGATATTCCGGATTGTACTTTTCGGTAAAGATGATCGGATCGTACCGCCAGATCACCTTCTCCTTCCCAATCTTTAGTGACAGTTTCTGAAATACCGAAATCATATCTCTCTTATGGGGAACATTATATTCTATGTCATTGCCAAATCCAGTAAGTGTAAATTGAAAATAATATTTATATGTGTCAAGTTCATCTAATCTCCCAAACATTGGTTCCGGATTTTTTGTCCAAAAGACAATACAATCCACAACCTCCGGAGATAAGGTGATTTTACTGATCTGGCGGGCGTTCATCGGATTGCGGACATACAGATACCCTTCCTTTATTCTGTTAAAAAACCATTCAGAATAATAATTAGGTATATCTGTTCTGCGGCTGACACTTAAGACCACTGTATCACTTCCTTATGAAATCAGGCATAAAAGAATCAAATATAGCTTGTTTAAGAAAAACCCATGCGCTCTTTCAATGCCTGATAGATTTTTTCAAATTGCGCGGAATCCTCTGTTGCTTTCACACAAGATAAGATCTCATGGCTATTTCCCTGACTATCTGTCAGAAACAGGGACTTTTTCCCATTTTCCTGAAGGTTCTCTTCTACTTTTATCATATCCGGGATAAAGTAGATAGATATATCTTTCTTGTAAGTAAGGACATAATCTTTTGCAGCCAGTACACGGCCATCCTGCGCGGTCAGCACATCGGCGGAGGCAAGCTGCCGAAAAAAATCTTCTCTTTCAGGTACAGTCTCAAGCTTTCCCTTCAATTCTTTCTGAGACTTTACATTAAAAACAGCAAGAACTATTCCTGCGACAGCCAGTATAAGAGCGATCACGATATTATTGAACAGACTGATAAGGGCAAGACATAAAAGGCTCGCCCACACGATCATAGTAGTGCGCACCCTCTTTGCCCTCTCGCTGATAAAATCATAATATCTTTGCTGTCCTGCTGTCTGAATCCGATCCATCATCGTATCCTTTCCGGAAATCCTACTTTTTTCTGCACTTTGCGCAAAGTCTTCATTGAAAAATAGTTTGCTTTTTCAGCATTATTTTTAATTACGCCATCAATATAAGCTTTGTCTTTCTCAAGCCTTGCCACCTCATCCTGCAAAGGCTTAAGCACAGAGACAACAGCTTCGCCCACAGCAAGCTTAAAATCACCGTAACCTTTCCCGTCAAATTCTTTTACAACTTCTTCAGGCGCTTTCTTTGTACATGCGCTGTAGATATCAATAAGGTTCTTTACTCCGGGCTGTTCATCCCGATAAAGGATACAAGCTTCGGAATCCGTTACGGCACGCTTGCACTTTCTCATGATCGTATCCGGATCATCCATCAGATAAATACTTGCGTTTGGGTTCTCATCTGACTTAGACATCTTTTTTAACGGGTCCTGGAGACTCATGATCTTTGCTCCCACTTTGCCGATATAAGCCTCCGGTACGGTAAATACATCACCGTAAATATTATTAAAACGCTCCGCGATATCTCTCGTGATCTCCAGATGCTGCATCTGATCAACGCCTACCGGAACGACATCTGCCTGATAGAGAAGGATATCCGCCGCCATAAGCACCGGATAAGTAAAAAGCCCTGCGTTGATATTGTCCGCATGCTTTGCCGACTTATCCTTAAACTGGGTCATGCGGTTTAATTCTCCCATATAGGTAAAGCAATTTAAAATCCAGGCAAGTTCCGCGTGTCCGGACACATGGGACTGATAATAAATGCAGTTCTTTTCCGGATCGATACCTGCCGCAATATAAAGGGTCAGAAGCGCCCTCGCCCTTTTCCTGAGTGTTGCCGGATCCTGTCTTACCGTAATAGAATGCAGATCTACTACACTGTAGAAACATTCATATTCATCACTGAGCGTCACCCAATTTTTCAACGCTCCCAGATAATTGCCAAGGGTCAGGTTACCCGTCGCCTGCATACCGCTGAATAAAACTTTTTTACCATTCATCATCTTTCTCAATCCTCCAAATCTCTTATCTATATTAATATTATTATTTCCATCCTGATTTTAACGTGTCTTTTGCTTTGCGATCATTACCACGCTTTCACTTCATCTTTGTAATAAGCAAGATTTTCTGACAAGATCACCGGCAGCCCATCTTTCACTTCTACTTCTGTGACAGCACAGTTTTTATGTACTCCCTTGCCCCAGTATTCAGATACCGGTTTATTTTTCATCACATTCAGCATTCCGCACAAAGCCGCCCCGTGGGTTGTTATCAATACATTTTTCTCTCTCAGATCATCTCTTTGATATAATTCTTCAAGGAAATCTTCAAGGCGCTCTCTCATCATATAAAAGTCCTCACCGCCCCGCGGTGCCCTGTAACGCTCCGGTGCTTCAAAAAAATAACGGAATTCTTCAGGAAGATTCCACCCTTCCTTAGAACAGCATCCGCCTTCCCAATCTCCGAATGCCATCTCGATAATACGCTCATCCGTAACAATCGGGACATCCTTTCCGTTAAGGATCAGTTCTGCCGTCTCTACCGCTCTTGAAAGCGGACTGCTGATGCAAAGCCCAAAAGAAATATCCGAAAGCCCCGCTCCTGTCTCTGCCGCCAGATGCCTGCCGAACTCATTCAGCGCAATATCTACCTGTCCCTGGAGCTTTCTCGTCTTGTTCCAATCAGTTTCACCGTGCCGTACCATGTATAATTTCATCTGCCGCGCCTCCCGCCTGATATACTGCATACAAATAATCCAACAATTAAGTTTCAAAGCCGCCGCCCAAAATACATTGAAAGACTTCCTTTGAAACATACTTAATAAGTATATCACAACTCTCCTTACTTTTCACCGTCAATTTAGCATAATATAAAAAGACATATACCTTGATAAATGCTGTTTTGTTTATCAGAAAAAAATGTTATACTTAAGCTACTATGAACAAAGGAGACAAAAATTATGGAAAAAATCACCAGTTTCACCGTAGACCATCTGCGGCTCGTTCCGGGCGTATATGTATCCCGGATAGATCACGTAGCAGACAACCCAGTCACTACCTTCGATCTACGCATGACAAAGCCAAACTGTGAGCCTGTCATGAATACGGCGGAGATGCATACTATCGAACATCTGGCCGCCACATTCTTACGCAATCATAAGGAATATGCCGATAAGACCATCTATTTTGGTCCTATGGGCTGCCGTACCGGCTTTTATCTTGTCCTGTCAGGCGAATATACATCAGAGGACATCATACCTCTTATGATCGAACTGTACCAGTTCATGGCTGGTTTTGAAGGCGATATTCCAGGCGCGGCCGCAAAAGACTGCGGAAATTATCTGGATATGAATCTTCCTATGGCAAGATATCTCTCCAAAAAATATCTGGACGAGGTACTTTTGCATATTACAAAAGAACAGTTGAATTACCCATGCTAAAAACATATAATTTAAGAAGCCCTGCGCGGGCTTCTTTTTTGTCTGTCTTCCTATATTATATCTTAAGAAGCTTCGCCTTAAGCTCCTGTTCCATCTTATACATCTCCTGCTCTGCCTCGGCACGCTTCTGCCTGCCCTCCTGCTGGATCTTCATAACCTCATCAAGTGTCGCGATCAGCGTCTCATTGGTGTGCTTAAGCGTCTCTATCTCTACAATGCCCCGCTCAGATTCCCTTGCAGATTCCACAGCCGCCATCTGAAGCTTCTTTGCGTTCTTATTAAGAAGTTCGTTTGTCATATCGGTTACTTCTCTCTGAACCATAGCCGCCTTTTTTGAGTGCTCCACGCCAAGGGCAAGCACCATCTGGCTCTTCCAGAGAGGGATCGTATTGACAATAGTAGACTGGATCTTTTCTGCCATCAGCGTATCATTACTCTGTACCATCCTGATCTGGGGCGCGGTCTGCAAAGAAATAGTCCTTGTCAGTTCCAGATCATGGATCTTCTTTTCAAAGCGGCTGCACATAGCATCCATATCTTTCGCCGCCTGCGCATCCTCTGCAAGCCCCGTCCTCTCAGCTTTTAAAAGCAGTTCCTGAAGCTTAACGCTTCTTGTCTCCTGAAGCTTTTTCTTTCCGGCCATAATGTACATAGACAATTCTTTAAAATATGTCAGATTCAGCTCATACATTTTATCAAGCAGAGCTATATCTTTAAGAAGCTGTATCTGATGATTCTCAAGTACCCTGCATATGTGGCTGATGTTTGTCTCAGCCTTAGCGTATTTAGTTTTCATCGCCTGCATTTTATTCGACGTTTTCTTAAAAATTCCCAGAAGACCTTTTTCTTCCTCCTCGTCAAAATCCCTAAGTTCCTTCACTACCCCTGAAAGCAGCTCCCCGACCTCTCCCAGCTCTTTTGTCTTTACATTCTCAAGCGCGGATTCCGAAAAATCCGCCATTTTTTTCTGGGTACCCGCGCCGTACTGCAATATCACGGAAGAATTAGTCAGATCGATCTGCTCTGCAAATGCTTCTACCTGCCTTTTTTCTTCTTCTGACAGCACGCTGTCGTCCCATGTCTCCTGTGGTTTTTCCGGTACTGGCATTCTCTTTTCGTTTTCCTCTTTAAATGGCTCTAACGTAAGCTCCGGCACCGCCGCAAACTCCTTAAATTCACTCATCCTGATCTCTCTCCTTTACCTTTTCCACTCATCTTTGGCAAGCCCTTCCTGCGCAAGCATAGTCCGCAGTACAGTTATATCCGACGACACATCCCACGCCGTATCCTGAAACATATCATCTAAAAGCTTTTCAAATGCCATATTCAAGGTATCCAAAGTCCCTTCAATCTCTGACTTGGAGGATAAAATATTCTCACCCTGTACCGGCTGCGCGTCCAGTTCCTGATAAGCATCTAAAAGCTTCACCGTCGTAGGAAGGTAGTAATCCATCAGCCGTCTGATGTCTCCTACTGATTCCGGATCCTGTTCTACCCGGTCAAATATCTTGTCGATTAAAAGCTCCATGCGGGATATCTTTGCAGATATCTCCTGTCCTGAAATTTCCTCGCCGCACTTATGGATCCTGCGGATATAGCGGTCGCCTTCTTCAATGATCTTACTGATCTGCGGATCAAGTCCTTCCTTTTCTTCCGGCTTTTTCTTTTTCTCTTCCCGCTTACGTTTTTGCTCTAACTGCCTTTTCTCTTTTTCTTCCCGCTCATTTTGTATCCTTTTATTTTCCAATCCGCAGTACTGCTCATACATGGAATTTGTAACGATCAGACATGTCTGGTTTCCTACAAGATATCCTTCTAAAAACCAGTTCTTTCTTATCATATATCTTAAATCCCGAACCACCGCAGAAGCCTTCCTGCCCACTTTATCCGACAATTCTTTTATATTGCAGTATTCCCGTGTACCGATGGTACGTACATAGATCCTGAAGCGTTCCTCCCTCTTGAGCCTGCGAAAGCCCTTCCACGCAAATAACCCTGCAACAACGCCTAAGCCTCCGAATATTCCAAGCGACAACTTAATTCCCGCTCCCCCACCGCCAATTCCCAGTATCGGACCTGCTCCCAGCACCGTCCCTGCGATTCCAAATGCCATCAAAAGAAAAAACAACAGTCCCAGGCTTCCTCCTGCCGCCAGAAATACGTATCCCCACACCTTCACAGAGGTTGTCCTGCGGTATACATGAGGGACTTTCGGTCCGCTCTTTTCAACACTCCGGACAGCAGGTCCCCCTGCATGCTTAATACCGTCAGAAATACTGTCCATTGCACGGTTTACTGTATCCGAAACTGTCTGACTCAATTTTTCAAAATCCTGAGCATCTATCGCGCTCTGCACCGTATCTTTTATGCTGTCCGCGAACTTTTCCCAATCCTGATTCATCATCGCGCCTTCGCACCCCTTTATCTATCTGCTGTACTCGTAAACTTTTTCCATTGTATCACATTCTGATTATGAATGCACTCCCTTCCCGCTTTTTTTATACGAGATCACTGTATCTGTAAAATCACTTCTTTTCAGGGAACTTTTTATCTATATATTGTGTCACTCCCAAAGAAAACCATATATCATACCTGGATTTCTTTAGAAACAATAAATTACTGGATTCATTTCCCATTTTATTATCCATTGCGTTTAATTGTTTTTCCACGTCAGCATTCCTCCTCACTTCTGAGCCATATATTTGAAACTGATAATTCGTAAATTGATATGTCGACCATATAATATATTGCAGACCGATTGCATACTCAGATAGCTTCAAAGAATTTAAGTGAACTACTTTATCATCCGGCATAGATGATAAAGTCCCGTCATTCACTATAAAATCATGATACTCCCTTAAAAATTTTATTTTCTTTGTTTCCTTCTTTAAAAATTTTACAAGATTCAGATTCACATCACTCAGGCAAAAGTCATCATAATAGATCATATCGTTCCCTCCTCCAAACTCCCTCTTTTCTTCATAGATCCCTATCAACTCAGAAGCATATCGGGCAGATTCTCCATTAGCAAGTGCACTATCTTTTATGATGTTCTCATCCATTAATTGTTTTATCGCATCTTCCGTCAGAAAATCCAGATTAAATAAGAACAGCATCTCATATATATTTTCTTCCTTACATGAAAATTCACCATCTATCTTTTTTGTGACATCAACTTTAGACACAATGTCTGATGCCCTCTGCATAAATTGGTCATAACCCACTGTTCTGACAACAATATCCATATTTGTTTCATTTTCATCTCCTATAATCTTATCGACTAATGGAAAGCCCGAAAAAAACATTCCCGCGGCTAAAACCGTTAAAAACAATATAGAAATTACTACTACTTTAATTATTTTTGTTGTTGCATTTTTTTGTTTTGACTTCATTTATTTACCTCATAACTGACATTCCAAAATAACTATTTGTCATATTTTTGAAAACCGGGTCTATAAGAAAAAACAAACTGCCTCAGGGCAGTTTGTTTACATAATCTCTCTATGATTTTATGCAAGCTTAGCTTTTGCAAGCTCTGCTACAGATGTAAAGCCTTCTGCGTCATTTACAGCCATCTCAGCCAGCATCTTTCTATTAATATCAATATTCGCCAGCTTAAGGCCATGCATCAGTTTACTGTAGGACAGTCCATTCATTCTTGCAGCAGCGTTGATACGCGCGATCCAGAGCTGACGCATCTGACGTTTTCTCTGCTTTCTTCCTGCGTATGCAGATGTAAGCGCCCTCATAACAGACTGTTTTGCAACTCTGTACTGTTTAGAACGTGCTCCTCTGTATCCCTTCGCTAATTTTAAAGTTCTATTATGTCTTTTTTTAGCGTTTAATCCGCCTTTGATTCTTGCCATCTCTTATATCCTCCTTCAAATTCTTACCATCTGTGACAGCCTAAGCTTACAGATACGGCAATACTTTCTTCATGTTCTTTACGTTTGTTGCATCCGTAACAGTTGGTTTTCTAAGATTTCTTTTTCTTTTTGTAGACTTCTTAGTTAAGATATGGCTCTTATAAGCTTTATTTCTGACCAGCTTTCCTGTACCTGTCTTTTTGAAGCGCTTTGCAGCTGCTCTATTTGTTTTGATTTTTGGCATATTAATTTCCTCCTTAATTTGTATATATTTTTAACGTTTTTCAGTTAAAACCATACTCATATTTCTGCCTTCCAGCTTTGGCTGTTTCTCAACTGTCGCAACATCCGCAAGCTGCTTCGCAAAATCGTCTAAAATATGCTTGCTCTGCTGCACATGAGCCATCTCACGCCCTCTGAAACGCAGGGTAACCTTTACTTTATTACCTTTGCTGATAAATTTTTTAGCATTATTCACTTTTGTATTCAAGTCATTCGTGTCGATGTTCGGTGAAAGACGCACTTCCTTGATTTCAACTGTCTTCTGCTTTTTCTTCGCTTCTTTTTCTTTTCTCGCAAGCTCATAACGGTATTTTCCATAGTCAATGATCTTGCAAACCGGCGGCTGTGCCTTCGGAGCAACCTTCACTAAATCCAGCTCTGCCTCCTGCGCAAGCCGCATTGCCTCTCTCGAAGACATAATTCCGAGCTGTTCTCCGTTCTCGCCAATCAAACGTATTTCCTTGTCTCTAATCTGCCCGTTAATCATTAAATCGCTAATCGTAGTGCACCTCCATCAAATAAAATAAGTGAATAGTTTAAGACTATCCACTTACATATCTGCATAAAAATCCCCATCCAGGAATCTGCCATACACAATATCAAACCAATAGTCACCCGCTTGTGCTATGGTGAGAGTGGATACTCTGCTTTCTTTTCTTCACACAAAAATTATCATAGCACAGGGATCCTAAAATGTCAACGCTTTATTTTACTATCCAACTTATTATTTCCTGCGCCCCCGCATATTTTACAAGATATTCTTCCCCGTACTCTATAGCTTTCTCCAGATCATCGTTGTCTGAAAAAGAATAGATAAGAGTCAGCACTTCTTTTGTATCTTCTGTGATCATCGCTCTTCTCGAATCGCTGGTAGAACTCCCCACAGCGCCTTCATAGTCAGAAAGGACCGGAAGATTTGCTATATTGACCTCATCTTTACCAATACCCTGATAAGTCTCATCTTCTCTTCCCACACGGAAAATAAGCTCATCACCAATCTTGTCCGCATCATAAGACCCCGCAGAAAATCCCGACTCAACAGAGATCAGATTATTGGCGTCCACAACTGTATTCACTTCATAAAGCCCTTTTCCCTGACCAATACGCCGGATCAGAGCTTCAGAAGATACTCTGTAACGGCTGGGATCTTTCCCGAATGCTTTATACGCCATCCGTGATTGTTTAATATTAGGAATATCATTCACTCCGTAATCAAAAATCGCGTTTTTCGTCTTTTTATAAATATCTTTTTTAAGATATGTCCACATATCTTCATTCTTTTTTTCAATCTTGACTTTATATTGAAAACATCCGACCCTTACCGCCGGCCAGAGCCTTTTCATTTCTTCATCAATCTTCAGCAGTTTTTTCAATATTTTTTCTCCTTTCCGACTGTTTCTTCCAAAGTATAACATATTTTTTTCGCAAACAAAACTTGTTTTTCACCTAAATCCCGTGTAATATATAAAAAAGTGTTAGCTGTTCGAAGATAATCATAGCGAACAGCGGCCGCTGCAATTTGTAAATATTGACTGTAAGGAGGGATAATATGGACCTAAAAAAATGGCACGTTTTTCTTGCTGTAGCAAACTTCGGAAACTTTACCAAAGCCGGTGAAGAACTCGGATATACCCAGTCCGGCATTACGCAGATGATGAAAAACCTTGAACGTGAAGTTGGCTTTCCTCTTTTTAACAAAACCAACCACGGTATCTCCCTCTCCCCCGAAGGAATCTCCTTATTGCCGTCCATCCGCAATCTGATCGCCTCCAGCGAATCTCTCAAACAAGAGATTTCATTTTTAAAAGGCGCCGAACGGGGGACATTAAAGATCGGCACTTACACTAGCTGCTCTATCCACTGGATTCCCAAGATCATCCGGGAATTCCAGAAAAATAACGCCGGAATCTTGTTCGACATCATCGAAGGCCACGAGAATGAAATCGCGGACTGGGTTCTCAACTACAAAGTAGATATCGGCTTCTGCAGCTACCAGAAAAACCAGACCGCGGACTTTATTCCGGTACATGATGACGAAATGCTGGCAATCCTCCCAAAAGGACACCCCTATACAGAATACAAGCAAATCCCATTAGAATTATTTCAGGATGCTCCCTTTATCATCTGCGAGTATACATACAACACCGATATCCATCAGATTTTAAAACATTACAATATCCATCCCGATATTAAATACACGATGAACAACGACTTTTCCATACTTTCGATGGTGGAGCATAATCTGGGTATCAGCATCCTGCCGGAACTTGTGATCCGCGGGCGCGCAGGGAACTTTGAAGTGCGTCCCATAGAACCTTATGTATACAGAAAGCTCGGCATGACAGTGCATCCGTCCCACGACTGGTCACCCGCCATGAAGATCTTTATCCGGTACGCAAAAGAATATCTGCTTACATGATCTTAAGCCGCCACAGCAAAAAACAACCGTCTTCGCGCGGTTGTTTTTACTTTATCTTTTATCCTATTTTCTGGTTTCTGCAAGGCTGGTAACGCCGTATAAAGCAACCAGGCAAACGATTGTCCATCCGATCATCTCTTCCACCTCCCAGCAGCAAATTGTCTGATCTCTCTTCCTGCAGACAATATATCACTGTAGGCTGTATTTGTAAAATTAATAAAAATGATATCGGCATTACACTCTGTTATACCGCGTTTTTTGCAGTTTTTTGTCTACATTTCACGCAAGATCCTCTTTGTTGTGATCACAAATAAAGTTGCTGTTGTCAAAACCGATATTATATCCGCAACCGGTTCAGCGCGGTAAATTCCCATAACTCCCATAAATTTAGGAAATATGATCGCAAGCGGGATCAAAAGGATCACTTTTCTAAGCAAGGCGATAAAAGCAGATACTTTCGCCTGTCCAAGCGCAACAAATGTAGCCTGGCATGCCGACTGGATACCAAAGATAGTCATCCCGAGAAAATATGTGGGCATCACCTCTGCTGTAAGTTCTACAAGCGCTTCATTGCTTGTGAAAATACCTGCGTACACTCCCGGAAATACTACCGCAATCCCACAGAATATAAACATCCCTGCAAATGTAATGGCAAGCATCCTTAAAAACGCGCTTTTAACTCTTTCTTTATTCCCGGCCCCATAATTATAGCTGATGATCGGCTGTACTCCCTGTGTGATCCCCTGCAGCGGAATCGTAATAAGCTGCATGACACTTGTCATGATCGCCATCGTCCCTACATACAGATCTCCCCCGTATCTTTGCAGTCCTGAATTCAGCGTAATGCTCACAAGACTTTCCGTGCTCTGCATGATAAACGGAGAAACCCCCAGCGCCGCTATCCTCTTGATCATCTGCGTATCAGGCTTTATATTCGAAGCCTTAAGCTTTATCACGCTTTTTTTCGAAGTCAGAAACTTTAACACCCACGCAGCGCTTACTGCCTGTGAGATGACTGTAGCAAGAGCCGCTCCCTGTACATCCATATGAAATACAAAGATAAGTAGAGGATCAAGACAGATATTAATAACCGCACCAATCAGCACAGACAGCATAGCCGTCTTTGATGCGCCCTGCCCGCTGATAAATGTATTGAGTCCCAGCGCCACCTGTACAAATATAGTTCCAACCAGATAGATCCCTATATAGCTCTCCGCATAGCTTATTGTGGCTTCGCTGGCGCCGAACGCATACAGGATCGGGGTTTTAAATACCAAAAAGAACACCGTAAGGACTGCCGAAAATAAAAGTATCAGCCCGGCAGAATTCCCAAGTATTTTCTCCGCCTTTTCATAATCCTGCTTCCCAAGCTCTATCGATGCCAGCGGCGCTCCGCCCATCCCGGCAAACGCGCTGAAAGCAGATATGAGCATAATGATCGGAAATGTCACCCCTACCCCTGTAAGAGCAATATCCCCATGTCCCGGGATGTGACCGATATAGATCCTGTCAACAATATTATACAAAACATTAATAAGCTGGGCAGCTACTGCCGGAAACGCCATTGATACCATCAATCTCCCCAGCGGAGCCCTGCCCAGCCTTTCATCCTGCTGTCCCTTTTCCCGTGTTTCTTTATCCTGCATAAACCTTAATCCCTCTTTCCTCTGTATATACGCACTTCCCATTTCCGCACCCTGCCCCATCCTTTTAATGTCCGGGCAGGACATCTATATCTCGTTCAAAAGAGTATCACATATCAGAGTATAACACACCCGTTGCAGGATTGTAACACAGCCGCCATATAATTTAGTTTAATTTTACATTTATATAACTTCTCCCGGAAAGTGTCTTGTTAAAACAGATACTGCACAGTATGATCACACACCCAACAGCAAATCCCCACCAGTTAAAGACTGCGGTCAGGATCAACAGCTCAAGCCGCATAAACTTAAGCGCATACCCCAGTTCAAAGTTAGGCTGCGTATAGTTTGCCACTGCCACAAACGCCATGTAAAGCATTACTTCTGCGTTGAACCATCCGGATTTTACCGAAAACTCACCCATGACCAGACCTGCGATCACGCTGAGGGGCGTACTCAGCATACTTGGCGTATTAAGTGCCGCAAGCCTCAATCCGTCAATAGCAATCTCCAGGATCAGCAGCTGGAAGATAAGCGGGATATTCACTGTATCCTTCACCGCCACAAAAGCAAAGACCTTCGGCAGCCAGTTTAAATTCTGCATAAAAAGTAAAAATACCGGTGTCAGAAACACAGTCATGATCGTGATCAGGCCGCGGGCAAACTTAAGGTACACATTCGTAAGAGTAGGAAAATAATAGTCATTTGCCTCTTCGATCATATCAAGAATAGAAGTCGGCAGTATCATGGCAGAAGGAGAGTTATCCACAAGGATGACTACTTTGCCTTCCAAAAGACATGCCGTTGCCGTATCCGGACGTTCCGTGAATTTGAATTTTGGAAAGGGATTGTACCATTTTCTTTTAAAAAGGCATTCTGCAAGACTCTGCTGGTTCATGCGAAGAGCATCTGTACTGATATTTTCTATCCGTTTTTTCACCGTATCAAGAAGCTCCCTGTCTACTCGGTCCTCCATATAACAGATCGCTACATCTGTCCGGGAACTGTCCCCTACTTCTGTCATCTCCATGACTAAGTGCGGATCACGTATCCTTCTTCTCATCATAGCCGTATTAAACACAATAGTCTCCACAAAACCATCTCTGGATCCCCGAAGCGACTTATCTTTATCAGGCTCTTCAACACTTCTGGCCGGATAAGTGCGGCAATCAATAGCAATACACGCCTCATACCCTTCTACAAAAAGGCAGGTCACACCAGAGAGCACATTTTTCAGTATCATGTCAAAGTCGCCGATAACATCTACCTCCACATAAGGGACACACGCTCTGGAAAACGCAGTCGCATCTACAGGCATATCCTCCTCAGTAACTTTCATAAAGGAATCCATGATCTTTAACATCGTCTCATCTTTCATAAACCCATCTATAAAATAGAAGGACGCCGCACGTCCTCCTATATAAATATCCCTCTGGATAATATCAAAACTGTCCTTCACAGGAAGTATTTTATTCATATATGCTGTATTTTCTTCTCTCGAAGCTGTTACCTTTTTCATATCCGGCATCTATATCCCTCCACTCGTTTTTAGTTAGGATATCCAAGTTGCCGAAAAATATGTACCTTATGCAAATTCCATCTATACCGCATTTACTTTGTAGTACTTCCGAACCCTCCGTTTCTGCTCTCTGTCACATGATCATCAAATGTAATACCATATTCCATAAAAATACCCTGCATAAATCCACTCCCCGTCTCAATCCGGACAGTCTTGCCTTCCTTTGTGTCATTCGTAATCTTTGCAAAAATATGTCCTTCATTATCAGAATCATAATAATCACTGTCAATGATCCCGACGGTATTATTAAGCTGAAGACGGTATTTAAAACCAAGCCCGCTTCTCGGATAACAGGTAAGCACCCAGTCCGGCTCCATCCTCACCCGGATTCCGGTAGGAAGCTTTACTGTCTCTCCCGGTTTCAGCGTAAGATCTACCGGCGCGAAAAAATCATAACCTGCAGAACCTGATGTAGCTCTGACTGGTATCTTTACATTCTCATACACTTCCTTTATATCTCTCTCCTCAGACTTTCCAAAGCAATCCTCAAACCCTTCTTTAAACTGTTTAAAACTTACTTTTTCAAACAGCGCGATCCGCTTTGCCATGCCGTTGTTCCTCCTTTTTTCTCTTTGTATATTTCTAAAATCCATTTTGTTATCCTGATCGCAAAAATCAACAAGCTTATCTTATCACTCCAGCCTTTTTCCGTCAATGTTCCTTCTTGCTCATATCTTTCCCCGCCATACACAAAAAAGAGCCATAAGGCTCTTTTTTGTAAATATTATATTGTTTTATGCTATTTTTTAACAACCGGAACCGGAGTATCATCTTTCGCATCCAGATCATTGATATATCTTCTCGTATCACCTACCATCTGATTAGAAAGAAGCAACACCGCAACTAAATTCGGTATCGCCATCAGAGCATTCAGCGTATCCGCGATCAGCCATACAAGGTCAAGAGCTGCTACCGGAGCGATAACTGCTACTGCGATATAAAGGATACGATACGGGATCAGACCCATCTTTCCTGCAAAATATTCCACACAGCGTTCGCCGTAATATGCCCATCCAAGAATCGTTGAATACGCAAACGAAATGATACCAAGCGTAAGGATAATAGGCCCGATTACCGGAATCTGCCCAAAAGCTAACGAAGTAAGAACTCCGCCGTTGTCAATCTGGTCAGCATTGATGCCCGGATTCTTCATGATCGTCGTAACAAGTACAAGACCGGTCATCGCACATACTACTACTGTATCCCAGAATGTTCCTGTAGAGGAAACAAGCGCCTGACGGACCGGATTCCTTGTCTGTGCAGCTGCCGCCGCGATCGGCGCAGAACCAAGACCAGACTCATTGGAAAACAGACCTCTGGCAACTCCATACTGGATCGCCATCCTGATTCCTGTTCCCACAAGACCGCCTGCTGCTGCTCCCGGAGTAAACGCCAGCTTACAGATCGTTGAAAGCGCCGGAATAATAAAGTCATAATTCATGCCAAGTATGATAATACAGCCAAGTACATAGAAAGCTGCCATGATCGGAACAAGTCTCTCACACACACTTGCGATTGATTTGATACCGCCGAGGATTACGATCGCAGTAAGAACCGCGACAATAACACCGACAAGCCAAAGCGGTATTCCAAAATTCTGTTTACATACAGTGGCAATCGCGTTCACCTGTGTCGCGCATCCGATACCAAAGGAAGCAAATCCCGCAAGCACAGCAAAGACCATGCCCAGCCATTTCATATTAAGGCCTCTTTCCAGCGCATACATCGCGCCGCCCTGCATACGTCCGTCTTCTGTCTTAACTCTGTATTTTACAGCTATGTAGGACTCGGCGTACTTAGTAGCGATTCCGAATACACCAGTAAGCCAGCACCACAGCACCGCCCCCGGACCGCCCATGGCAATCGCCGTACCAACACCGATGATGTTACCGGTACCGATAGTCGCCGCCAATGCTGTCGTCAAGGCACCGAAGTTTGATACCTCTCCTTCCGCATCCGGATCTTTCGTCACTGACAGTCTGATACCTTTTCCTATCGTATGCCTCTGGATAAACCCCGTCCTGATGGTCAGAAACACATGTGTTCCCAATAATAGGATGATCATTGCCCAGCCCCATACGAGACCATTAATTTTTCCAACAATATCTGCTAACATCTTGTTCCCCTTTCTTTCTCATTCTTTTAGTGTCATACCTGTGTCATCTCTCTATTATATTGTATCTCAATTTTTTCTATATATCAATCATTGTTATAAAATTGACGCACTATTCGTCATAATTACCATTAAATCAAGATTTTTCTTGCACTTGAATATTGTTAATCGTATAACTATCCCCATATAACAAGCAATTATTTAGTCAGTATTTTGCCTTATCATTTTTTATTCATTTTTATATTTGTAAAAAATACACAATTCTTACAAATCCTTGATATATTTTATTGTCAAACTGTTAAAACACATTTCGACATTTTATTCTGAATTTTCAGAAAATTGACTTTATTTTTGTATCTATTTTAAACTGTTTTTATTCATCATACTCTTCACTAAAAACGGAACAAAACGGCAGATCATCTGCCGCCCTGTTCCGTTTCTCTGATTCCAAGATCTATTTTCTTCCTGCTAAAATTTACTGCGCAGAATATGATAAGTCCAATCACCATCACTGCGTAAAAACTGATCCCTCTCGTAATGCACATAGATGCCGTAAGATATTTCCCTGTAAATATACTGTCAAACACACTCTGATACATTGCCTCTGTGATCCCCTGAGCCCCGGGAACCGGCAACATATCCACCGCAATATATACCGACGCCTGCACAAACACTATATCCATCATTGCCGCGCCCGAAAGTCCCAGCCCCCGGTATACTACATATGTCAGCGCAAATACTGTAAATCTCTGCAGAAATGTGCTGATCAGTATGACAGACACCATCCCTTTATGTTCCCGCAAAAAACTCACCGTTCCCTGATAACCTGATAAAAACTGTTCTACCTTATCCCGTCTTGCTTCGGACTTTTTCAGGATTCTTAAGCTTACCAGCATATCTTCCGCTTTTCTAAGAAAAGCCCGGATGATCCCCGGCGAGAACATCACCGCCAAAAGAACCGCTACTAATGCCGTATTCAAAAACAGTCCTAAAAAATACAGCCCATAATATCTCCCAAGGTATTCCTTAAGAGGCACTCTCCAGAAAAGCACAATCCCTGCTCCTATAAGCACAAGTACCAGTTTATACACAACAGCCACCGTCATAAGCACCACAGAAGAACCCGAAAGCGAATACCCGTCTTTTTTCATATAATAAAGCTGCATAGGCTGTCCTCCTGTAGCAGAAGGCGTCAGCCCCGAGAAGAAAAAACCGATAAAAGAATAAGAAATGCAGCGAAAAAGTACTGTCCGCTCCCCTATCCCTCTCAGCAGATACCAGATCATAAAACCTTCTGCCGCCACGAACAGTACCGCCAGAAAAAGCGCCGCCGCCATATACTCTTCGTCCATATCCCTGACAGCCCCTATCGTCTTCTCAAAATCCTGATTCTCAAACACGTGCCAGAAGGTCAATATCATGACTGCCATAAAAATTCCCGCATTAAAGATAAGTTTTCCTACGCTCTTCTCATTCATAGACAGAGACTCCTTTTATTGCGCTTACACTTCCGAGATCCGACGCAATCTCTGACAGTTCCCCTTCAAAGACTACCCGCGTTTTTCTGCTCTCATAAAAGTCTTTCGGCGTTACAAGAGAAAAATGCTTATCCGAAATACAGATACCATTTTCCTGTAAAAGTCTTGCTATGTATGAAGAACAAGTATATTGATCCTTTATGTAAAAAGGAAGTCCAAGCACAAGAAAGGGTAAAGCCAAAACCGCATAATGGATATGGTATCTTCTTTGATAATCGTCTTTAAGCTTTTCCATAATATTTCTTTTTTGCCCGCTGGTACACTCAAGTTCACAGATCCGGTAATATGCTTTTGGAAAAACACGCAGTATCTTATACTTATCCTCCCTCTCAAAGCCTGCAAGGATAGGTATCGCCGGATTTCTTCTTCCCACACTGTATGCTTCCGCAACTTTCATATCAGCAGCAATCACCACATGGACATATCTCTGCTTCAGAAAACGCCGGATCAGCGACGCGAAAAACCCAGGTGTGTCAACAAGCGCTATGTATATATGTGTCATATGTTGTATTCCTTCTATTGAAATTTGTATATTTTTCTGGCAATCCGGTATCCGTCCACCGTAGCCTTTCTTCCTATCTTTCCCGGAAGGTTCGTAAGACCGCAGAGAGTCGTGAACCGAAGCCGCCAGTATAATCCCGGATTCTCATCTTTGAGATCCGTCCAGAGCCTGACATGGCGGTTCTTCGCTTCCTCATCCCCCTTAAGCAGCAGATGTACGGAAGAGATCGCCATCATGATCGAGATATTCCGGCACATATAATTGGCAAGCTTCGGATGAAGCTTTCTGACTTCATTCAAATCCGTGCATTCCGCCACGATCTTCGTTACTTTTATCTGTTGTTCTATCCTTTTGATCATGACCTTCTCATTGACAGACTGGTCCCCTCTCCCAAGATAATACTGGTACAGATCCAGATTCATATAATAAAGTGTCTCCACAAATGGAAGCGGACGGTAAGCAAAGATATTATCCACATAAAATGTATGCTCAGGCAGCACAGTCCCGGATTTTTTAAGTACCTTTGTCCGGTATATCAGCGCATGCATGATCAGGTACTGGGAAGGTCTGAAGCTTCCCATATCATCCCATGTCAGCATCTTTCGCTCAGGGAACACATTTGTGTATCTCATAGTCTTTTTTGTCCCTTCATCCAGATGATTATATGTATAGTTGCACACAATCAAATCCGGACAGACATTCCTTTTTTCTGATTCTTCCTGCTCACACCACTCTTTTATCTGTTCTAAAATTTCTCTGTACGCATTTTCTTCCAACCAGTCATCAGAATCAACTACTTTAAAATATTTTCCTTCGGCATTCTCTATTCCTGCATTTACACCGGAGCCGTGCCCTCCATTTTCCTTATGTATCACCTTTACTGTATCTGGAAAACGCCTGACATAATCGTCTGCGATCTCTCCTGTCCGGTCAGTGGAACCGTCATTCACGACAATAATCTCTACATGCTCCATCAATCCCGCAGGCAGGATCATCGAATCAAGACACCTCTCCAGATACTGTTCCGAATTATAGCTTGGTATTGTAATCGTCAGATATTTCATTTCTTTTGTCCTTTCTGCTTTGATTCTCTTATGTTTTAAATAAATATATCTTAAAAATCTTAAGAGAAAGATTTCAAAAAACGAAAGAAAAACAAAAGATTATAAAATAATATACAGATGCCCAAAAGGAAAGCACCGCAGAAAGACATATATCCTTTCTGCCAGTGCTTTTATTGATTATTTTACCTTTACTTTTACCTTTTTAGACAAACCATTCCGGGCAATACAGTATACTGTACAAGTGCCGCGTTTTTTACTGGTGATAACCCCTTTCGAAGATACTTTCGCAATGGATGTATTAGATGAGACGTAACGTACTTTTTTCTCAGCCTTCTTAACATTCTTTCCTGTTACATTCACACTGAGTTTGTATTTTTTACCCTTCTTTATACTCACACTTGTCTTCTTGGGTCTTATCTTTGAAGGATTGCCGTATTTTCCTCCTTTTGTAATGCTGTAGACAGACAGGGATTTGGCCAGAGTCGTCTTCTTTTTACCGGACTTTTTATATGCTTTGACATAATACTTATACTGTTTTCCCTTTTTTAACTTTTTATGCTTCCATTGAACTGTCTTTTTGCCGACTGTCCGCAAACGCTTATACTTTCCGTCAGATCTTGCTCCGTATATTTCATATCCATCGGCTGATTTCACTGAATTCCAACGGATCGTATTTGAAGTTTTGTCAGAAGACACTTTGCAAAGAAGCAGTTTCGGCTCCGCTTCTTTCTTAGCTGTTCCTGTACTTGGCTTAGCTGTTCCTGTACTCGGCTTAGTCGTTCCTGTACTTGGCTTAGCTGTTCCTGTACTCGGCTTAGTTGTTCCTGTACTTGGCTTAGTTGCTCCTGTGCTTGGCGGAGTCGTTCCTGTACTTGGCGGAGTCGTTCCTGTACTTGGCGGAGTCGTTGGTTTGGTCGTTCCTGTATCCGGCGGGGTCGTCGGTTTAGTCGTTCCCGTATCTGGATTTTCCGGCTTAACAGTGCCTGAGTCTCCCGGTTTTTCCGGTTCTGTAACTCCTGGTTTTTCCGGATCCGTACCGTCAGGTTCCGTGGAGGGGGGGACGGGATCACCATAGATAGATTCACTGAAATCCTCTGTCTGAATCAAATATGCTTTGAATATTTCCTGTTTCAGACGTTCAACCTGCGTCGCCTGCGCGCGAATATTATTAGCGCCGCCCGGCAATACATTAACATTTACCAGATCACTCTCTACAGCCTCTTTCATCAGCAGACGCATTTCTTCAAAGGTGTTGACCGTAACAGATTTGTCTTTCCATGTAATCGTAACAGGCTTTAACCTGTTGGTTTTTTCGATTCTTCTCTGAAACATTGCCTTTTTAAAATCAGCCATCGTTCCATAAGCACCGCCAAATATCTTTCCTAATATATATTGATCCGACAGGATCACTCCATCCGATTTGGCAGATTCTTTATATTGGTTGGATATATAAGGAACCATGCCTTCATAATATCCATATTCAGCAAGCAGTTCAAACGCCTGCCGGCGTATCATCACATCGCCGCTTACACCTTTGTCATTCTGCACTCCCGCATAGTTAGCGCTAAAGAGAGGAACGACATAATAACCGTTGTCCGCCAAAGTTCCTGTCGTCTTTGTACCGTCAACCTCATAACGGGATACGATGATACTTTCACGGATCAGGTCATCGACAGTGTTCAGTCCCTTTGCCTCATCCACAGTCAGCTCTCTTACCGAATCCAGTTTGTCTACGGATCCTGCTTCTCCCCGATTAGGTCTTTTCTCTGGCTCTGTATCCTCAGTCTGCTCAAGCTTATGGAACCATTTCTTTTTTTCTTCCGCGCTTTTTGTAAGTATGATATCTGCTTCAGCATAATCCAGGGTATAGATAACATCCAGGATACCGCTCATATAGTCCTTAAGATCTTTTTCACTTTGGAACCGCTCAGGCTGACCGTTATGATACCGGTCGCCGTCAGACTGGCGGTCATAGATTACATTCAGGTTAAAAGCAGGCGGGTCATTCAGCTCATATGGCTCAAACATTCCTGTAGTATAAACCTCTCCCCCCATACCATCCCGCAAACCGTGTCCATTTAGCAGTGTCTCAGAAACAAGCATATGTGTCAATTCATGAGCATACGTTGCAAATCCGCGTTCCGTTAATGCCTTTGATGCATAATAACGAAGACGCGTGCCCTCCGCCACACCGTCCGCAAACATATAAGAACCATACAAATTCAAAGGCGCAAAAAATTCCCTGACACCCCTCGATGCATTCTCTCCAAATTTATCCGACCACTCACTCTGCGCACTTGCACTGGGGTTATTGGAATCAATCCGCATACTATCCACAACAACGCCACCGAGCAGCAGTTCTCCGCTCTTTTCCGGTTTTACGATCCGATGCCAGAAGTCAATAAAAGCACGCTGCTGATTGGCAGCTTCCTCCAGCTGCTTACGGAACTTTTCCTTCAGCTGCTCATAACGTGCCAGATCCGTCCCTTTTGCTGTCCTGTCTATATAGCAGTCTACGATTCCGTATGTGACAGTAGCAGAATTTGCAATCACATAAACACTGTCTTCTGATGCAGTAAGCAGCGGCAGAATGTAGGCACGGGTGAGTGTATTATCATACAGTCTTCTGTACAGGCTCTTCCCTTTACTGTCCCAGTCAGAAGACTTCTCCAGTATATACGCACCGCTCTCCTGCAAAAACCACTCATCCAGCGAAGTATCCGGCATCCACTTCTGCCTCTTACTCTCCAGATAATCTCCTAATGTATAAACACCCTCAATAAACGGTCTAAACATATAATTAAACACACTGTCATCAGCATTCTTAGAAATTTTTAATCGATCTCCACCTGCCTGCCCGACATATATCAACCAATCTAAAATATCCTCTATCCCATTTCTTGGTGCATATGGTGTCCATTTATAAAAAAGTTCATCTTTAAAATTCTTCTCTCCCATATTGAAATCATAAAGCCGTTCAAAATAAGTAATTCCAAGCAGCAGTTTTTCTTTATTCTGCCGTATCTTACTGGCATAAAAATCTACTCCTTTAGGTTCCCAACCCTCAGCGTTATCAGCCACTCCCCGGATGATCTCTTCAATATTTCCCTGGACTTCTGCAAATGTCTCTTCGTAAAACGTCATATTATCCTGATCGAGTTCTTTTTTAGCTTGATCATCCGTGATGTCTGCAGGATTCTTCCCCTCCCGCTCAGCAATCTCCTTTTTTTTATCCAATATTTCCTTAGGAGTATACACTGCTGCCAGTAATTTTGCTATTGTTTCATTCGTTCCATAGTCGATCGCCTTAAGCTCCGCTGCCGTCTCCTGACTCACTGTCTCTCCAACAGTCGCGGCTTTAGCAGTAAATGGTATAGCAAATAACATTGTCATGATAAATACCGCAGCTGCTATTATTCTTGTCTTTTTCATCCGCCATCCTCCTTGATCATACCTTTTTAGACACTGGATACCCCTATCCATATTATACGGCAACCTCATATCTTTGTTATTGCTGACCGCCTGTGTTCTGACACGATCAGCAAAGAAATATCTATCGGTCTTTGTATTCTTATTGTAAATTTTTTATGCCACTGTGTCAAATGATATTTGCCGGAAAACTTTGTATTATATTGTACTGGTTTGCACGATTATTCCTCTTTTCTATCCTGTATGAGCAAGTATAATACAGCCCGGTTTCATATTGTTTATATTAAGAAGTGCCCTGCCGAATGCCGGCTGGAGTATTTTTATTAAGTTATTGCAGCAAAACGAAATGATTTTTATTAAAGTCCAGCAATCCCTCTTTGCGCATTTTTCCCAATTCAAGAGACAGTCCGCTTCTTTCAACCGAAAGATAATCCGCAAGCTGCTGGCGGGAATACGGAATATCAAACTCATAATTTTTGCACTGCCGGGCCATTACAGATAAATAAGACAAAAGCTTTGCCCTGGTTGTACGCTGCCCCAAATGAGCCAGTTTTTCGTTTTGCCGCAGATTTTTCACAGCCAAAGCAGAAAGTAAATTCTGTATCATTTTATTGTGATGAGAGCAGCTTGCCGAACAGGTCTGCAATACTTTTTTTACATTCAAAAACAGAATCCTGCATGGAGTCTGGGCAATTACGCTTACGTTCAAAACAGCCTCCGGCGCGCAGGCAAATGCTTCCGCAAAAGTCTGCCCTTGTGTAAAAAATGAAACAATATTACGGTTTCCCCAGAAATCCTCCTGAATAACCAGTACACACCCGGAAAGTACAATACCAAGGGAGCCGGTAGTATCACCAGCCCGAAAAATATAAGTTTCTTTTTTGAAGTCTTTTTCTCTGGCTTCCAGACAGGAAAGCATATCACTTACTTCCGTCTCCGCAATATCCGAAAAAAGCGAAGATGTACATATAATTTCTAAAAATTCTTTCATTTTCCACCTCCGTTGAAAATTCAACAGACTTGTTGATCGTATTGTAATATAATCAGCAAAACAAAGCAAGTCAGGAGGTTATAATATTATGAAAAGAAAGATTATCAATATTGAAGAAGAGAAATGCAACGGCTGCGGTGCATGCGCCAAATCCTGCCACGAGGGGGCCATTGTAATGATAAACAGCAAAGCAAAGTTAATTCGCGACGACTACTGCGATGGATTGGGCGATTGTCTGCCTGTCTGTCCTACCGGGGCGATTTCTGTTATAGAACGTGAAGCGGCGCCTTACAATGAAGCCGCTGTGCAGGAAAAAAACAAGAAACAGCAGCCAGAAGTTTTGCCTTTCACTTGTCCGGGGTCAAAAGTCCGAACGATTAAGCACAGTGAAAATACATGTGCTGCTTCTCACAAAGAAAGTCCAAGTCAGCTTTCCCAGTGGCCGGTACAGATAAAACTGCTTCCAGCCAACGCGCCCTGCTTTCATGAAGCCAAACTGCTTATTGCGGCAGACTGCACCGCATATGCTTATGCCGGGTTTCATGAGAAATTTATCAAAGGACGTATCACCCTTATAGGCTGTCCGAAGCTGGACAATATAGATTATTCCGAAAAGCTGACGGAAATCATTCGATACAATGACATAAAACAGATAACTATCGTCCGTATGGAAGTCCCTTGCTGCGGCGGGCTGGAAAACGCAGTGAAAACTGCCCTGGAAAACAGCGGTAAACTTATCCCATGGCAGGTTGTCACGATTTCCGCTGACGGAAAAATTTTAGATTAAGGCAAGAAACAGGCTTGAAAGAATTGGCAAAAAATACCAACCATCCATTTATTTTTCTCTTTCTGATGGTTGGTATTTAGTCAAATTCTATTCTGGTAGTGACCAGCTATTACAAAAAACATTACTCATCTGATACCTTTATTGAAAAATCTTCATATATCCCAGCAGGAACATCATCACCAAAAGAATACTGATCCATTGTTTCTTTTTCAAAATTATATACTGTCACAATTTGTCTATCAGGATCAACCACCCAATATTCCCTGACACCCGCTGTACGATATTTAAATAATTTTTTATAATAATCCATCTGCCTGCTGCTTGGAGACACTATTTCAATAATCCAGTCAGGCGCACCGTTACAGCCTTTGTCGGTAAGTTTAGACTGATCACAGATAATAGAAATGTCGGGTTCCACATAGTTGCGGTCATCCTCATTTAAGAATACTGCAAAGGGAGACGGAATTACCTTACATTCACCATTATTACTTTGGATATAGCTTTTTATCTGATATGACAGATCCATTACAAGCATTTGGTGTTTTGTATTTGGTGGAGCCATATTATAAATCTGTCCGTCAATTAATTCCGCACGTTCTCCTTCAGGCAACGTATATATGTCTTCTATTGTATAGGTTTCCTGTTTTCTTACTACATTCATTGGCCGCGCCTCCTGTTCTTAAGGATATTATAGGGTATTTTTCTTTTGAGTACAACTGGTTATTATGGTTTCGTGGGTCCATACAGAAAATACGTATTTTTCAATGTTTTTCATGTTTTAAAGTGTGGGAAACAGCGTGTTTTCGTTGGGACCGTTCACATAGGTATTTGCTGTTCTTTATTGGCTCCATATTCCGTTGTGGTCTAAATTCAATTGCTTTTATACTTCCTCCCGTTCCTTTTTCATGGTTTATATCTTTATATCTTAAGACAAAATACCAACCACCAGTTTATTCTTCTCTTTCTGATGGTTGGTTGTTAACTTACTGATTCAATGACAAAGTATTAATATTTTCACGTATTGTTATAGTATCTTTATAAACATCGTCTGCTTTTGGTGGTGTATATATATTCTATTTTAGGCTGAGATTCAAATATTTCTCCATTTTCTCCTTTAATTTTTCTCCATTCACTAAATAGCTTATAATCCGTTTCTAAGTCTTGTAAACTTTTTTTATTGCTAGTTCACTTGTGAGAGTTCCGTCAATCATTACATAATCCATTTCCTGTTCATCAAGGTTTTCTTGTGTTGACACAACTATCTCTCCATCATCATTTTTTACCTCAAATTTATATTTTATATCTTGAGGGACATATTCTGGAGATACTACAAAATAATATATCCACCATTGCTCAGTAGTATCTAAAATTACTAACGAAAAATCATCAATTTTTCTCTCTTTAATTTAAATCCAAATCATCCCCAAATAACGGCCATAGATCCCACAATATAGGGCAGCAAATGTCCATCATGGACATACACAAATATAGCCACCAACTAATACCAATAGTTGACGGCGCTTTTAAATAACTGCTAATCACTTTTTAAGGGCGGCCACTTTCTTGGTCTCCCTTATATCTATATATATCATATCACGAGGATCGTATCAAGAAATTAATTGATTTTCTGTTCCTGTTCAAAGACTTCTCATGATTGCAAGAGCAGCTGTTTTGGTTACAACAACTGTATCAATAAGATCTTCTAATTCTGCCAAGTTTTTCTGATATCCCCGGTATAAATAATCTCGTTGCATTCTATACACTCATAGTAAGGAACATTACGCACAATCAAAAGGCAATTTCCTAAGTCTGTTACAATTCCAGAATATCATCAATACTTATATTTCGTTCATATAAACAAATTCTAGCATGTTCTGTTATTGCTATGTTTTCAGGCTTATTTAACGCCTTTAACTGTTCTATTGTTATCATTTTATACCAACTCTTATTAAATATACTATCTATTACTTGAAACCCAATCCTTTATACGTCTATATATCGCAATTATTCAACACTTATTTCCGCAAAATCAATTTCAAAATCTTCGTATATTCCAGCTTTTACTTTATCCGATAAAGAATATTCTTCAAATGTATCATGCTCAAAATTATAAACTATGATCTGTTGTTTCATCGGATCAATAATCCAATACTCCCTAACACCTGCCGTCCTATATTTGAAAAGCTTCTTATTGTAATCCATTGAACGACTTGTAGGTGATACAATCTCTATAATCCAATCAGGTGCGCCTTTACACCCATCGTCTATAAGTTTGTTTTTATCACAGATTACAGATATATCAGGCTCAAGGTATATATCATTATTCGCATTCAAAAATACTGCAAAGGGAGCTGAGTACACTTCACATTCTCCACTCTTGCTGTCAATATAATTTGCTATCACCTGATGCAATTTCCCGCTTATCCTTTGATGTCTTCTGTTTGGTGGAGCCATATCATAAATTTTTCCGTCAATCAATTCCGCACGTTCTCCTTCAGGCAACGCATATATGTCTTCTATTGTATAGGTTTCCTGTTTTCTTACTGCATTCATTGGCTGCACCTCCTGTTCTTAAGGATATTATAGGGCATTTTTCTTTTGAGTACAACTGGTTATTGTAGTTTCTGAGACTGCAAAAAATCTTGTGTCTATGAAAACTGGAATTCCTTGATAAGAACTAGTGATCTCTGCCCCCTCCGGCCGATGGAATAAGATTGGCGTTTTCTGTCAATAATATAGATTCTATAAGAATTGTCATATCTTAATTTATTTTTCGCAATCAATCTTTTTGAAATATTCATAATATCTTCATCTGAAGCACTGGAATCATTTTCAGCCTTGCTAAAGTCTATCACAAGATATCTCGGCACATTATTTTTTAAGATCACGGCAGTTCCATGTTCATCAACTAACCTTGCAACCCTAGAGAAATTCTGGTTTGCTTCTGTTATAGAAACCATTGTATTTGTATCAATTTTAGAAAGTACAACAAACTCCTTTAGCTACCTCTGCTCTTTGCAGGCATAAAAGTCATTATACTAATGTCCAGATATTTGATTAGCTTCTCTCACAAAAAGCTTGTTATCCTTCTGTCAGAAGCGGAATCCCAAAATCCCCGAAACCCTTGAAAACACTGGATTAGAACGGCGTCCCCTCCAAGTCATAAGGCGTTACTTGATATACATAGTAATTCAGCCAGTTAGTATAGAGATTGTTGGCATGTGCTCTCCATGTAAGGACCGGTTTGTTCTTCGGATCATCATCTTTATAATAATTCTTCGGTATTTCTATAGGAAGTCCTTTGGCCAGATCCCTTTTATATTCTCCATCCAGAGTCACACGGTCATACTCCGGATGCCCCATCACAAATATCTGCCGCCCATCCTGCGCCATCGCGAGAAACAGTCCTGCCTCCTCTGATTCAGCAAGAACCGTCAGGCGCTTATCTGAGCGTATCTTGCTCATGGGAACTTCCGTATGCCGGGAGTGGGGAGCAAGAAAGACATCATCAAATCCCCGCACAAGAGGGATCTTTCTGTTCATCACCTTATGCCAGAATACTCCGAACATCTTATGATCCAGCTTGACCTTGTCGATTCCATAGTGATAAAAAAGGGCCGCCTGCGCTCCCCAGCACAGATGGATCGTGGAAGTCACATGTGTCTTAGTCCACTCCATGATCTCTGTAAGCTCCTCCCAGTAATCCACCTCTTCAAAAGGCATCTGCTCCACTGGTGCTCCCGTAATGATAAACCCGTCAAATCTGCTCTTTTTAATATCACCGAATTTCTCATAAAATTTATTCAAATGACTGGTAGGCGTATTTTTCGACACATGACCGGACACTGTGACAAACGTTACATCAACCTGTATCGGTGTGTTAGAAAGTGACCGGAGGATCTGAAGCTCCGTCTCCTCCTTCAGCGGCATCAGATTCAAAAGTCCGATCTTGATCGGACGGATATCCTGATGGGTCGCCCGATGCTCGTCCATCACAAATATATTCTCACTCTCCAGTATTTCCTTTACCGGCAAATCATTCTGTACACGAATCGGCATACTAACGCCCTCCTTTTACTGTCAACTCTTTTCGTCAGATCTTTTAGCTTCCTTCTCCAGATCCTCCACTACCTCTTCTACGATCTTATCTGTCTCTTTTTTCCTTCCGGACATATAGCGCCCCTCATCATCCACATAACTTATCGGATCATACATCTTTGAGGAGGCCGGAAGATTTTTTCTCTCAAGCTTACTGTTCACCAGCAGCTCCGCCATATAGTAAAGCACCGCAAACGTCGGGACACCCATAACCATCCCCACAAACCCAAATAATCCGCCTCCAAGGAGGATCGCGACAATTACCCAGAATGCAGACAGCCCCGTAGAATCGCCGAGAATCTTAGGTCCAAGTATATTCCCGTCAAACTGCTGCAGCACAAGTATGAAAATAATAAAATAAAGCCCCTGCATCGGATTATTCAGCATGATCAATATGGTACTTGGCACTGCTCCTATGTATGGTCCGAAAAACGGAATCACATTCGTAACACCGACGATCACACTGATCAGCACGACATACGGCATTTTAAGAAGAGTGAGCCCCAAAAAGCAAAGTACGCCGATAATTGCTGAGTCAATGATCTTACCGATCACAAATCCGCCGAATATCTCATTGCTCTTTGTCGTAAAATGAAGGATCATATTGGCCTGATGCGGCTTAAACAACGCATAGACCCCTTTTTTACACTGGGAAGTAAATGTTTCCTTACTGAACAGGATATAAATGGAAACGATCAGCCCGATCACAAAATCAAATACTGCGCTGATAACATTGATCACTCCTACGGTAAGGTTTGACATCAGCTCATTTGTCTTCGTCAGCAGATCCGTCCGAAGCCACGTCTCCAGCATATGTGTCCCTTCCTCCACAGCCGTTTTTAAAAACGCGCTTGTAGTAGTATCATCTGTCGCCATTTTATTGAGCTGCTCTACGAGATCATTGAGCTGTCCCGGCAGCGTGAAGATCATATTCCGAATACTGAAATACAGCTCCGGTATCAATAAATTGCACAGTTCTACGATCAAAAAGATCAACACAAGGACTGCAGCCAGTACACCCAATCCCCTGGAGAACTTCTCGGCCTGTTCCTGACTTTTCATATTCCGTTCCAGAACAGGCAGCAGATACTTATCCACATTCTTTACGATCGGATTCAGCAGATACGCAATCACACATCCATAGATAACAGGCTGTAATACACCGATAACCTTGCTCAAAAGCTCGGAAAGGTTTGTCAGTCTCAGCAGCGCAAAGTAAAACAGGATACTTGCCGCCACAACAAGAAATATCGTGATCCCTCTGCCAAACTGCTGCTTAAGCTTTGAAGGCCCCTTAGAACCAAGCTTCGGCCTGGCGCTGTAATATGGGTTCTCCGAACCATATTCCTTTTTTTCCTTTTTATCTTTTTCACTGTCTAGTATATCTTTTTCTTCCATCACAAGTTCCTCTTCTCCAACACAATTAATAGTAATTATACTCTTGGAACAATCCTTCGTCAACTAAAAAGGAACCCCTTTTTCGGCGTTCCTTTTACGTTTCTTTTTTTAAGAGAACCTTATTTACCGCATCCGCAGGAAAATGTGGCACATTCTGTCTGCTCGCACTGGCAGGCACGGCTTCCCTCTACACTGATCTTTCCGGCATGGCAGCGGCATTCGTTGTTGTACTGACAATCTGTTGCCTTACAGTCAATGCTGCTTGTAGGAGACGCATTTCCTGTTACATTGCTGTATGTGTCGCCCTTACGCTCCTCAAAACTGTCACAGCAGGTTTCTTCTGCTCTCTTCGCCTGATTGCCCCCTACACGGATCCCATCAAGATCACAGTAAAAATCCTTATTATGCAGACATGTCTGTACACTACATCTTAATTCCGGCATAAATCTACTACCTCCTTATACTGATATCGAGGTTATTATGCCCTGTATTTTGAAAAATATCCGCAATTTGTCAATCCTCTTTTGTAACCTCACGGATTGTCCGCAAAGCGATCTCTTCCTTCACAGACTGTATAAACGCCGCAAGATCTTTTTGGCCCTCATCTCCCGCAAAACGGCTCCTTACAGATACCGCTCCGTTTTCTTCCTCTTTTGCTCCCACAACAAGCATATACGGGATCTTGTTCATCTGGGCCTCGCGGATCTTATAGCCGATCTTTTCTGCCCTCGTATCAATCTCTGCACGGATCCCCTCCTCTTCCAGCTTATCAAACACCTGCTTCGCATAATCCATATACTTGTCGGAAATCGGAAGCACTCTCACCTGAACCGGAGACAGCCAGGTCGGGAACGCACCTGCAAAGTGTTCGATCAAAATACCGATAAAACGCTCAATTGAGCCAAATGCTACACGGTGGATCATGATCGGCCGGTGTTTTTCTCCATCTGCACCTGTGTATTCAAGATCAAACCGCTGCGGCATCTGCATATCAAGCTGGATCGTTCCGCACTGCCATGTCCTTCCGATGGAATCTTCCAGATGGAAGTCTATCTTCGGACCATAAAACGCGCCGTCACCTTCATTTACTACATATGGAAGGCCAAGGTCATCAAGGGCGCCTCTAAGCCCTTCTGTAGCCATCTCCCAGTCCTCATCACTTCCCATGCTGTCTTCCGGACGGGTAGAAAGCTCTACATGATATTTAAATCCGAACAGACTGTAGACTTCATCAATCAGTTGTGCCACACCTTTGATCTCATCCCGGATCTGCTCCGGCATCATAAAGATATGGGCATCATCTTGTGAAAAGCAGCGCACACGCATAAGTCCGTGAAGCTGGCCTGATTTTTCATGGCGGTGTACGATCCCGATCTCTCCTGCACGAAGCGGAAGATCTTTATAAGAACGGGGTTCTGATTTGTATACCAGCATTCCGCCCGGACAGTTCATCGGTTTTACTGCAAAATCTTCCTCATCAATAACTGTTGTATACATATTATCTTTATAGTGATCCCAATGTCCGGAATTCTCCCATAGATGACGGCTTAAAATGATCGGAGTTGATATCTCTACATAACCTTTTTTCCTGTGAAGATCTCTCCAATAGTCAAGCAGCGTGTTCTTAAGCACCATTCCCTTAGGAAGAAAGAACGGAAATCCCGGCCCTTCCTCACACATCATGAACAGCCCAAGCTCTTTCCCAAGTTTTCTGTGGTCACGCTTTTTTGCCTCTTCCATCATATGCAGATATTCATCAAGCTGTGCCTTCTTCGGGTAAGCCACACCGTAGATCCTTGTAAGCATCTTGTTCTTTTCATTTCCTCTCCAATACGCTCCCGCAAGACTTGTCAGCTTAAAAGCTTTCACAGCCTTTGTAGACATCAGATGCGGACCTGCGCACAGGTCTGTAAACTCACCCTGGCTGTAAAAGCTGATCTCCTCTCCTTCCGGAAGGTCACGGATCAGTTCCGCTTTATATGGCTCGTCCTTTTCCTCAAAATACGCGATCGCTTCTTCCCTTGATTTCGTGAAACGATTCAGGACCAGATTCTCTTTTACGATCTTTTTCATCTCCGCCTCGATTTTTTCCAGATCCTCCGCGGCAAACGGCGTCTCGCGGTCCAGATCATAGTAGAATCCATTGGCGATTGACGGCCCGATGGCAAGCTTCGTCTCCGGATACAGACGCTTGACAGCCTGTGCCATGATATGGGATGCTGTGTGATTGAACGCGCCTTTTCCGTCTTCCGAATCAAATGTAAGGATTTCTAAGTCACAGTCTTTAGAAACCTCTGTCCTAAGATCTACGATCTCTCCGTCCACTTTCGCTGAAGTTGCCGCTCTTGCAAGTCCCTCGCTGATATCCTTTGCGATATCAAGAACCGATACAGCACTTTCATATTCTTTTACTGTCTGGTCTTTCAATGTAATCTTCATAGTTTGTCTTCCTTTCTTTTATCATTCTCATTTTTTGATTTTTTATTTTATGATCACTTATTTTTCATCCGGTGTTCTTCCAGAGCCTTCATAAACAGCGTATGGATCTCCGGACAGGACTGCTTGAGCGCAAGCGGTCTTCCGGTCCGTTCTAAGAAACAGTGTCTGGATACACCCTTACAGTGTACCTTCCCTGTCCTGTCACTTATGATCTCGTAACCTACCGTAAGTTTAATACCGTTATACTCTTTCACCCAGACTTTGATCTGCACAGAATCGCCGAAATGCAGCATCCTAAGATAGCTTGCCTCCACAGAGAGCACCGGGCTTATGATCCCTCTCTCCTCCATCCTGTCATAACCTAATCCCATCTGCTCCATATAATCAATACGTGCTTCCTCAAACCAACGGATATAATTGGAATGATGGACGATTCCCATCTGATCTGTCTCATAATAAAATACTTTACGTTTGTACATCTTCATCACCTCCAATGCTTTATCCATCCAAATCCTTCATTTCCAAATGTATGACTCTTTATCTTATCCCTCAAAAAAAAGAAACCCTTACAGCACAACTAGCTGTAAGGGACGAGGTATCTGATCTCGCGGTTCCACCCTGCTTGAACTGGCATACTGCCAGAACCACTCATTCTGACTGTAACGGAGTCACCGGGCTGTTTTTCAGCCGCTCAGAGGTGGTCTTCAGAAGGTTCCAAAATAAGAGGCTCACAGCCTGACGGCCTCTCTCTCTGCGATTTCTTTCCCTGCTTACTCTTCTCTTCAACGCTTTTTCATACTTTATCATTATAACACCGAATCTCATTTTGTCAACAGAGAGATTCCTGCCGTGTCATGGTTGTATCTTTACGGTATATCTTTACCGTATTACTTTCCGCAGCATTTTTTATATTTCTTGCCGGATCCGCACGGACATGGATCGTTGCGCCCGATCTTCTTCTCCTTGCGGATGGTTGTAGACTCCTTCTGCTCCTTAAAAAGCCTCTTAAGCTCCTCCTCAGAATAGATCTCCTTCCACTGAGGAAGCTCATATAACCAGTCAGCTTTTGCCGCAACCATATTCTTATAAAGCTTCTCTTTATCAAACGCAAGACTCACCCTTGTATCTTCATCCATCGTCTCGATAGGGTTCTCTTCCTTCAGACTTTCATTGATACCGTCCAAAAATCCCACCATCGTCATTACTTCCTGTCCGTATTTTTCGGCAAGCTCTTTTACGGTTCCTGTCACCTCTTCTTCAGGATTCTCAAGAAGCTGCTCATAGATCTCTTTTTCAATCTGGAAATAGCTTCCCCAGAATCTCTTAAGCTGTCCCCTGTCAGCACTCTCATCATACGCGATATCTCTCCACTGTTCTAATAATGTACGGCTCATCTTCCTATACTCCTTTGTATTATATTTGATATTTGCTTTTTCATTATTTTTCGCTTATAATGTACCTCACTAAGTATACTAAAATCTCACCTATATGTAAAGGATGATTCTTATGAAAAAAATGAAACAGATTCTTGCGCTTACAGGCGCCCTTCTTCTCTTTGCCATGTACGCTGCCACCCTTGTATTTGCGCTTATCGGCTCTGAGCACGCGCTGACGCTTCTTAAGGCCGACATTGCCTGTACCATCATCGTTCCGGTCTTTCTCTACGCATATACCCTTGTCTACCGCATTCTTAAAAAGGATGACCCGGATTCCGAATGATTTCTTAAAAAAGAGCGGGCCTTCAAAAGACCTGCTCTTTGATATCACATATTTAATTCCGCAAAAATCCACTTCCTGTTTTCCGGTAATATAAGCCCTTGCCTTCCCGAAGCGCTTTCCTCTCTGACGTTCTTTCTTCTGACAAGGTATTCCTCTATTGATATATTCTCCCGGCCATTGTTTTCTTTCTTTTGCCACATAAATCATACCTCCGTTCTTTATACTCCGCTTTTATCAGTATATGAGTCTTCTTAAGGATCTATGACTCATTTTTGATATACTGTCAGTATAAATCACAAATGTGGCGGTAATGTGTCGCAATTCTGAAATCCAACTAAAGAAATTCTTAACTAATGCTTATCTGTTCCTATAAATAATATGTTCTCTGCCCGGTCCGTTAGAAACCATCGTGATAGGATATCCGATCTGCTCCTCTACAAACTCGATATACCTGCGGCAGTTTTCCGGGAGCTCATCATATTCTTTGATTTCGCTGATATCACACTTCCAGCCCGGAAGATTCTCAAGCACCGGCTTTGCCTTCTCAAGCAGATGTGTAGGCGGAAAATCTGTCGTCACTTTCCCGTCGATCTCATACCCGACACACACAGGGATCTCATCAAGATATCCCAGTACATCCAGCACTGTAAATGCCACATCCGTTGTACCCTGCATTCTGCATCCATACTTTGAAGCCACACAGTCAAACCATCCCATACGCCTTGGACGTCCTGTCGTCGCGCCAAACTCGCCGCCGTCGCCGCCGCGCCGTCTAAGTTCATCTGCCTCATCACCGAAAATCTCGCTGACAAACGCGCCTGCCCCTACTGCGCTTGAGTATGCTTTACATACTGTAATGATCTTCTGTATCTCATAAGGCGGTATTCCTGCCCCGATCGCGCCGTAAGCTGCCAGTGTAGAAGACGATGTTACCATTGGATAGATTCCATGGTCAGGATCCTTAAGTGAACCTAACTGCCCCTCTAACAGGATTTTCTTTCCATCCTTGATAGCATTGTAGAGGAACAAGGCCGTGTCACATACAAAAGGCTCAACCATCTTCTTATATTCCTGAAGTTCACTGTACAGATCATCCGGATCGATCAACGGCTTATGGTAAAGATGCTCTAAAAGGACATTCTTTTGCTGCGCTATACGCACTACCTTTTCCCTCAGCAGTTCATCATCAAACAGCTCGCTGACCTGAAATCCGACTTTTGCGTATTTATCAGAATAAAATGGAGCGATTCCCGACTTTGTGGAGCCAAAAGACTTTCCTCCCAGTCTCTCCTCCTCATACGCATCAAAATTCTTGTGGTAAGACATTACCATCTGCGCACGGTCAGATACAAGAATCTTAGGCTTTGGCACACCTCTGTCCACAATCGACTGCACTTCCTTAAACAGTACCGGAATATCAAGCGCGACGCCATTCCCGATAATGCTGGTTGTATGATCGTAGAATACTCCTGACGGCAGAGTGTGCAGCGCGAATTTGCCATAATTATTAATGATCGTATGCCCCGCATTAGCGCCGCCCTGAAAGCGCACGATTATATCAGCCTCTCTCGCAAGCATATCTGTAATCTTGCCCTTGCCCTCATCGCCCCAGTTCGCACCTACTACTGCTTTTACCATATGAATTCCTCCTGTGTTGTCAACCTTATTGACCCTCAATCTAGCAGTTTCTTATGAAACCGCCGTATGCATTATACTATATTTTCCTATATCTGTAAACTGTTTGTTACTGCCCGCTTCGCTCAAAACAGCCATTTTACATTAATGGCGCTACAAGGCGCAATACCTGTCCTGCCACCTTCGTAAGCATGGTCCGGTTCTTTACCTCGATAAGCGTTACTTTATGGCAGCTTAGGAGCGTCTTCTTAAAATCATTCTCAATCCGGTCAATCTCCGAATTATTGTAGATGAACGCGCCGCATTCAAAATGCAGGTAGATACTGCGGTAATCCAGATTGATGGTGCCGACTGTCGCTGTATCGTCATCAGATACAAATACTTTCGCGTGTACAAAGCCCGGCGTATACTCATAGATCTGTACACCGCTTTCAATCAGCTCCTGATAATATGTTTGAGCGACTACGAACGCATACCATTTGTCCGGGATATGAGGCATGATGATGATAACCTCAATCCCGCTCTTTGCGACCCTCGTAAGCGTCGTGATCATCTCATTGTCAAGGATCAGGTACGGTGTCATGATATGTACATATTTTTTCGCATGGTTCAGAATGTGGAAATAAACCTCTTCCCCCACATTTTCATTGTCAAAAGGACTGTCCGCGTAAGGTATCACATATCCGTACTCACGCTTAAGCTCCCTGCGCTTCGGTGTTAAATACCGGCTATAGTTCTCCTGCCGCTTCTCCGTCACATTCCACATCTCAAGAAACATCATAGTAAAACTCTGCACCGCATCACCCTTCAGCATGACCGCCGTGTCTTTCCAGTGTCCGAAACGGACAATCTTGTTGATATATTCATCCGCAAGGTTCACTCCCCCGGTAAAAGCGGTCTTTCCATCGATCACACAGATCTTGCGGTGATCTCTGTTATTCTGTGTGGTAGACAAAAAAGGTTTTACCGCATTCGCCATCTTACACTTGATACCAAATTTTTTGAGCTGTTCCGGATAGCCGTAAGGCAGGAGGCTGATGGCGCACATACCGTCATACATGAACCGTACCTCCACACCCTCCTCTGCCTTTTGCTTCAATATCTCAAGAAGTGTGTCCCACATGTACCCTTTATCTACAATAAAATATTCCATAAAGATATATTTTTTTGCCTTTCTTAACTCATGGACCATGTACTTGAATTTGTGTTCCCCTAGTGGAAAATACTTCACCGATGTATTGCGGTACGTCGGAAACCCAAGCTGATGCGACAGATAATAAGAAAGATGCGCGTTCGCTGATTTACTGGCCCAGATAGCGTCCACCACATCCTGATCCTGCTGCATAAAGGGCGCAGTCTCAAGCTTCAGCGCTGTAAGGCGCTGCTGCATATAAGACGTTCCCACCTGCATCTCCACATAGAGATAGAACATAGTTCCCACGATCGGAAAAGCAAGGACACATAAAATCCAAGTGATCTTGAATGCCGGATTCCCTTTCTGGTTAATAATATAAATGATAACTACCACCCTAAGGACTGTGAACACTCCATATATGTAGAACGAATATTCCCGCAGGTGAAAAGTAGTCGCGATAAATACACAGAACTGTATTAGTACCAGTGTAAGAAATATCCCTGTACGGCTGAATATGATACGGAACAATCCCCGCTTGGCAGTTCCCGGCGCTTTTTTTCTACTCATCTAATTCCTCCTTTAAAAAGCCAGAACAAATGAAACAGCAACATTAGTTTAACATAAATTTTTAAAAATATCACCTTCCCCTTTATTTTTTCAAAAAAAAGTATTACAATAACAATATTAAGCTGAAGATGAGCGAAAGGAGATTTCAAATATGAAAAAAATATTCAAGCAACTTATGGGGCTGGCTTCCATTGCCGGTGTTGCGGCAGGAGCCATCTACTACTTTAAGAAGAACAGCGAGGCACAGGACGACGATTTTGATGATGATTTTGATGATGATGATTTTGATCTGGACAATGATCTGAAATCTGTATCAGACCGCGAATACGTATCACTCAATACCGGCGTACAGTCTGCTGCCGAAAAGGCTGAGGATGCTTTAGAGGATACAAAAGAAGCTGTTGAAAAGGCCGCGGAGACTGTAGAGGAAAAAGCGAAAGACACCGCCGAAGCTTTAGAAAAAAAAGCAAAAGACGCTGCCAAAGCTGCTAAGGATACTGTAAAAGATGCCGCCGAAAAAGCAGAAGATATTGCTGAGGCTGTAGAAGAAAAGACGAAAGAAACTCTCAAAGCATTAAAAGGAAGCGATGAGGATACTTCCAAATAATATCAAAAAATCAAACCCTGTCGGGATCAAAGCTTTTCAAAGCAAGATTCCCATCAGGGTTCTTTTTTATTTCCTCTTTCACTAAGAGGACATTATATCATAATACCCGGCCGCCTGCCAGAAAAGCCCCAGCATTCAATAAGGATCTGTGCCGCGCTTTTAAGCTGTTCCTCTGAAAGGTTGGCATATCCCAAAAGCACTGTCGGCTTATCCGTGCTGTCTTTTCGGATCCGGTAATCATTAAGGCCATACACCCTGATCCCTCTCTTTTCTGCCTGTAAAATAAGCTCCTCTTCCTGCCTTCCCTGTTCAAAAGTCAAAAGGAGATGCACTCCCCCATGCTCGCCCGAAATGCGACAGATATCTGAAAGAGGTTTGAGTGCCTCGATCAGCGTATCATGACGCCCTTTATAAAGAGCGCGCATCTTGTTCAGATGTCGCTCATAATATCCTTCCTCCAGAAATCTCTGGACAATAAACTGATCCACTTTGGACACTGTAGAATTCACAAAGCGATAGCGCTCATGGTAGATATGAAGGAGGGGCTTTGGCAGAACCATATAGCTTAACCGGATAGCCGGCGCGATGGATTTAGAAAATGTCCCCAGATAGATGACCTTTTCCTTCCTGTCATAGCCTTGAAGAGCAGGGATCGGCTTTCCTTTATAGCGGAACTCACTGTCATAATCATCCTCTACAATATACCTCCCTTTATGCTCCCTTGCCCACCGAAGCAGCTCTAACCTGCGCTTCATAGGCATGATGATTCCCGAAGGATACTGATGGGAGGGAGTCACATAAGCAATATCCGCATCTGTCTTAGAAAGCTCCGTCACCATTATCCCATCTTTATCCATAGACACCGGAACTCTCTCATAGGAAAGACTGTCTGCCAGACGATATGCCTGCTTATAAGTCGGATCCTCAAACGCGATCTTATGATGTGTCCCTAAAATCATGGCAAGAAGCATAAACAGATAATCACTCCCGGCGCCGATGATGATCTGATCAGGCGTACAGTTCACTCCCCGCGCCTGATAGAGATAATTACAGACAGCATTCCGAAACCCATACTCCCCTTGGGAATTCCCAGAACGGAACAGCTCCGTCCTGTCATCCATCAGAATATCCCTGGACAGCTTCCGCCATACCTGGTAAGGGAAACTGTTCAGGTCTACGCCGTTAGGAGTAAAGTCATATCTGTATTTCTTCTCGCGCGCCTCTTTTTTTTGCTCTTTCTCCTTCACCGGTTCCAGATGATAAAGATCACCGATCTGCGCCGCAAAAAATCCCCGGTACGGTTCGGATTCGATAAATCCCTCCGACAAAAGCTGTTCGTAAGCAAGTACCGCGGTACTCCTGCTCACCTCCAGATGCTTTGAAAGCGCTCTCGTTGACGGAAGCTTTTCTCCCCGGGCAATCCTCCCGCTCTGGATATCTTTTTTTATATAACTGTATATCTGCTCATAAAGCGGTGTCCTGGAATCTGTTTTCAGATCCATGGTAAGCTCATACATAGATACCTCCGCCGGCAAAATGGACATCCTTCTTACTTTGGCAGTTTAAAAGAGTTCTTTAACGACACGATCCGGTTAAACACCAGATTTTCCGGTGTCGAATCCTTAGAATCAATACAAAAATATCCGTTTCTTACAAACTGGAAGCTGTCATGTCCCTCTGCCTTATCAAAGCTGTCCTCCACGTAACAGTTTTTACGGATCTCCAGAGAATTGGGATTCAGGTTCAAAGATCCGTCTTCTTTATTGTATACTCCCTTTTCCTCATCCACCAGATTCTCATACAGCCTTACCTCTGCCTTCTTTGCGTAAGGAGCCGCGATCCAGTGGATCGTTCCTTTCACCTTTCTTCCGGTAAAGCCTGTCCCGCACTTCGTCTCCGGATCATAGGTACAGTGTACAACTGTCACATTGCCATCCTCATCTGTCTCGTAGCTTTCACATTTTACAAAATAAGCGTTCATCAGGCGCACTTCATTGCCCGGAAACAGCCGGAAATATTTTTTCGGCGGATCGATCATAAAATCATCCCGCTCAATAAAGAGCTCCCTGCAGAATTTAATCTTGCGCTTTCCAAGCTCTGGATTTTCCAGATTATTATCTGCCTCTAACTCTTCTGACTCCCCTTCCGGGTAATTATCTATCACCAGCCTGATGGGATCAAGCACTGCCATCATACGAGGTCTCTTAAGCTTTAAGTCCTCACGGATACAATATTCAAGCATAGCGTAATCCACGGAACTCTGGCTTTTTGATACACCGCACAGTTCAATAAACATCCTTAAAGACTCCGGTGTAAATCCTCTTCTTCTGAGAGCAGCTATGGAGACAAGACGCGGATCATCCCACCCGTCTACGATACCGTCCTGCACCAGCTTCTTAATATATCTCTTTCCCGTCACTACATTTGTAAGGTAAAGCTTTGCAAATTCAATCTGGCGGGGTGCCGGATCAAACTCACATTCCTTTACTACCCAGTCATAGAGCGGTCTGTGATCCTCAAACTCAAGGGTACAGATAGAGTGGGTGATCTTCTCCACAGCATCCTCGATCGGATGCGCGAAATCATACATCGGATAAATACACCACTTATCCCCTGTATTGTGATGTTTCATATGTGCCACCCGGTAAATAACCGGATCACGCATATTGATATTAGGGGACGACATGTCAATCTTCGCTCTCAGCACCTTCTGTCCGTCCTTATACTCACCGCTTTTCATCCCCTCAAACAAAGCGAGATTTTCTTCAACAGACCGGTTTCTGTAAGGACTGTCCTTGCCCGGTTGTGTAAGCGTCCCCCTATATTCTCTGATCTCGTCCGCTGTCAGGTCACAGACATACGCCTTTCCCTTCTTGATCAGCTTCACCGCACAGTCATACATCACATCAAAATAATCAGATGCGAAATACAGATGATCCTTAAAATCCGCTCCCAACCATGCCACATCTTCTTTTATAGACTCCACAAATTCCATATCTTCTTTCATCGGATTCGTATCGTCAAATCTCAAATGGAAAGTTCCGTTATATTTTTTCGCAAGCCCTGAATTTAAGATGATGGACTTTGCGTGTCCGATATGCAGATAACCATTGGGTTCCGGCGGAAATCTCGTACACACTTCACTGTAGACACCCTCCTGCAGATCTTTATCTATCTCCTGTTCAATAAAATTTTTGGAAACCACTTCTTCTCCCATGTTCTTCCTCCTTGTATTTAACCATGCGTTCATCTTATCATAATTTATATACCGAGACAAGGCTGAAAATCAGCCTTACCGCCTCACTCCGCTCACCTGACGGGTCACGATCTCTACGATCAGGAATCCAAAAGCGATAGCAAGGCATGTCTGCGCCAGCGCGATCGTCTGCTCCATAGCCAGACCGTAATCTGCCTGCACAAATCCATGCATCATATAGAACAGGGTAGCTCCCGGTATCACCGGCATAATGGATGTAGTCAGAAATATAGTGGCAGGTGCCCTGTGGACTCTGGACATGATATATGCGTAACCTGCCACAAAAGCCGCCCCTGCCATGACCGCAGCAAAATTATTCCCATTAAGGTTCTGGACCAGAAGATAGCAGGCACAGTTGACCATGCCGCCGATCCCCGCAAAAAAAGACTGCCTGACCGCCGCCTGGAACAAAAGAGCAAAGCCCATACTCGCCACCCCGCAGGAAAGTAACTGTACCATAATACTCGGCGCAATGTACATCTCATACATCTCTCCCTCAAAAAACACCATGGCAAGCCCGGTTCCGCAGGCGATGGCCACAGCCCCCAGAAAAGAATTCACGATACTGAGAAGCCCCGACAAGAAAGCCTGCTTTAATACATCCCGGATCCCATTGGCAACTCCAAGTCCGCTGATCAGCACCATATTAAGTCCCAGAACAATCCTGTCGGGATGATGGCCCAATCCTGCCTTATCGGCAATGAAAACTGCCGCTGATGAAAGAAATGCCAGGGACAGATTGTATACAACAAGATTATGCCCCTTCTTTTCAAGAACATTCCCCATATATACGATACAAAAGGCGCAGATGACCGTGCCCACCAGAGAATCCATCAGATCACAGCCAAAATACACCCCAAAACCGATTCCTCCTAAGATTGCTGACAGATATTTCAGGTATATGCTCTGCGTCTTCCGGTTCATGACCTCTTCGTATTTCTCACGGATTTCCGTTATATCAGGCTTATTCTTACAGATATATCTTGAAAGATTATTAAGATAATCCAGCCGGTCATAGTTAAATCCTATCTTATGAACCCTCCTGATCTGGGTGATAAACGAACCGCCCGCCGGCTTGATGGTAGCCTGGATATCACTCTGAATGGCAAAGATATTGCACTGCTCCACATCATAGCTCTCAAGCATACGATACATACTGTCCTCTGCCCTGTCTGTCTCCGCGCCGCTTTTGATCATCTCTTTCCCAATATTGAGCACTTCGTTCAGCAACAACTCATAATCCATATCGTACCTCATATTTACATTTTACTCTCTTCTTACATCTTTCCTGCTGCCATCCGGCTACCGAAGCAGCCCCTGAATGATGATGACTACGATCAGCACAGGCAACACATACTGGAAATAAGGTTTAAGTGCTTTTGAAAACTTAAGCCCCTCTCCTTCATTGCACTCTTCATAATACTTGTCAAATCCCCATCCAAATCTTGTGACGCAGAAAAGCAGATACACCAATGACCCAATCGGAAGCAGCAGGTTGCTGACAATAAAATCCTCGCTGTCTAACACATCACGTCCTCCGATCAGATGCAGTCCGCTCCATATATTGTATCCAAGAACACACGGCAGACTGGCGATCAGTACAACGATCATGTTGATAAGCACTGCTTTCTTCCGCCCGATGCCGAACATGTCCACCGCAAAAGAAATCAGATTCTCAAAAACAGCCATAACCGTCGAAAAGCTCGCGAAAGTCATGAACAAGAAGAACAATGCTCCCCACATACGTCCTCCCACCATGTTGACAAACACATTGGGAAGAGTCACAAAGATCAGAGACGGCCCTGCATCCGGCTCTACACCGTAAGAAAAACATGCCGGAAAGATGATAAGTCCTGACATGATAGCCACAAAAGTATCAAGTCCGCAGATCCTGACTGCTTCCCCCGGCAGAGAATGCTCCTTCGTCATATAACTTCCGAATATTTCCATAGCCGCGATTCCAAGACTCAGTGTGAAAAATGACTGGTTCATAGCTTCCGTTATCACACTGGTAAGACCTACGGCCTTTACTTTTTCTATACTTGGAACAAGGTAAAAGAATATGCCTTCTGACGCCTGCGGCAAAACCAGACTATGTGCCGCCAGCACTACGATCAATACAAGAAGCGCTGCCATCATAAACTTACTGATCTTTTCCAGACCATTCTGCAATCCCCTCGAACATACAAAGAATCCTAAGATAACAGTAAGTCCCATATAAACTCCCATCTCTGACGGAGATGCAAGAAGATCTGAAAATACTTGTCCTACCTCTTCAGCTCCCATAGAAGGCTTAAAAATCCCCGCCGCGAATTTGAAAAAGTAACTGACCATCCATCCTGAAACCGTAGTGTAATACATCATCAGCATATAACAGCCAAAGATACAGAACCAGCCGTGGATATGCCATTTACTCCCCGGCTTTTCCAACGCCTTATAGCCAAGGACCGCGCTCCTTTTACTGGCACGCCCTACAGCAAGCTCCATCGTAAGTACCGGCATCCCCATCGCAAGAAGAAACACCAGATATAAGATCACGAATATTCCTCCGCCGTTTTGTCCTGCCACATAAGGGAACCTCCATACATTTCCGATACCGATCGCACATCCCGCACTGACTAAGATAAATCCCAGACGTGACTTAAATCCCTCTCTCTTCATAATTTTCCTTAACTCACTTTCCTTTTAGTATATTTCATAAGAAATTATTTCTAACATATACCTTTCCCAGACAGATTGCAACATTTTTTTACTTTTCTGCCGGAAAAGGACTGTTTGATCAATGATAATATTTCCCGGATCTTAAAAAGTTACAAGATAAAAATAAAGACTCCCCGAAGCTTCCCGCCTCGAAAAGTCTTTATTGACCAAAGCTGCCTAGCGGATTTGAACCGCCGACCTCGTCCTTACCAAGGACGCGCGCTACCGACTGCGCCAAGGCAGCTTGTATAACAAATTTTTGAAGTGCTGACCGTAACCTTACCAAGGATGCGCGCTACCTGCTGCGCCAAGGCAGCTTAGAAGCAAATCATATATTACTTATGTGATCTGCAACATTAATAATATACAATATATGAGAGTAGTTTGTCAATATGCTTCATACTTCTTTTTCCAATATCTTTTCTGTTTTATTCTTTATCCTCTGCAGAGCGTTGTCCACCGTTTTGGGACTCTTATCTAAAAGCCTTGCGATCGTCTTATAGTCCGTACCCATCAGATGCAGATAGAGTACCCTGCTTTCAAGATCGCTTAAGCTTTCCTCAAGCCTGTTCTGCAAGATCTTCACATACTCCCGGCTTACTAAAAGTTCCTCGGGATTACTCTCTTCACCTGCCGCCATCGTATCTACAAGTGTGTTCTGATCCTCTCCTTTTTCATAAAAGGAGATATAACTGTTAAGCGGTCCATGTTTTTTTCTCTTGGAGGCTTCAATGGCAGAATACATCTGTCTCGTAATACAAAGCTTGGCAAAGTTGAAAAACGAAGAGCCCTGATTTAAATCAAAGTCCTGCACCGCTTTGAAAAGGCCGATCATTCCCTCCTGGATCAGATCATCATTCTCCCCGCCCAAAAGATACATAGCGTTCGCCTCTTTCCGGACCGTGTTCTTATATTTATCCATCAGGTAATCTATAATATTAGAATCGCCGTCCCTGAGTTTTCTGATCAATTGCTCGTCTGTCATCTGTTCATATATCTTCATATCGTCCCCGTTTTGATACAGATCATAGTTCACCAATACTGAAAAATCACTTTATAAGCCGCTGTCTTACGATCTCATAAGCCAGCACTCCTGCCGCGACAGACGCATTGAGGGATCCGATCTCACCCTTCATGGGAATCCCCGCCGTAAAATCACAAGTCTCTTTTACTAAACGGCTGACACCTTCTCCTTCATTGCCCACTACAAGTCCGACAGGTCCTGTTAAATTCAGCTTATACATCTGCTCGCCGCCCATATCCGCGCAGACGAACCATAATCCCTTCTCCTTAAGCTCTTCCATCGTCTTCTTAAGATTTGTCACCTTGGCAACCGGTGTATAATTTAAGGCTCCCGCCGATGTCTTTGCAACAGTTGCCGTAAGACCCACTGCCCGTCTCTTAGGGATGATCACCCCATGCGCTCCCGCAAGGTTCGCCGTACGGATGATAGCCCCCAGATTGTGGGGATCCTCGATATTGTCCAGCAGGATGAGAAACGGATCTTCGCCGCGCTCCTTTGCAAGGGCCAGCATATCCTCTACTTCACTGTACTCATATGCTGCCACAAAAGCCACCACTCCCTGATGCTTTCCTGTCTGTGACAACTGCGAAAGCCGTTCTTTTGATACAAACTTAAGAATCACGTCATGTTTCTTCGCCTCCCGCACGATCGTACGCACCGGACCGTCTTCACATCCATCCAGCACATAAAGCTTGTCTATCGGCTTCCCTGCCCGAAGTGCCTCCAGCAGCGCGTTGCGCCCTTCGATAATATTTTCATTGATCTTTTTTTCCTCTTTCATACCGCTCCTTTGATTTCCCCTAAACTATCCAGTCCTGTCTTGATCAGTTCCAGCATCCGTTTCCAATCTTTTTTTAAATAAAGATACCCCATAAGCGCTTCAAAGCCTGTAGCCCGCCGGTAATCTGTAACGGACTGGTTCTTAGCCGGCGACACACTCTTAGCGTTCCTCCCTCTTTTATATACCGCATGTTCCTCCTCAGTCAGTCTGTCCTGAAGAGTCCGCATCATCTTCGACTGCGCCGAGGCATTCACAAAACAGCTCGTCTGTTTATGGAGCTTTTGTACCTGCTGGTTTCCTTTATTTACGACGAGTGTCTTGACGACCAGATCATAAATACTGTCGCCGATATACGCCAGAGTGAGAGGTGAATACTGATTCACATCCACCTCTCTTAATCCGAACATTTCCCCCATACAGGAGTCAAACTGCCACTCTATGCTCTCTTCCATTGTACCCCTTCTCTGGTATCCTTTAAAATGATACCCTTCTTTAGTAGTTCATCACGGATCGCATCTGCTCTTGCGAAATCCTTTGCCTTGCGGGCATTTTTACGCTCCTCGATCAGCTTTTCTATCTCTTCCTCAAGAATATCCTCCTGCTTATCTACGATCAGGCCAAGGACATCTGTAAGCTTTACAAGACATTCAAGCAGCGCTTTCAAATACTCTTTAGAGCTTTCCTCATTTGTATTAGTATTGGAATACTTAACAAGATCAAATACTGCCGCTACTGCATCTGCAGTATTAAAATCATCTTCCATCGCTTTCTCAAAACCCTTCACAAACTCATCCGTCTTAGCAAAAAGCTCTTTTTCCGCCTCTGTCATCCCTTCATTCTTCGCGTTTTTCATCAAAAACTTCAGATTGTCCGCTGCATTGACAATACGCATAAGACCGCTTTTTGAAGCTTCCATCAGATCAGCGCTGAAATTTAACGGACTTCTGTAATGAGCGCTCAGCATAAAAAACCTAAGAACCTGCAGATCATATTGCTCGCTGATCTCTCTGACAGTGCGGAAATTCCCGAGAGACTTGCTCATCTTATGGTTATCAATATTCAAAAACGCATTGTGCATCCAGTATTTTGAAAATTCCTTTCCATTAGCAGCCTCGCTCTGGGCGATCTCATTTTCATGGTGGGGGAATACAAGATCCTCTCCGCCGGCATGGATGTCAATCTGCTCGCCCAGATATTTTTTAGACATCACCGAGCACTCAATATGCCATCCGGGTCTCCCCTCGCTCCAAGGAGACTCCCAGAAAGGTTCTCCTTCCTTTTTCGGCTTCCAGAGCACAAAATCAAGAGCATCTTCTTTCTCATCTTCTCCTGTTACGAGCAAAGACCGCTCACCAGAACGCAGATCGTCAAGGTTCTTGTGGGACAGCTTGCCGTACTCTTCAAACTTTCTTGTCCGGTAGTAGACTGTACCGTTCTTTTCATAGGCAAAGCCCATATCGATCAGCTTCTTTATCATCTCGATCATGCCGCCGATCTCTTCTGTAGCCAGCGGATGCTTTGTAGCAGGCTTGATGTTCATACCTTCCATATCCTTTTTGCACTCTGCGATAAAGCGCCTGGATATCTCATCAGAGGACACTCCCTCTTCAATCGCTTTCTTTATGATCTTATCATCCACATCTGTAAAATTGGACACAAAGTTTACATCATACCCTTTGTACTCAAAATATCTCCTCACCGTATCAAACACGATCATCGGCCTTGCATTTCCGATATGGATGAAATTATATACCGTTGGACCGCACACATACATCTTTACTTTATTCTCCTCTAAAGGGATAAAATCCTGCTTCGTTTTGGATAGTGTGTTAAATATCTTCATTTTGCTTTCTCCTTTTATCTTCCTTAATTAGTCTTCCCTTTTTTCTTCTGCTTTCCTGCGCTTTTCTATCTCCCTGAGACGCCTGTGCAGTCTCATGTTATCTGCCTGGAGCTCACGGATATCGCTGCTTATCGGATCAGGCAGGTTGATCTGGTCCATATCTGAACGCGGGATTTTGATATTACCCATCTTCACGATGCGTCCCGGCACACCTACCACCGTACAATTGGGCGGAACCTCTTTAAGAACTACAGAACCCGCGCCGATCTTGGAGTTTTCTCCAATCGTAAAAGAGCCAAGGACCTTCGCTCCCGCACTTACCATAACATTATCTCTAAGAGTCGGATGTCTTTTTCCCTGTTCCTTTCCCGTCCCGCCAAGAGTCACTCCCTGATACAGTGTTACGTTGTCGCCAAGCTCTGCCGTCTCACCTATGATCACTCCGCTCCCGTGGTCGATAAAAAGTCCTTTGCCGATCTTCGCGCCCGGATGAATCTCAATCCCGGTCTTTCTCACTGCCCTTTGGGAAATCCAGCGGGCAAGAAAATAGTGCTTTTTCAAATATAGCTTATGTGCTATCCGATAACATATGATCGCCTTAAAACTAGGGTACAAAAATACTTCCAAATTAGACTTGATAGCGGGATCACGCTCTCTTATCACCTGAATCTCTTCCTTAATGTAGGATATCACACCCATAATCATTCTCCTTTATTCATATAAACCCATCTTATTTTCTGCAAAACATAACCTTTGTTCTGTCGGATTCATTGTCAATATGACAAAAAACTTCGTCTCTTATACTTTCACAAGAGACGAAGTTTTCTTCCGCGGTTCCACTCTTATAGAGAATATCCGTCATATTCGGATAAATCTCCCCTTAATCGCACGTAACGTATGCAGCACGTATCCGGCTACTGGATATGCTTTCAGTATCGTTCACCAGATCAACTCCCGGACGCACTTCGCAGGACTTCCCCTTAAAGGCTGCTTTCAGCCAGTGACAGCCTCTCTCTGTAAGATTCGGCGCTGCTACTCTTTCCGTTCTGTGTCTTTTTCTTTTAACTTGTTTTTCAAAAGTTTTCGCTTTGATGATACTACGGATCATCCGGATTTGTCAACTACTTGTTATATGAGGAATATCTCACCCTCTACCAATCGTACATTGCAGGAATTGTAAGTGCGGTCCAGCACCACCGTCTCATCTTCTATTGTTATGGACACCCTCGGATGAGCTGTGCCGCATTTTAAGCGGCAGCCATTCTTTTCTTCCAGCTTCTCCTCCAGCCGTTCCTTGTCTCTGTCAAACTTGTTAAGCTTCATCCCGCTTACTGAAAGTTCCAGCCTGAGCTTACTCATCCGTTTTGACCGGTGAGGGCTGTCTGGCTGACGCTCAAGCCTTTCCATCTCTTCTTTCATCTCATTGATCTTCTGTGACAAAAGCTGCTTTTCAAACTTCGCATAAGGCTGTCCGCCCAATATGATAGAGGTGGGACTTTCATATACGGATCCTACGGTCTTTGCCACAATTCCCTGTGCCGACCGGATCTGTCCTCCGACTATGAGACCTTTTCCTGAACAAACCTCAACTTCCCCGTCACTGTATACATTGCTGTAACGGATAGAATCTGTATGCACATTCTGTCTGGCATGGACTACACTGTTTATCAGATATTTTGAATAGATATTGTGCTGGGAACGCACGATCGTCTCCATATTGCCTATAATACCTTTTACAACAATGATATCTCCCCCTGCCTCTACATCACAGGACTCTACTACGCCGCATACCTTGATATCTCCCATGGCACGGACTGAAAATCCACTGCACACATCGCCGTGGATGAGTACGTCTCCGATAAAATTAATATTTCCTGTAGAATAGTCTACATTACCCGGGATCTCCAGCAGCGGCTTGACAGAAAAATACCGGCCGCTAAATTCCACACGTCCGTCTATGGAAGCTATAAGCTTATTGCCGTCCTCGCTGACCTCTGTATTCTTCCCCTTCGGGAGTGCGACGCTTTTACCATTGCGGCAGCGCAGTTCCTGATTAAGCACTGTCCGTCCCGCGATTCCTTCTGTCGGCGGGATCGCCTCACAGATCAGATCGCCCTTTTTTACATTCTGCTCAGCGCCCAGAGATGTATAATCAACATTACCAAATTCATCCATCTCCGGAAGCCGTTCTATATGTCTCAGAAAATAATCCACAAGATAGCCATTATCCCCATGTGCCGCCCTGCTTCCCTTTGCGATGATAAACAGGTGGAAATAACGATTATATTCTTCCGGCAGCTTATCTAACAGCTCCTCATCTACTCCGTAGCATACCTTTTTCTTCTCCAAAGCCTCAAAAATCAGTCCGCGGTCCAGTTCTTTTCCCCAGCCTGTCGGCGGAAAAACTAAAACCCACGCATACATTCTGTCCGACGAAACATACACAAAAGGCAGGGCATCCATCGAAGGCTCAAGATGCGGTGTTGCGTCATCTTCTTCAGTTATCTTGGGTGTCGCATCTTTTAGACGCATGTCCGCCGCCTTCGTTATCTCGATGCGGAATCTCATGAGTTCTTTTCTTATCTGATCCTCTGTAAGCTCCTCACACCCTTTCATTACGATCTCAGGAGGAGGCGTATTCCTTGACTTTTCCGTCCGCATATCATACAAGCGGTAAAGCGGATGTTCATGGGACAATTCAAGACTGGCTGGTGAAGACTGCGATGTCTCAAATGTCTGTTCTGTTTCCTGCGGCGACAGATATTCCTGGGGATCTTCCTCTTGGCTGTCCACTTGTTTTTTTCTGACTATTTTTTTAAGGAAAGTACTTAAAATCCTCATATCTTTATCGCCCCCTCTTATACATATCCATTATTACTATTATTATATTCCTATTGTATCCTATCACGTGCATGTTTACAAGACAAAAAAATCAGTCAAAAAGATGCCGGAGCAAAATCTTTCTGACTCCGGCAGCTTTTTTCTAATTTTTCTATTTTCCTACTCTTCCGCTAAAAATACGACCTCTGCTTTAAACAGATCTCCCTCTGTCTCTATCTTGAACCGCCCCTTCTGAAGTTCTGTAAAACTCTTTGCAATAGCAAGGCCAAGCCCTGACCCCTCGGTATTTCTTGCCATGTCGCCCCGCACAAAGCGCTCTGTGATCTCTTCATCGTTAAAGTTCAGCTCTGTCGCAGAGATATTCATCATATTCAGTATGATCTCGCCGCCCTTCTTTTCTATCTTTACATACACTCTTGTCTTAGGCAGAGCATATTTTACTACATTTACCAGCAGATTTTCAAAGATACGGTAGGTCTTTTGACTGTCGAGCTTCGCCACCGCTTTTTCATCCGGATAAGTACACCTAAAATCAAGCCCTGCTATCTCAAACTTCTCACCAAGTTCAAGCCGCACCTGTTTAAAAAGATTCACCACATCCACATCCACAAGATTCAGAGTCACATTTTTACTGCTGGCTTTACTGATCTCAAACAGATCTTCAATAAGCACTTTAAGCCTCAGAGACTTCCTATCCAGCACATCAATATAATCCTTCCGCTTCTCTTCATCCTTCTCATCCTTTAAAAGATTGACATAGGTGATGATCGCCGTCAGCGGTGTCTTTAAGTCATGGGATACATTTGTGATCAGATCTGTCTTCATACGCTGGCTCTTCACTTCTTTTTCCACCGCTTTCTGATATCCGGACTGTATCTTCGCGATCTCTGCCTTAAACGGATTAAATACTCCTAAGTCCTCATTGATCTCAACGTCAAGTTTCCCCTGTGCCATCTGATTCGTCGTCTTAAGAAGCAGCGCATATTTACCCTTCAGGTCATTAAAATACTTCCGAAGGATATAGAACAAAATGACCGAATATAAGATCAGCACCGGGATCCCCATAAACCACATACAAGTTACCACAAGCAGCACCGCAAAATTGATAAATACCAGCTTTAAGATCGTCTGGTTATTTTTCTCGCCAAAATCAAGTTCATCAAAAGAGTGGTACAGATAATCCAAGCCTTCCCTGCATTTTCTGATGATGAATCTCCACGCCTTTTTCACATATCCTGCTGCCGGAACACAGATCGTACACTCTCTTATATATTTTTTCGGTCCGACTGTAAAGATACGGCGCATACAGGATACACTCCAATAGACCACCGCAAAGACTATGCTCCATATCAAAAAGCTAACAGCGCTGTTCACAGTTCCGTTCGACTGGCGAAGCCATACTTCTACTGTCTCTACCGCCATTGAAATCGTTACACTAAACAGTATCACAGGGATTTCAACAGGCACTTTAAAAATCCTCTCCTCACCCGTGTGGAAAGATTTACGCGTAGGAAGGAACAACGCCACTGCCGCCACAATTGCCATCATCAGCATCATCAATTCATAAAACCAGCTCGCAGCTATGACCCTTGCTGTACTTCCGTCCAGAAACCGGAGATACTCCTCTACATTTTCCGCGCGCATGGCAAGATAATAAGTCCTGTTCTGCGGCGTATCCAAAATCCCTTCCGTGTTCCCATCCAAAAACCACTCTGCCAATGGCGTCTCCAGAAAATTATTTAAAATCTTGTTTAAGATCTTACTCTGCTCCTGCTTGAATGACCCTTCCTTGATATCTGCATAAGGCTCTCCCTTTTCATCAAATGTGATCACCATGCCGATGCCATAATCGTTCATATTCAAATCTGTCGGATAGGTACCGTCGCTTGATGCCATAGTCTTTGCTATCACAGCCCCGCTTTCATCTACAACACGGTAATCTAACAGCGGGATAAATGTATCATAATAGCTTTCATACTCTTGCGCATAGTTCTTAAGATAGTCTGTGAATTCTTCCCCATCAATGCCGTTTCCATTCTCTGTATTGTAAAAAATGTAGCAGACATCTACAAATTTTCCTATAAACTGCTCTGATACCTGTTGCTCCTTCTCTATCATTTCCTGAGTCTGCATCATATCATAATATGCTTTGCTATATTGGGTTATCATCACATTCGCAGGAATGATGACCGTAAGTATGATGATCACAACTGCCAGCTTATGCCTGTTTTTCAATTTTGTATCCAACACCCCACACCACCTTCAAATATTTTGGTTCTTTCGGATTGATCTCTATCTTTTCTCTTATATTTCTTACATGTACCATGATCGTATCTGTATTTACTGCCCGCTCATTCCAGACCCGCTCATAGATCTCCTCTGCCGAAAACACTCTGCCCGGATTTTTCATGAACAGCAGAAGTATTTTAAATTCTATCGGGGTCATCTTCACCGGTTCCCCGTCCACCGTTACCTCAACAGTCTCCTCATTCAGCTCCAGACCGCCGATCGTATGCACAGCCGAAGATTCCTTCACGGTTCCAAGGCGCTCCATGAATCTTTTATACCGCCTCAGCTGGGAATTCACCCTGGCTAAAAGTTCCATCGGGGTAAAGGGTTTTGTCACATAATCGTCGGCCCCCATATTAAGCCCCATGATCTTATCTACCTCCTCCGATTTTGCTGACAGGAAGATAACCGGAAAATCATATTTTTCCCGAAGCTTGATCGTCATAGAGATCCCATCCATCCGCGGCATCATCACATCCACAATGGCAAGATGTATCTCCTCCTTTTCAATGACCTCTATTCCTTCTATTCCGTCTGAAGCTTCGAACACCTCATATCCTTGGGATTTCAGATATATTTTTACGCCTTCGCGGATTTCCTTGTCATCCTCCACAATCAACACATGATTTATTTCCATCTCGCAACATTCTCCTCTCTGTTTCACCTTACTTCGTCCGCAGTATTTTGCCGACGTGAATATATTACCACATCCTATTGCTTTTTGGTATCACTTACGCCGCCAGCTTATCCTATATGACATCCGCGCCAAAGTTCCGGCTCCTGCGAATGTAAGGTTCCACAGACACTCCGAAAAAGGTTTCTCTGATCCCTCCCCTCTTCGGCATAGAAAAAGTATATCTGTCAAATCTTAAGAGTGATAACGGCAAAAATGAAAGAATTTCTAAAGAAATGCTAAAAGAAATACCCGTATATAAAAAACAGAAGCCAGATCTGAAAACCCAGATCCGGCCTCTGCCTTATTCACCTCAATTTTATACCGTCTCATTCAGATATATCCTGGATAGAGGTATGATCTTGTCCATCTCCTTTAGCATACGCTCTGACATAAAGACGCCTTCCTCCATACAGATCTCTTCTGCGCTCTTTACTCCAAACAGAAAGCTTGCAAGCGCGGCAACCGTAACGGTTCCTTCGCTGTTTTCTAGCCTGCCGTCCATAAGCATTAGTCCTGAAAATTCTGTCCCCATTACAACCACACAGCGGTTATTCTCCTCAATTACCGGATCTGTTATATGAAAACACACAGCTATCAGGCTTTTCACCCTGACAGACATGAGCATTCTGCGCACATCAACGATCCGCACCATGATCTTTGGCTTTTCCTTCTCGCTTCCATCCGGCATAAAGATCAGGCAGTCTGTGATCTTTCCGTCTTTTTTCCCAAGCATAAGGCCGCCTCCATCACTGTCATACTCCTTAAGAAGTCTCTGATAATATGCCGTATCCCGCTTCGCGAACACCTGATAATTCTCGCTGAGATAATCGCCCGCTGCCTTCGCAAGCGCCTGACAGTCCTCCTCCCTGGCCCTGGCAAAAACCAGAGAATCGTTCCCTTTCTCAAAATATCTCTTTTCCTGCTCATACACCGTACGAAAATCATGGGGAAGATAGATCTCTTCTGCCGCAGGCATTAAAAAGGTAAATGACCGTCCTGCCTCATACATACACTTAAGCGCATGTCTTAAAAGCGCAGCCATATACCCTCGTCTGCGATAACTCTCCTGTGTCGCCACCGCGACAATATAATCCGATTTTCTTTCCGATCCGTTCACACACAGTACATAAGGATTCAGATGAAGCATTCCCCGGATTTTTCCGTCTTCTTTCACCGCATAGATCATATTATCTTTTGTCTTCTCCGTATAATAATAATCTACAAACCCTTTGCTGTCCTCAGAAAAGACCTCCTCATACAACTCTCTCGTGCTTTCCTTCTCTTCCTGCTTCAGTCTTTGTATCTCCACCCTGTTACTCCTTTTCGGACTTTTTTATACATCCTTTGCAGCCTGCGCATTCTGGTCCTTTGTCTGTTGCCGCTATATAGCTGCAGTTTTCCACCGTCTCAAGACACGCAACAGCCTGCGAAGATATCCCTTCTCCGCTCCCGGTAAAGCCAAGCCCTTCCTCTGTCGTCGCCTTGACATTCACCTGAGAAATATCAATCTTAAGCGCCTGCGCTATATTCTTTCGCATCTGTTCAATATGCGGCGCCATCTTCGGACGCTGTGCAATGATCGTCGCATCAATATTGCCGATCACATAGAGTTCATCTTCAATAAGACTTCCCACATGTTCTAAAAGCTTTATGCTTGATATGCCTTTGTATGCCGGATCTGTATCCGGAAAATGCCTGCCGATATCACCAAGAGCTGCCGCCCCTAAGAGCGCATCCATTACTGCATGCAGCAAAACATCTGCATCTGAATGTCCTAAAAGCCCCTTTTCATAAGGTATCTCCACACCTCCCAGGATCAGCCTGCGATCTTTCGTCAATCTATGAACATCATATCCCATTCCTATCCTCATGATCTGTCCTCCCTCCTATGAACGGCTGTCACTTTCCGGCTCTTTGTCTTCTATATCTTCTTTTGTATCCTCCAAAAGTTCCTCCTCAAGGCTTTCCATAGGATCTATATAGTCTCCTCTTGATATTTTCAATACATTTTTTACCGCAATGAACCCGCCGATCACAATAAATAATACTCCGATAACCGAATATACGATATAATTTTCCGGGCGCTGTGTCAAAGCGCTCTTTGCCAGTCCGAAACCATTATACGCCAAAAATCCTCCTGCAATGATATAAATGTATAACCGTGACTTTATCATGCTTTATCCTCCTTGTTTTTCATTTACAGTTTCTGAAACTTGCGGATCGCTCCGTGCTTATGAAAAAAAGAGACAGTCAATAACTGTCTCCTTTGTAACTTAAGTAGCGGGAACTGGATTTGAACCAGCGACACCACGGGTATGAACCGTGTGCTCTAGCCAACTGAGCTATCCCGCCAGATATGGTATGGGACCAATAGGGCTCGAACCTATGACCCTCTGCTTGTAAGGCAGATGCTCT
>CAJUAM010000015.1 GCA_910584615.1 uncultured Dorea sp.
CTGTTGGTTTTTCAGCGTTCTTTGGTATCAACCACAAGCGGCTGAATTTTGCCACACCCGGTATACGGTTTTCCTCACATAACTTTTGCACCCGTCTTTCTGAAATGCCCCATTTTTGCGCCGCTTCCGGGGCAGAAATAAACTCTAACATTTTCGGTCTCCCTCGCTTTCCTAAGGTCTATTGCTATAATTATATACGGTCAGCCGAATAAATTCAAGAAATTAAATAATGCTTGGCATTTTAATCGTCTTGTACGGTGTTGTAGGTAGTGAGAGAACTATCACGAGGGTTTGGGATATTTCCCAACAAGCAAATCTGTCCGGCAAGCCGCATACGGGCAGATTTACGGAAAAGGGTACTCTTTTCCTATGCTTGCTCCGAAACTTATTCTTCTTTGAAAACGTAATTTACGGCGGATTTTCATTACCCGAAACAACAGCCCTACTCGCATGGAAAAGTATTTTCCGTTTAGAGCAGTGAAAATTCCCCTTGTGTTGACAGAACTGTTGTTCCGGGGATTTCCCGATAAAGGGCTTTTACTCCCTGTGCATAACAACCGTAACTTTGCTATTATCAGATTATCGGCGCAGGGTAAGCGTTCTCAGTAATTCGGATTGCTGTTCTCTTGGGGGAAACAGTTCCGGGCATGGAGCCGACAATCGCGTCCAGTCTGTAAATGCTAAACCTTATACTGTTTGAGAATATCATTTTGATACTGATCTTTAGAATCTCTCTATAAATTTCCAATGTTTTTGTATGCCTGTTCCTTTCGTTTCCATTCCGGCGGCTGTATTGTTTTTCCGATATAGAGAGAGGGAAGGATAGGAAGGGAAAGGAATAGGTATTTTATAAATCAGTATTTATTTATATCTTTATTTAATTGCATTGGATTTTCCGACGTCGGATTACCCGGTATCGGAAAATCCAATATCGGGTTTCCCAATATCGGACGGTTCATGTTGTGTCTTGCTTGGAAAATCGCCATAGCTTCATTACCCATTTTGCTTTGTATTTGTTACGCTATAGAACGCCATTTTGCCGGGTTAAGGTATAAATCCTTGCCCTCAATAAAAATGCGCCCAGAAAGCCGCATATAACAAGGCTCTTGTTGCTCCTAATGCGTAATATAAGGGTATAAAAAAGCGGCGTTCCTGTTCTCCTTGTTTGGAGATAAAGAAACGCCGTGCCTTTGGAGTATTTCTTTATTCAGTTTTTCAATGCTGGGGGCTGGTGTTTGGGCTTGCAGGATTCCGGGCGGCATATCAAGGCTCTTTCCCTCAAAAGTAGTAAATTGGTAGTAAATTTCGCTTGAAATCCTGCGTGTATGTCCGTAAATCAAGGCTTTTTTGAGATAATCAACCATTTTATTATATTATTTTTATTGATGACAAAAGAACGGTGGCACCGATAAAAACGATAATCAAGCTGCTGTTCTAAATCTTTTAATTGACCTGTAAATTCAATTGTCCTTTTTCTGGTGTGGAGTATGATCTTATGAATATTGTATGAAGTCTCGAAATAAACAATATCATCATAGTCTATACTGATTTGCTGGCCGCTTTGATTTATGACAAATGTTTTATGAATATTATTATTAATAGAAGTATATTTGTCATTTACATTTAGTAAACATTCGTGTATTTTTGTTTTGATGCGGTTAATATTATCTTTAAGGATAAAGTCCAGGGCTTCTACTTTATACTCAAAGGTAAGAAATCCCATTTCAGAGTGTGAAGTAATAAATATGATAAAGCTCGGGGTTGTAATTTTCTTATTCGCTGTGCCAATGTAAGCCCGTTAATATCTGATTTTAAATCAATATCTAAGAAAAAAAGACCTACATTTTGTGACAAAGCAGCGGCTTGTAAGACTGCATGTGGATCGGGAGAAGATAAGATGACTTCCATATCCATATTTTCAATGGAAACTACATCTTTGATGTATTGGGTAAATAAGCTCAATTCCTTTTTGTTATCTTCGCAAATATAAATGTCAATCATTTCGTATATCCTTTCTGCCAGTCATTGTTATTTTTAACCGTTGCGTAAATCTATCCTCCGACATTTCCGTGTCTAAAAATGCGTTGTCATAATTAGCAAGAATCTTATGTGCGCTATAAAGACCGAATCCTCTGTTGGCTCCTTTGGTTGATGTATTCATTTTTCTTAAAGAAGAGTATGGAATGTGTTTGTCAATAAATGTATTTGATATGATAAAAGCAGTTGCTGTAGTTTCTTTTATGATAGCAAACTGAAGTAATGGCATTTCCGTTTCAAGACTGCCTTCTATTGCATTATCCAGGAATACTCCGAGTATTCTGGAAAGATCGGTAATATCCATATGGATATCAGAAATATCTTCACTGACTTCTAATTCAATTTTTATCCCAAGCTCATTCGCATAATTTAATTTTGAGGACAAAAGTCCTTTTAGCGTAGGATTTTTAATGTGAATGAAACTATTGAATTTACCTGTTCCTTCAGAAAGTTTTTGGTTTCTGGGAATGATCTCCTGATAAAAATATTCCTTCAGACCTGATATATCTTCGGTGTCTATATATCCGCTCATGGATAACATGACATTGAAATAATCATGCTTGAAAGAGCGGAGAGAGGAGTACATTTGTTCAATCTGTGTGGTGTACAGCTGCAATTTTTGATAGGAATCCTCACGCAGTTCCAGTTGAGCTTTATCTATATAAGCTTGTATCATATTTACGATTAAATAGGTGCTGAAAATAAAATAACAGCTGAATAAGATACAATTAAAGACCAGAATTTTTGTTGTATATCCGATATATTCTCCGATGACGATATTAAAAAGGAAAATCATCAAACAGGAAAATAAATTCGTAAGGATCATTATCATCAGTTTTGGCGGGAAATTCAGTTTTACCTTTTTCAATAATCGTTTGAGTGCGTATGCGATGGGCGGGCATAGTACGTTTATAAGAATGACGAACACAGTAAGATATATAACATGATTCTGTTCAATCCAATCAACAGATATACCAAATAATTGTAAAGTTACCGACAAAAGGTTATCAAGAACAACACAGAACAGATAGGATGTAACGATAATACATATACTTAACAGTCGTTCAGTGTGTATCAGTGATATATAGGCGCAGATGGTAAGAAGCAATAATACGGCGCCAATGTTCCCGAGCAGGTATTTGATCAGCAATATATTAAAGAAGATCAAAAGAAACAGTATTGCTTTTTGGGAGTACCTAAGTTTAAAGGGAAGAAAATAAAAGATTGGTATTATATAGAGAAAAACACTTAACAGGTTGGATAAAAGCTCCATAACCATTGGATAGACCGCCTTTCTGCTTATTCCTCAATATTATACAAGATAGAAATGTTAAATTCAACGTTTATTCAGTAATAAACGTTGGATAATCCGCATGATCATACAAAAATTCGTTATAGGATATGATTGATTACTTTTTTTAGAAAACAGCTGAATCAGCATTATAATATGTGCAGGAAGTTATATTTAAATTATGTGATGATTTCAAGGAGGTAATGGGATGGAACTGGTAGTAAAGCATATATCAAAAAGATATAAAGATATTCAGGCCCTGAATAAAATAGATCTTGTTTTTACACCGGGCGTATGGGGGCTGCTTGGCGCAAACGGGGCAGGGAAATCAACATTGATGGAAATTCTTATAGGGAATAAGACCGCTACAAGCGGAGCAATATTTTTGGATGGAAGATCAGTAAAAAAACTCAATGAGGAATACAGGGCAAGCATTGGATATCTGCCGCAAAATTTTAGCAGCGGAGCAAAGATAACCGTTGCTGATTATCTGGAGTATGTAGCGGCGCTAAAAGGAATTTCTAAACTGGAAACGAAAAAAAGAATCAGATATGTAATAAAATTGCTGGAACTTAGGAAGTACGTCCATAAATATGTCGATAAATTATCCGGCGGAACAAGACAAAGAGTCGGAGTTGCACAGGCGTTGCTGAATGATCCGCCAATTTTAGTTCTGGATGAACCAACGTCAGGGCTTGATCCTAAAGAACGTATTCGTTTGAGAAGTATTATTTCTAAAATGGGGAAAGAGAAAATAATCATTTTATCGACGCATATTGTGTCAGATATTGAATCAATCGCAAATCAAAATATCATTTTGAAAAGAGGGCGGCTGATTGATGTTGGAGCAACAGAAGAGCTACTAAATACAATATCCGGGAAGGTTTGGGAAGTTACCATACCGATAGAACAGACAGAAGATTTTGAAAAAAATCATACAGTTATAAATATTAGAACAATGGAACAAAATGCTGCCGTGATAAGATTTATTACGGAAGAACCTGATGTTTCAAATGCAAGAATACAGGAACCGAAGTTAGAAGATTATTATTTGTGGATATTAAAACAAAATTAGGGTGGAGAGAGATGTTAAGAATTATTGGATTAGAACTGAAGCTGCAGTTAAAAGCAAAAAAGACAATTGGGATTTTTTTAACAGGTGTCATCATGAGTGTTTTGATTGCTGTTTTATCGATAAATACAGCTACATCTAGAAATATCATTTTGAATGAAGAAAATCAAGTGGAATATTCCAGCGGTAAAATATCGGTTGATTATTTAAAAAAGACGCAGAAAACATATGAGGGTCTATTAACAGAAGAAAAATGTGTTGAAATAGTGGAAAAGTATCAGGAAATTTTGAACGAATATGACGGGAGAGAAGAAAATATTCCGCATGATATATATGCGAAAGAGATTACACCTATGATTGATATTTTGAATGTGATATCATATTCTTTTACAACCTCATACGATGGGGAATTAGATAAAAATGGCACATTTCCAAAGGACTTTCAGGCAGAAGAAGCAAAAGCTGTATATCGGGAGCGTCTGAAAGCATTGAAAAAGATTTGGGAAACCAAGTATGTCGGCAGAGAACAGATTTCTGAAAAATTAGAGAGCCGGGAAGAAAATATCAGATACCCGTTGTACTTTGCAAACTATTCCGGCTGGGATAGCCTGCAATCAAATCTTGCGCTTGTCCTGATTCCGATTATTGTGCTTTTGTCATGCCTGCTTACGGCACCAGTATTTTCAAAGCATTATGAAAACGATTCGGACAGAGTGTTTCGGGCTACCCGGTTCGGACGCCATACTTTGGCTATGGCAAGGATAATGTCAAGTATGATATTAACGACATTACTTTATATTTTCACCATTGGAATATGTATTACGATCTGTTCTTTTGTTTTTAACCGGAGTGGGTTAAAAACATCAATTCAGTTTATTGATTTATTTGCTTCTTCTAATCTGAATATTGGTCAATTAGTGTTTATCACTATTTTAGGGGGATTGCTGGCAACTTGCACAATGGCTATGTTTGCAATATGTTTGTCATCAGCAATGAAATCTTCCATAGTTGTACTGGCAAGTTCTTTTTTTGTGATAGTGGTCAATATGATTTTAAATATTTTTACATCAGGGAATATAAATGATAATATGCTGTACTTTATTATTAACACATTTTCGCCATATTCAGCAGCCAGTTTATCAAGTTCGATAGTGTCTAATGCTTATGCATATGTTGGAAATAGTATAGTCTGGTTACCGGCTGCGTCAATATTTTTTACAATTGTAATTATAATAAGCGGCTTTGGATTGTGTCTGAAAAGGTATAATAATTATCAGAATTAGTGATTTGCCGTATAGAGTTTTTTCAATGTTAGAAATTATTTTGCGTTTCTACTAAAAGGCTGAAAATATAGTGGTCTGTTGATATGAAATATGGTAAAATATTAATGAAAACAGGAGATGAGACCATGAATACAGTCTATGTCAGGGCCTTATAATATCTTTGGAGATGCAGGATTATGGAAAAACAGAATTTTAGTTTAAAAAAAGCGGTTATATTTATGATAACTGCAATGATAACAGCAGTATTTACAGGATATTTTACCACGTATCCTGTGCAGGCGGGCGGCCCTTTAAAAGAAGAAAAAGTATTTACATTTGAAGCACTTCCCGATAATGATGAACTGTTATCGGGATATCTGAAACAGATATTTTCTGGAAATAAAGATACAGGTATTTCGCCGCTTGGGGTTGTCGGCAGTAAAAAGCTGACTGATGATAACGACAAAAAGCTTTATAAAGAACTAAAAGCTTCTATAAAAAAGATCGCGGATGGAAGCCGGACATCTACTGTCATCAAAATAAGCGGATTAAGCATGAAAGTATCTGAGTGGGAGAAGTCCGTTAAAAGAGTCACAGATTATTTATTGATGGATTGTCCCTATGACTTATACTGGTTTGACAAGAATTCAGCTTACGTGACTGCCAGCGGTTCTGGCCGTACGGTTCGGGCTATTACTTTTTCTTTCACAGTTGCACAAGAATATCAGGGAAAAGGCATCTATACGACGAACTCTGCAAAGATGAGCGCGGCAAAAAAAGCAATGTCGAATGCAAAAGCGATTGTAGCAAAGCATGCCGCAGAGTCTGACCGTGAAAAGCTGAACAGCTACTGCCGGGAGATCTGCGCGCTGGTATCCTATAATACCCGTGCGGCATATGGAAATGTGGCATATGGAAATCCATGGCAGTTGATCTGGGTGTTTGACAAAGATCCGGCCACAAACGTCGTATGTGAAGGATACGCCAAGGCATTTCAGTATTTGTGTGATCTGTCATCATTTAAAAGCGATACAGTATGTTATACGGCTACAGGCATCATGGGGGATGGCAGGAATCTGGGAAGTCACATGTGGAACATTGTCACATTAAATAAAGTGAATTATCTGGTAGATGTAACGAATTGCGATTCAGGCGGAGTTGGTTCGGATGGATCATTGTTTTTAGCTGTTCCTAAAAGCGGGAGTGTAAATACCGGATATGCATTTTCTAATTCAAAAGGACACAGTATCACTTATACATATAATCCTGAATGCAAGGAACTGTTAGGTCAGGATATCTTAAAATTAGGAAACATAGGTAAAAGCAAGGCTGTAACATCGGTAACACTCAGCCTGAATGGACAGAGACTAAAAAATAATGCGTTGCTGAAGGCAACTGTTAACAAAAAGTACGCGCTAAAAGCGTCTGCCAAAGATAAGACAGGCAAAACAGTTACAGGCAGCAGCGCAAAAATAACGTGGACTACATCCAACAGCAGTATTGCTTCGGTTAGTTCCAGTGGTAAGGTTTCAGTCAAGAAAAGGACAGGAACCGTGACAATCACTGCCAAGACAGCAAATGGAAAAACAGCAAAGATTAAATTAAAGGTTTCGAAAGCTAACGTGAAAGCTTCGAAAGTAAAAATCACCGGCAGTAAGACTATGAGTCTTAAGAAAAAGAAGACCCAGACTTTAAAAGCGACAATTACTCCGGCAAGCGCGGCAAACCAGAAAGTAACGTGGAAATCTTCCAACAAAAAGATTGCCACAGTTAATTCCAAAGGAAAAGTTACTGCGAAAAAGACGGGCAGTGTTACGATTACTGTCACAGCTAAAGATGGCAGTAAGAAAAAAGCAGCGATCAAAATTAAGATAAAAAAGAAATAGCAGTCATTATATCACTATCGTAACTAAATTAAATATCTGGCTAATAGAAAGAGGGTGCCGCAAAAACAGTATTCCACCAAAAGATAAGTGAGATTATAAAAAACATAGATAAATCCCTGTGTCAAAAGGATTTGACATAGGGATTTTTGCTAAAGTCAAATCTTTTTGGTAGAAGCTGGGTTTGTTGAATGATAAAATTCTGGTTACACATCAATTGACAAACGAAAGAAGGGGGAAGAAAGTTGGAAGTTGGCGCACAAATAAAAAAATATCGCAGTAATATGGGGATTTCTCAAGAAGAACTGGCAGAAAAGGTCTATGTAAGCAGACAGACAGTTTCTAATTGGGAAACGGGGAAAAACTATCCGGATATTCACCGCGTATTACTGCTAAGTTCTGTATTCAACGTATCTCTTGACCAACTAATTAAAGGAGATGTTGAGATTATGAAAAAGGAGATCAAGGAAACAGAAATTAAAAGATTTAACAAATATGGCGGCATATACGCTGTGTTTTTGATCCTTACAGTCATTACTTTTGTTCCGTTCATAGCTTTAATGGACTGGTATGGATTGATCCCGTGGAGCGCGGTGTACGCAATCGCAGTATATTTTGCGTTTAAAGTAGATAAAGTCAAAAAAGAAAATCATCTTTCCACCTATAAAGAAATTGTTGCCTTTACAGAAGGAAGAAGATTAGATGAGATAGAGGAACAACAGGAAAGTGGAAAACGTCCATATCAAACCGTAATGTATATGCTTGGAAGCGCAGTGATAGCTTTCATTGTTGTTTACTTGATGGCAAAGCTTTTTCCTATCTGAGCAGCGCAGTTTATTGGTTCTGTTTCTTTTGATAAAGGTTAATATCCGCCAAATAAAAAACAGCGAACTGGTGTTCATTGGCGTTTCCTGACCTCTCCATCCGGATTTCAGTTTTGCAAGTCACTTCCTAAAGAGACATTATCAAAAATTAAAATTACAGAGTTGGAAGATCGAGAATAGCGTGATACAATGAAGTAATAAAACTTTTCCATATGATGTACAAGGAGGTGGAAGTCATGAATTATTCAGAAAATGATAAGCAATATCATATTCAGGTTGGAAATGGCGATGTAGGAAGATATGTGATCCTTCCAGGAGATCCAAAACGCTGCGAAAAGATTGCCCGGTATTTTGATGACGCGAAGCTCATAGCGGATAGCAGAGAGTATGTTACCTATACCGGGTATCTGGAAGGTGTAAAAGTAAGTGTGACCTCTACCGGTATCGGCGGACCTTCAGCGGCGATAGCCATAGAAGAATTGGTGAAAGCGGGAGCAGATACTTTTCTTCGGATCGGGACCTGCGGCGGTATGCAGACAGATGTGATGAGCGGCGATATCGTCATAGCAAACGGAGCCGTCCGGATGGAGGGCACAAGCAAGGAATATGCTCCCATTGAATTTCCGGCAGTGCCTGATATCCGGCTTGTAAATGCCCTTATCCATGGGGCGGAGAGATTAGAACAGAGATACCATGTGGGTGTTGTCCAATGTAAAGATTCGTTTTATGGCCAGCATTCACCTGAGACAAAGCCGGCAGGATATGAACTTATGGATAAATGGGAGGCGTGGAAGCAGATGGGATGTCTGGCATCTGAGATGGAATCGGCGGCATTGTTTATTGTTGCTAATTATCTTCATGTAAGGGCTGGAACATGCCTGCTTGTACTGGCAAATCAGGAGCGTGAAAAAGCGGGACTTGAGAATCCGGTAGTCCATGATACAGATATGGCGATCCGAGTAACTGTTGAAGCGTTAAAAGAATTGATTCGCGCTGAAAAATAAACAAAAAAGAAAATCATTCGTTATTCTCTGAATGTAAATTGCATCCAGATGGAGAATAACGGATGATTTTTTAATTTCTGCTAAATGTTTTACCCGCACTTAGAGTTATACAATAAAAATTATGATATTATTTAAAAAATTTTTTAATAACCGATTTATTTGAAACCAGGAATAGATACATTAACCATATATCCTTTTGGCTCCCCAAGTTCAATTCGCTGACCTCTTGATTTTAAAGTATAACTTTTTTTGTACTTGCAAGAGTAACTGATTTGGAAGAGGGAATGTATGTATATACTAATTGATATTTCGGAACAAGAGTACATTTAACTGCTTTTCCATTTTTTACCATCTTGACGCCATTAGATGTATATCTGGTAAGGGATACTACTCCACGGTAAACACCATAGTCTTTTGTGACATTTACTGCATGGCTTGTAAAACTGCCGCTCAATATACTGAGACTCAGAGCGCACATAACAGCAATAAAACTTTTCGTGATTTTTTTCATGTAATTCGCCTCCTTTGTTAAAAACATTATACTGCTAAATTGGGGTAAAACTTTCTGATTCTTTTAAATTATTATATGATTTTTCATTATATATGTCAACTAATATTTAGAAAAACTAAATATTGACATATAAAATAAATGAGATATAATATATTCAAAGGAGATTATTTCATATGCGCACACAAAATAATTTCAAAAAGGGAGCGGTTGAGATGCTGCTACTTCACATATTGAAAGAAAAAGGGGACTGTTACGGTTACCAGATGTCTCAGCTAATCAAGACTATATCGGATGAATATCTGCTTATTCCGGAAGGCTCTATGTATCCGGCATTATACAAACTAATTGAAAAAAGATATATCACTGATTATAAGAAACAAGTAGGAAAACGTATGATCCGTGTATATTATCATATTGAAAAGGAAGGAATAGAACGTCTTTCTGACCTGATCCGAGAATATTATGAGACAAATAACAGCATCGAAAAGATTTTAAAACATGATTTCCGTGACGAAAATGCTGAGGAGAACGACTATGAATAAGGATTCTAAAAAATATTATCGGGATTTGAGATTATTTTTACCTGTTCGCGGGAAAAAGGAAAAGCATTTATTTTCTGAAATTCATATGCGTCTGGAAGAATTAAATGAAAATACAGAAGACATCAGTTATGAACAAATTTGTGAAGAGCTTGGAACACCGCAGGAAATTGTATCAGGATATTTCTGTGATACAGATGCGGAATATCTTGTGAAAAAACTACGCTTTACTCAGTATATACGCAGAGTCTCTATAGCGCTCATCATAGCAATTTTTGTTGTGATGAGTGTATATAGCTATTATCTGCATAAGTTGTATTTAGAAGTTAGCGAAAAAGATATACCAACATATTATATTGAAACAATTGAGTAAAATAAGGGGGAAAATAATGAAAAAAATAGTTTGTATTTTATCTGCCATATTCTTGTTAACTTTTTCATCAACTTCTTTTGCGGCAAATTTAGATTCAAATTCGGAGATTGAGTATTTTGATGATGGAAGTTATATTATTATAACTATAGAGAATGATTTTCAAACTATGATTACACCTTTCTCAAACACAATAACAAAATCGAAAACCGTTAAATATTATTCAGGCAATGTTGCAAAATGGTATGTTAAAGTTACTGGAAGCTTTACATATGGAAATGGGAGTGCAAAATGCACAAAATCTACAATTTCGGCAGGTTCTTATACAAAAGAGTGGAAAATTCTCAGTAAATCTGCAACAAAAAGCGGGCCAACTGCAAGCGCTAGCGCAATAGCAAAAAAGTATTATAATGGAAAAGTTACTGAAACTATTGTCAAAACAGTAAAATTAACTTGCAGTCCTACCGGAAAATTTTCTTAAAAGACTGCAAAGAGACCTTTTATTTGTGAAACGGAGGGATGATCAATGCATAAAATTTCGTATCAGGCAATCAGCCTCATAATATCTGTTTGTTTATTATTTACGGTAACAGGCTGTACAAAATCAGAAGATACGGTTAAGAGAGAAGGAGCGTACTTAAAAAAAGACATTACCTTACCGGACGGAATCACAAATGTATATGATGTTTTGGGAAATGGAACGGATTCTATTACGATATTCGCGATTATGGAGGAAAGCGATTGTATTCTGTGGGAGACACAGGATTACGGCGAGACTTGGGAAGAAAAGCTTACAATTCCAAAAGAGTTGAAAAAAAGTATGATTTTTTGCGGAACGATCACCAAAAAAGGTTCCCTTATCTTCGGAGCATACTCAGATATATTGGATAAAGCCGGAAAAGAAGTCGATCTGCTCCAGGAGCCTAAAATGTATGGGAGTATTGATAAAAACGGAAATCTCAAAAAATTTACGGCGGATATAAAAGACAATGCCATGATCGCGGATTTTTATGAGTATGATGATAGAGTTTTTGCCTGCGATATCAATGGATATTATTATGAGTTTACAGAAAAAGGTGTGAAATGTCTTAATTCTGAAATGGAGACATATGGTACGCCGTATGATATGCTTGTTTTAGATGACACGCTTCTGGGACTGGGCTCAGAGCAACTGGATCAGTACGATATCAATACCGGCAAAAAAAAGGAGGGGTTTTCTTCTTTTGCGCAATTCTGCCAGAATCAGATGAAAGACGACAGCATCTCTCCGATTTTGTGTGCCGGCAGCGAGGGGCGGATATATTATCTGGGCCAGACCGGATTGTTTTGCTATGATACAGAAAAGAAAGCGGAAGAAGAGATCATGGATGGAGCGCACTACCCCTTTGCGGCTCTGGACACAATTTTGCAGAAATTCAGAGTGTTGGATAAGGACAATTATCTGCTCCTCACAGTTGAGAATACAATGCCGCTTCTCAGTCTGTATACCTATGATAAAAACGCAAAAGCAAGCGAGCAGAAAGAATTGACAATTTACGCATTGAACAGCAGTGATTCTTTACAAGCAGTGATAGATGGGTTTCGGGAAAAATATCCGAATGTCCAGGTGCATATGGAGGTAGGTATTGATGAAAAATTGGGAGTTACCTTAAAAGAGGCAGTACGGTCTCTGAACGTATCTTTATTTGCGGAAAACGGTCCGGATATTTTAGTGTTAGATGGATTGCCTGTAAATTCCTATATCAGACAGAATAAGCTTGTAGATCTCAAAAAGACAGCGTCGGGACAGTCTTTAATGGATGGGATCGCGCAGACATATGAAAAGGACGGAAAACTTTGTGCAATTCCGCTGGGATTTTCTTTGCTGGATCTCCATGCCACAAAAGATGTTTTGAGAGCGGGAACGGGATTGGATGAGATTGCAGGGCAGGTGGAGAAGCTTTATAAAAATGGATCGGCCGCGGTTGACCGCTGGGAGGGCGACAGTATTTTCAGTTCATTGTTTTACTGTTATTTTCCGGAATGTCTTGATGGCGATAAGATCGACCGTGATAAATTAAGAGATTTTTATCAGAATATAGAAAAGATATATAGCAATTCTGAATATAACTGGACGGTAGAAGTTGACAGCAGGGATACCTGCCGGTTAGATAACATTTCACCCGGAAATATGCAGAACGCGGACATGATGATACACATAAATGAAACGCAATTGATGGCGGGTAAGCTGGGAACACTTGAGGATATCCAGCTGGCATATCTGATCCGTAAAAAAAATCCGAAAGTGATATGCAATTATTTTGATGATGTGTTGGAAAAGAGATATTTTGCAGAAATGGCTCTGGGCATCTCCGCCAGCGCAAAAAATTCTAAAGAAGCAGAACAGTTTGTTGAATATGCTGTTTCGGAGGAAGGACAGAAGAGGATTGCGGGTATCGGAGAAAGTTTTCCGGTTAATCAAGTGATATTTGATCATATTTTTGAATCAGAAGATACAAGAAAACAAGAGTATGTCATTGAAGACCGCAACGGAAAAAATATTACTTTAAAGGCAAAAAATATAGAAATCAGTGACTATAAACAATGGAAGAAAAACATTGCCGGCTATCAGACAGCCGTTTATCAGGATACGGTCATCAAGGAACTTGTGATGACGACGGCGATGGATTACATTAATGGAGCGCTGACATTGGAAGAGTCGGTAGACCAATGTGCTCAGGGAGTGGAATTGTATCTCAATGAATAAAAAAATATTAAGTTATCTGTTGCTTGTTCCAAGCGTTGCAGGTGTTACGGTATTCTGGGTAATTCCCTTTGCCAGACTGTTAGTCTCTTCATTTTATCAGTCTCAGAGCGGAAGTTTCTGCGGATCATATAATTATAGAGAAGTGTTGAGCAGCCAGTCTTTTCGTCTGGCTGCTGTTAATACGATTAAATTTATGGCTTTCAGTATTCCGATCATGCTTGCGGTGTCTTTGGCCGCCGCAGTTCTTTTGAGTGAAAAAACATTTTTGAATCTCTGGCTGAAAGAAGGGATCATCCTGCCGCTTGTACTTCCCGCTACGGCAGTCCCTATCCTTTGTACAGTCCTGTTTGACCGCAATGGTTTTGTAAATTTATATTTAAAATGCAGGATTGACTGGATCAACGCAGATACAGCCTTTGGGATCCTGCTTTTCATATACGCGTGGAAATATATTGGGATCTACCTGCTGATCTGGCTTTCCGGCATTGCAAATGTACCGCTGGAGTTGCGGGATGCGGCGTATCTTGACGGCGCGGGGCGGTGGAAGTATGTGTGGAATATTTTACTTCCGAATCTAAAACAGGTTGGCTTTATCTGTTTTATGTTTCTATTTATCAATTCATTCAAAGTATTCCGGGAAATTTATCTTATAACAGGAAATTACCCAAATCAGAAGATCTACATGCTGCAGCATATCTTTAATAACTGGTTTGCGGATTTCTCGATGGATAAAATGTCGGCAGGAGCGGTTTTGAGCGCGGGAGCAATCTTGCTGTGCCTGTTTATTGCTTATATATTACTGTACGGCAGAAAAATTGCTGACAGAATTTTCTTAAGGAGCAAAAAGGAGCGTTAGAACAGATGAAAAGAGTATGGAAGCTGTTTAAGGTGTTGATGATGCTTGTGCTGCTTTATCCGCTGGTATTTCTGTTTACCGGTTCGATCATGGGAAACGCGGAGATTACTCATTATCTTCAAGGTGTGTTCGGCGGCAGGGAGCAGTGGGTAAGCTGGACATTGGTTCCGCAGTATCCGACATTGGTTTCATATATCGAATTGTTATTAGATATTCCAGAGTTTTATGTTTTGTTTTGGAATTCATTGATCTACGTGGGATGTATCATCGCCGGACAGCTTATCATAGCGGTTTTGGCGGCATGGGCGCTGACAATTATCCGGCCGGCGGTAAGAAACGTGATTTTGTTAGTTTATGCCGTGGTACTGCTCATGCCGTTCCAGGTGAGGATGCTTCCGGAATATCTTGTACTAAAAGACCTGGGGCTTTTGGATTCCCCTGTGGGGATTATCCTGCCGGAAGTGTTTTCGACATTGCCGGTCCTGATTTTATACTATTCTTTTTCCAGTCAGCCTAAAACTCTTCGGGAAAGTGCACAGATAGACGGGGCCAGCGAATTCCAGATTTTTTACAAGATCGGAATCCCGGTTGCAGTTCCAGCAGTCGTTACATGTGTGCTTCTTGCGCTTTTAGAGTATTGGAATATGATCGAGCAGCCGCTCTTGTTTATTAAGGATAAAAGTTACTGGCCGTTGACGCTTTTTTCGCCCCAGGACAGTTATGGGCTGGGAACTGCGTTTGCAATGGCATTTGTACTGACGATATTTGTGCTGGTTATATTTATGTTGCTCCAAAACTATTTTGAAGAAGGTCTGTCTATCATATCAAAGGAGTAGAATATGCAGAAGAAATTGATAAAGATACTTTTGACATTTGCAGGCGTTATGCTGCTTTTGACGCTGATTTCCAGAATAGGGGCTACTCTTGCGGTCCCCGTAATAAGTACAGAAAAGCCGCAGCGAATGAAGATCGCGCATCGTATGGAGAGTGAGGGGGAAGTAACACCTGGCTATTCGATGCCGGTATTTCTTGATGAAGGACTTTTTATCGATGAAATTTCTGTGACAGAAGGACAGCACATAAAAAAGGGACAGAAGCTTTTAAGGCTGAATAAACAAAAAACGGACAGGCAGTTAAAAGAGCTGGAATCAGAATACGCGCAGCTGGAATTGCAGAAAAATGCAGCTGTCAGCGAAGAACGGACGAACCGCGACAGGTATACGATAGGAGTTAAGAATAGTAAAAAGAATTTGAAGCTTGTGCAGGGAACGACAGCAAGAGAAGTGAAACAGGCAAAAGAAGATATGAAGGAGGCAGACAAAGAATATAAAAAAGCTGTAAAAGCTGCAAAAGCAGATGAAAAAGCGAAAGAAAGCAAAAAAGAAAATGAAGAGGGGATAGAAAGCGAAGAAGACACTGAGCTGCCGGATGATAAGGAGGAAAGCAAAGATAACAGCGAAAAGTTAGAGGAATTAGCCAGGCAGAAAAAGGAAACGGAGCGGGCATATTATGATATGCTTGACAGGCGCCGCGAACAGCTTCAGTCTGCGCAGAGCGCACTTGATGAAGCGTCGGTAGCCCTGCCGGAAAATACGACGCCTGCGCAGATTGATGCACAGAAAGAAGTCATTGCTGACAAAATTGCTCAGATGAAGCAGTATAAAGAAGATAAATATTTTATCACTTCTCCAAAAGAAGGTGTTATAAACGATATAATGGTAACAGCCGGTGAATTATCACCGGTCACTGCTTCTTTTATCATTGCGGATATAAAAGAAGACTATAAAATCGTGGTTTATGAAAATATTGAAACCGGAAAATATATAGCCGCAGGAACAGAAGTAATGATAAAAGGGCGGGGTGAGGACGCAGAATATACAGATTATAAAGGAAAAGTACATGCAGTAAAAAAAGTAGAGAGCAAAGCAGGACAAATGCCTGAGGGGGACGGAGCTGAGTCTGGACTGGAGGATGGCGCGCAGCAGCTGGAGATCATTGTTTATCTGCCACCGGAAATTTTCGCTCTGTCGTCTATGATTGAACTTTCTTTTGAGAATTATTCAGATTACTATGATTATTGCGTGCCGGTTAATGCACTGAATCAGGATGACAAAGGATTTTTTGTCTATACGGTTGATACAAAAGATACTGTACTTGGTGAGGATCTGACCGCGCGGAAGATCTATGTGGATATTGAGGACAGAAACAGCGAATATGCAGCGGTGTCAGCAGGTACTATTACGGATGGCATGGATATTATTACGGTCGCCAGCCGTGAGCTGGAAGAGGGCAGCCGGGTTAGGAGGGAATGATGGTAAAGAGGATACTATATTCCTTTGGGGGCGTTGGAGCTGCCCTTTTACTTGCTTTTGAGATTTCGTATCTATATTTTTATCTTCAGCCATTATCTGCAGTCATGGAAATGGAATTAGAGGATCCAGGCGCGGCGAGGCAGGAAAGCTTAGGATATATAAAAGCAGCGGTAAAGAAGATGGATATAGTACTGTGGAGTGAAGCAGAAAAAGAATGTTATGGTAAGGAAGGGAACGATATAAAGTGTACCGTAATAACCAAAGCCGGAGACAGCAGGCTGATCTTTCCGCAGTCAGCTTTTTTAGATGACAACGATCCTCAAGGATGTATACTCAGCAAGGAAGCCGCCCGTTCTATATGGGGAAGTGAATCGGCTGTGGGATTATCTTTTTATTGTGATGGGAAAGAATATATAGTCCGAAGAGTAGCAGACCTGCCTGAAAAATCGGTGCTCATCAATGTTCTGCCTGGCGGATCGGATACTCTCCATTACCTGACATCGGGAAAGAGAGGGGGCAGCATACCAGAAAAAAGACAATGGCTGCAGACGGAGACCGGAGTGAGCGGAAATGTATGGAACTATCATATTTTGAATAGATTTATGTTATGTTTGATCATACTTAATACTATCTTGCTGATCATATTTTTCAGAAAAAGTGTGGCAGCCGTAATCGGAACATCTCCAGGAAAAAAGCTGCTTGAATTTTTATTCTCTGTGTTGCTTATCACGGGTATAATATGCCTGGCAATCATAGTACTGACTTTGGGCGGCTGGCCTGCCCGATGGTCTGATTTTGGGCAGTGGAATGAAAAAGGACACCTGATGGGTGAGTCTGTGCGGTTTTTGGCGAGGTCAGCAAAACCCCTGGCGGTCGTCTGCAGACTGAAATACTACGCAATGGTGCTGCTTGCGAATATAGCGATGAGTGCTTTGCTTGCCATAAATCCATATAAAATCCGAAGGATACAGTGACTTTTACAAGTTACTGTATCCCTTGCTTATCTGTTCTTATGCTCTTTCGTTGTCGTATGCGACGAAGCGGTCTACCTTCGGCTGGGAACCGCAGCCCGGCACGAATTCATTGGTCAGAAATTCTGTGACGAACATCTCTCTTTCTTTGCTTCCTGTCGTAAATGCACCCATGCAGATGATATTGGCATCATTGCTCAGGCGTGCGCGCTGTGCAGAATATACATCAGAAACAAGAGCAGCGTAAGCACCTTTTACCTTGTTGGCAGCGATAGAAACACCGATACCGGTTCCGCATACGAGGATTCCGCGGTCATATTTTTTCGCGGCTACCGCCTCGGCAACTTCAATTGCCACATTCGCGTAGATTGGATCTTCACTGCCAAAATCAGTTACTTCACCGTAACCTTTTCCCTCAATAAATTTGATAAGTGCTTCTTTTTCATTTTGCGCGTTTGGATCGCAGCCGATTGCAATTTTCATCCTTCGTTCCTCCTAATAAATTTACTTTTTGGTTCTTTAAGCATATTTTATCATTTCATTTAGCTTTTGTCTACTTTCGAATGCTTTTGTTTTCGAGTGATATCATAATAATTCCCGAAGAATGCTTTCCACTGATTCTGTCTGCCGGTCCGCGTATTTTTCCACGCCGGGTGCACAGTCTTTCATAGCGTATCCGATCCCGGCAGCTTCAAGAAGCTCAATGTCATTAAACTGGTCTCCAAAAGCAATACCGTCTTTTAGGGAAATACCAAGATGACGGGTGATGCTGGCAAGTCCGGAGCCTTTATTCGCGTTTGGTACGATAAAATCAACCCATAGATTACCGGATGTAACAACCGTGATCTCTGAAGAAAACTGCTCCTTAAAAAACGGCTCCATGGTATCTGTTCCATTAAAGTTAAAGACAGCAAATTTTAAAAACGGCTCTTTAATGTCAAGAAGATCCGGGACCTCTTTTATTTTGAATTTGACAAAATTATGCATATAATCAAGAAATTTCTGGTCGGTGGAGTCCGTATAAGCAGTTGATTCACAGGAAAGCATACAGTGACATTCTGGAATCTGCCTTGTCGCTTTAATGATACGTATTCCCAGTTCCCGGTCTATGATACCTCTTGAGATGACTTTGTGGTCATGAATACATAGAGAGCCGTTTTCGGCGATGTAAGAAATATCGTCCTTAACCGGCTCAAAAAGACGGTACAGACTATCATACTGCCGGCCGCTGGCGGCGATAAAGCGGATACCTTTTTCCTTAAGCTTCCGGATCAGAGCGAATACTTCAGAATTAAGAGTCTGTGCTTCATTTTTTAAAAGAGTTCCGTCCAAATCACTGGCAACATATTTTATCATGTTAAAATTCCTCCTAAAATTCTTGAATTTCATTTTCAGATTCTTTTGTTGCGGATGAACCACCCACACATTATAATAGAAAAAAGAAATAATTGGAAGAAGGAAAATACTTTTAGATACAGAATATGTTTTAATCTCTAATTGTATTTTTGCAAGAAAGATGTTAGTATAAGTGAAGCGGTTAATCAGGAATTATTAGGAGAGTTAAATGTCAGAGATCATTATTATCGGCGCGGCGGTCATTGATATTTTGGCGCGTCCTGCCAGTGCGGCGGTGTTTGAGACAGGCTCCTACGCCACAGAGGATATCCGCATGGCGTTAGGAGGGGACGCTCTGAATGAAGCGCTCATCCTTTCGAGGATGGGTAAGAAAGTCTGCTTAGAGACGGTTATCGGGGATGATCATGCAGGAAGGTTTATCGCTGCGCAGTGCAGGAAGAATGGAATCATGATCGAAGAAAGGCAGATAAGATCGGATTTTCCTACAGGGATCAATGTTGTACTTGTAGGAGAGGATGGAGAGCGCAGCTTTCTTACGAACCCTTCAGGAAGTCTTCGCAGGCTTACGGTCGATGATATTTGTATGCCTTTTGATAAGAATGCAAAGATTTTATGCTTTGCCAGTATTTTTGTGTTCCCTAAGATCCGGACAGAGCAGCTCGCATACATATTTTCACAGGCAAAGCGTCAGGGGATCATCGTATGCGCGGATATGACCAAATGTAAGAACAATGAGAAAGTGCCAGGCATGGCAAAAGCTTTCTCTTATATTGACTATCTTTTTGCAAATGAAGCAGAAGCCTCTTTGCTCACAGGCGAGACAGATATGAAAAAGGCCGCAGGAGCTCTTCTTTTATCGGGCGTAAAGCATGTGATCATAAAACGCGGCAAAAAAGGCTGCTTTGTAAAGACGGATTCAAAGGAATATCAGATCCCGGCAAAAGAGGCGGTATGTATTGATACAACAGGCGCGGGGGACAGCTTTACAGCCGGCTTCATCTACGCTTTGTCAAAAGGGGAAACTTTAGAACACTGCGCGCGGTTTGCCAATGAATGCGGAGCAAAAGCAGTCAGTGTTCTTGGAGCAGCAGAGTGGATCATAGCAAAATAAGAAAGGAGACATTATGTCATTCAAAGGTAAAGTAGCTGCATGGTGGTATGTCGCGACAGCAGCTTTAAACGGAATTGCGATCGCGGCTTTAATATATCAGGGGCTATCAACAGTTTTAGCGGTAAATCTTGTTATTGTCGTACTTATTAATCTGTATTTTATCCCGCCCATCTTTAAATATGAAGTGATCATCACAAAGAAGGAAGTAGTAATAAAATTTGGATTGCTCACAAAGACGGTTCCGATACAGAATATTACGGTTGTTAAGATCATGAAGAGTTATTCTGCTTCATTTGCCGCTTCTTTTGACAGGGTAGGCATTGAAGCGCGCAATATGACGGATGTGTTCATCTCTTTGGAAGATAACAGCGCATTCATAAAGGAACTTCTGAGAAAGAACCGGAAGATCAAGTATCTCATTTAAAGTATATCATTATACAAAAGACCAGTTTTGGGACGGATCAGAATATATATCCGTCCCAAATTATTTCCGGTAAAATTATGTTTTACGGGTACAATAAGAAGCATAGTTTACAATAGAGGAGCTGACGGCCATGGAACATATACAGTATTTGGAAGAAATAAAATATTTAAAGGAGATCATCCGGAAAATAAACTGCCAGATCGCGGAAACAAGGGAAGCTCTTTCCCGCGGTCAGAAAGAGATCGAGAGTATGCATGACTATTACTGGCAGAATTATACAGAGATGGATCAGTATGGTTATGAGGATTATGATAATCAGCGCTCGCTGCTTGAGCAGGTGAATGCTAATGAACAGCAGGCAAAAAGAGAGCAGCGTCTTAAGCGTATGCTTGATTCCCCTTATTTTGGAAGGGTGGACTTTCGGTATGATGGAGATGAGGAACCGGAAAAGTTTTATATCGGTATCGGAAATTTCGCGCAAAAAACGGGAGCCATACCTTTGATCTATGACTGGCGCGCTCCGGTCAGCGGTCTGTTCTATGACTATGATAAAGGTCCGGCCTCTTATCAGGCGCCTTCCGGCACTATGGAAGGTGAAATACTGATCAAGCGGCAGTATAAGATCAAAAGCGGAGAGCTAATCTATGCTTTTGAGAGTGATACGAAGATTGATGATGAGATATTGAAGGCGGAACTTGGAAATAACAGCGACATACAGCTTAAAAACATCGTCCGAACGATACAGAAGGAGCAGAATGCCATTATCCGGAATACGAAGGATAAGATCCTTGTCATCCAGGGGGCAGCGGGGAGCGGAAAGACTTCGATCGCCCTGCATCGTATTGCGTACCTTTTGTATCATGACAGAGAACGGTTAAAGTCATCGGATATACTGATCCTGTCTCCGAATGGTGTGTTTTCTGATTATATCTCACATATCCTCCCGGAGCTTGGAGAGGAGAATATCCAGGAGATGAGTTTTGATCTTTTTGCCTACCAGGAGCTTAAATGCACTGCAATGGACTGTGAAGACCGGTATGACTATCTTGAGCGGCAGATAAAATTTCCTGATGAAAAAGCAAAACAGCAATTTAAGGAAAAACAATCAAGCTCCTTTATCGGACTGATCGAAGGATATCTTGCGATGCTGGAGGAAGATCTGGCAGATCTCCGTGCTGTAACATTTAAAGGGTTTAAAAAGACAGAAGAAGAACTGATTCAGCTGTTTTATTTTAAATTCCAGAACACACCGCTTTTAAAGCGAATGGATGCTGTAATGGAATATGTTGCGGACGAATATGAAACTCTCTGTGAGAGAAATCTTTCGGAAGAAGAAACTGAATATCTCAAAGGGCTGTTTGATAAGATGTATGTGACAAAGGATATTTATGAGATTTATAACCAGATGCTTTCTGAGTACGGGTATGAAGCTCTGCCGGACGTAGATTTTGAAAAGAGAAAAGTTCCTTATGAAGATGTCTATCCTATGCTGTATCTGAAATACCGTCTGAGCGGACAGACTGCCCGCAAAAAAATCAGACATCTGGTCATTGATGAGATGCAGGACTACTCTTATCTGCAATACACGATCCTTTGTGAGATGTTTTCCTGCCGTATGACAATCCTCGGAGACCGTGCCCAGACACTGGATGATGAGACACAGGATGTCCTCTCCTTCCTTCCGAAGATATTCGGAAAAGTCCTTAAGAAGATCATCATCAGCAAAAGCTACCGCAATACATTAGAGATTGCTCAGTATTCAGCAGAACTTGCGGATCTTAAAGGCATCTCATTTCTGGAAAGGCATGGAAAAGAGGTGGATGAAAACGTATTTCCTGACATTGACCGTCTTTTAACATCTGTTGAATCAAATCTTTCGGATAATTATGAGACGGCTGCCATCCTCACTATGACAGAGGAAGAAGCTTACGATATCTGCCGGCTGATAAAGGAGAGGCTTAAAGACAGGGATTTCGCGGTTCACTATATTGACCGGAACAGTATGGTTTTTGAAAAAGGACTGACAGTTACTACTTACTATCTTGCTAAGGGTCTGGAATTTGATCAGGTATTTACTGCGTTTCGCGATAAGCCGCATCCTTTTTTGAAGCAGGCGTCTTATATCAGCGCTACAAGGGCACTGCATGAACTGTACATGTACCGGTATAAGAAATTTTAAAAAAGTATTGTCAGAAACTTTCAGTCATAATACGTGCGCCCTTCACATAGACTACAATAAAATCTGTGAATGGCGTTTGTATGAAGGCAAAGAGACAGGTATCATCACGGGAAGCACATTCCCTTAAAAATAGACTGTCAGAACTGTCTGAACTTCCAAAGGACGTAGTGCTTGGCATCCCTATGCTTACGATGATTGGACAGATGGAGCTGAACATTGAGAATTACAGAGGTATCATAGAATATACGGATAGCCTGATACGGGTTCACACAAAGGATGGTCAGATACGCGTAAGCGGCAGGGAGCTGAAGGTGGAGTATTATACTAATGATGAGATGAAAGTCACCGGCCATATCGTTTCCATCGAATACGTGAATCTGACAGCGTCAAGCTGAATATGATGTTTCATAATATATATTTATCCGGCGGGAGGAATGAACGTTGCTGTTACGGCTTATCTGTTACATCAAGGGATATCTGCGCATACGGATTGCAGGATATTCTACAGAAAGGTTTTTAAATGCGTGCCGGCACAGAGGGATTTACCTGTGGGGGCTTCAGGCTGTTTCGGGAGCTTATGAAATGAATATTTCCATCAGCGGCTTCCGGAAATTAAAACCGATCATCAGGAAGACAGGAACAAAAGTTACGATCATAAAAAGATCCGGTCTTCCTTTTTATTTATTCCGTTACAGGAAGCGGAAGCTTTTTTTTGCCGGGTCTTTCTGTTTTGTGTTTCTTATTTTTTGGATGTCGCACTATATCTGGAATATTGATATTACGGGAAATAGTACAAGGACAGATGAAACTTTGCTGGAATTTTTAAAGACAAAGTCAGTACACAATGGGATGGCAAAAAAAAGTGTGGACTGCCAGCGGATCGTAAAAGATATCCGTAAAGAGTATGATGATATCATATGGGTATCCGCATCGATCAAAGGAACAAGACTGATCATACAAGTGAAGGAAAATGAAGACTCACCTGCTGTTTCTGTGGACAAAACAGGGAACAAGAATAAAAAAGATATGGAAACTGTCCGTCAGCCGGTGGATATTGTGGCAGATAAAGACTGTACTATTGTAAGCGCTATTGTCCGCAACGGTCTGTTAAATACAAAGATCGGAGCAAAGATAAAAAAAGGAGATGTGCTGGTCTCCGGTCAGATTCCGGTCAATAATGACGCCGGGGAGATCATCGGATACCAATACCATATTTCTGACGCTGACATCATCGGGAAAGCAGTTCTTAATTATGAGGATTCCTGTTTAAATACCTGTATTGAAAAAGAGGAATATGAGATCTGTAAGAAGGAATATTCTTTAAAAATCGGAAATATGCGGTTCACATATGGCGGAGTAAAGAACGATTATGACGCTTTTACTATGTCGGGACAGCAGTGGCAGTTTAAGATTTTTGACAATTTCTTTTTTCCGGTCTATTGGACGCAAAGAGAGGCGATTCCATATAAGCCCCATGAAAAACAGCGCCAAAAAGAGGAGATTCAGCAGATTCTTACAGAGAGATTTGTAAGATACTGTGAAGATTTGGAGAAAAAGGGGGTAGAAATTATTGAGAATGATGTTAAAATATACACAGGAACTGAGGAATCATCAGCCAGGGGCAGTCTGACAGTCACAATGCCGATTGGAAGAAAGAAGGCTTCTGAGCTTTTAGAGATTCCAGAAAAGAAGGAAGATACCGAAAAAGAGACAGGAGAAAGAACAAATGGGAATGATGGAAGCAGCCATTGATATTCCAGCAGAACACGAAGGCAATGTATTCGGACAGTTTGATGCGCATATGAAAAAGATTGAGCGCACCCTTCATGTGACGATGATCGCCAGAAACGAGAGTATTAAGATCATGGGTGAAGGTTCAAGAGTTGAGAAGGCGAAAAAAGTTCTCTCCCAGCTTACGGAACTTTCCAGGCGGGGTAATATCATACAGGAACAAAATGTAGATTATCTATTGGCGCTTGTTATGGAGGACAGCGAAGAAAATATCCTTGAGATCGACAAGGATATCATATGTCATACCCTTGCCGGCAAACCCATCAAACCGAAGACAGCAGGGCAGAAAAAATATGTGGATGCTATCAGAAAGCAGATGATCGTATTTGGACTGGGACCTGCCGGGACTGGCAAAACTTATATTGCCATGGCTATGGCGATCACTGCATTTAAAAATAACGAAGTCGGAAGGATCATACTGACACGCCCTGCCATTGAAGCGGGGGAGAAGTTAGGATTTCTTCCGGGAGATCTTCAAAGTAAGATCGATCCCTACTTAAGACCGCTTTATGATGCGCTCTATCAGATCATGGGCGCGGAAAGCTTTTTGAAAAATTCAGAAAAAGGTCTTATAGAAGTGGCACCCCTTGCCTATATGCGGGGCCGGACTCTTGACAATGCGTTTATTATCCTCGATGAGGCACAGAATACTACTCCGGCGCAGATGAAGATGTTTCTTACAAGAATCGGATTCGGTTCAAAGGTTGTCATCACCGGTGACGAGACCCAGAAGGACCTGCCGGCGGGACAGTTATCGGGTCTTGATGTCGCAGTAAATGTTGTGAAGCATATTGAAGATATCAGTATCTGCCGTCTTACAAGCAAGGACGTAGTGCGCCATCCGCTTGTACAAAAGATTGTAAAGGCTTATGAAGCCTATGAAAGCAGCGCGAAGCAAGATAAAAAGAAAAGACACAGGAGAAGGTCATGACACTGAATTTTGAAGAAGAAGGGGGTCTTACACTCCCTTTGGAATGTGAGGCACTGGCATACAAAGTAGTAGAGGCAGCGCTTGATTTTACAGGCTGTCCTTATGAAGCACAAGTGAACCTGCTTCTTACTGCCGATGAAGAGATCCGGCAGATGAATCAGGAATTTCGGAATGTGGACCGGGCGACGGACGTGCTGTCATTTCCGATGGTTGATTATGAAAAAGCGGGAAATTTTGATTTCCTTGAAGAACATACAGAATGTTTTCATCCGGACACAGGAGAACTGCTTCTTGGAGATATCGTGATCTCAAAGGACAAGGTGCTTGCCCAGGCAGCGGAATACGGGCACAGCCCTGAGCGTGAATTTGCTTTTCTCATCACCCATTCAGTGCTGCATCTGACGGGATATGACCATATGGAGGAAAAAGAGCGTCTCCTGATGGAGCAGATGCAAAGAGAGATTCTGGATAAATTAGGAATTACACGGTAGTATACAGGTGAAAGGATGAAAGATAAATAATATTATGATGGAGTCAAATTATGGCTAAAGTTAAGAAAAATTCAGACAAGTCATTTATTATGCAGGGATCGTTCCTTGCCATTGCCGGAGTGATCACGAAGATTATCGGGGCAGTGTACCGGGTTCCGCTTGTGAATATTCTTGGCGATAAAGGTATGGGATATTACGGTGTAGCTTTCCAGATCTATGCGATCGCGCTGACACTCACTTCCTACAGCCTTCCTTTGGCAGTGTCAAAGCTCGTATCGGCAAGGAACGCTACCGGACAATACCGGAACGCCCACAAAGTATTTAAGATTGCGCTTACCTTTGGGTTCACGGTAGGCGGCGGGGCAGCTCTTCTTATCTTTTTAGGGGCTGATTTCATCGCTACGCATCTTATGGCTATGAAGCTGAGTTCCTATGCCCTCCGGGTGCTGGCACCCTGTATTTTAGTAGTTGCGATACTTGGCGTGTTCCGCGGCTTTTTTCAGGGCAACAAGTCTATGATACCTACTGCCATTTCTCAGGTGTTAGAGCAGATCGTCAATGCGGCAGTCAGTATCCTTGGAGCTTATTTCCTTCTTAAAATGGCAAAGGCAGCAAAAAAGGGCGATGATTTTTCTCTTGCCATGGCTGCGGTGGGCGGTACTCTGGGAACAGTTGCCGGGGCAGTTTCGGCCCTTCTGTTTTTGATGTTCATTTTTGCTGTATACCAGAGAGTCATGAAAAGACAGCGAAGAAGGGACAGGACGAGAAGACGGGAAAGTTACGAGCATATTTTCAGGGCACTTTTATTTACCATTGCACCTGTACTTCTTAGTTCTACTGTCTACAACCTAAGCGGTGTGATCGACAATGCTATGTTCGGAAAGATCATGTCAGCACAGGGACATGCTGAGAGTGAATATGCAGGACTTTTGGGAATACTCAGCGGAAAATATGATACGCTCATCAATGTTCCCCTGGCATTTTCAAATGCGTTAGGTGCCTCTCTTGTCCCAAGTCTTGTAGCCACAGTAAAATCAGGCAATAAAAGACAGGTAAACAGCAAGATCTTTACTTTTGTGCGGTTCAATATGCTGATCGCGATTCCAAGTGCTGTCGGACTCATGGTACTGGCAAAGCCGCTCTTAGATCTGATCTTTTTTACAGAGAACAATAATGTGTCTGCAAAAATGCTGCAGCTTGGAGCGGTATCCGTTATTTTTTACTGTCTTTCAACAGTTACAAATGCGGTGCATCAAGGACTTGACAATATGATGGTTCCGGTAAAGAGTGCTTCTATTTCTATCATAGTACATATTATATCTTTGTTTATTATGATGGTAGTGTTCCAGTGGGGGATATACGGAGTTGTGGTAAGTAAGATCGTATTTTCTGCCTGTGCCTCTATGCTGAACTCCCATGCGCTCAGGCAAAAGATCGGCTATGTACAGGAACAGAAGAAAACGTTCTGGATCCCGCTGTTAGCATCTGCTATCATGGGACTTGCAGCTCTTTTGACCTATTCTCTTTTTAAATTCATTATCGGAGCTAAGTTTGCGACGCTGGTTGCGCTGCCGGTAGCCGTTATCGTCTACGGCGCAGGGCTTGTTCTTTTAAAGGGTATCACGGAAGAGGAGATGAAAGAGATGCCAAAGGGAGTTTTGCTTGCAAGGGTATGCAGGAAAGTCCATCTGTTCCGGTAAGGGCTGTTTTGTATAAGCTTCTTTCAAAATGCCAATACTTATGAAAAAAAGGAGTTGGCATTATATGAGAAATAAATATGGGATTGGTTTTCTTTCTGTCATGCTGATTCTGGCATTAGCGGTTACTTTCGCTTACCAGTACAGCTACCGGATCGCTAGAGAAAAGACACAGGCAAGGCTTAAAGCGGCTGAGGAAGTCAAAAGCGCCCAGTCAGAAGAGACGGTAACAGCAGACGGACACGCTCTGAAAGAGGATTGTTATTATCTGAAAAATGTGAATGGGTATGTAGTTGTTTTCCTGAGTGATAAGAAAACTGCCTATGAATACACAGATATTTTATGTGAGGAGCTGCCGCAGACGATCCAGGAAGAACTTGTGAACGGAAAATATATTGAGACGCAGGAGGACCTCTATGGTTTTCTTGAAAATTATTCCAGTTAGCAGTAGACTTTAATGCTGTTTTAGTGTAAGATAAGAAAAGTTTTGAATATATACAGGCAGAGGACAGGAAAATGAATGAAAAGAAGATAGCGCGCATTAATGAACTATACCATAAATCGAAAGAGAAAGGTCTGACAGAAGCTGAACGAAAAGAGCAGCAGATTTTAAGGAAGGAATATATAGATTCCTTCAAACGCAGCCTGAGAGGACAGCTTAATAATATTTCCATCAGGGAAGCTGATGGAAGTATTACAGATTTGGGTGAGAAATTTGGAAACAAAACGGGAAATTAGAGAACAGATCAAAAAGCTTCGCAGCAGTATCCTGGCAGATGAGTGGGATACGGCGACAGAAGTGATTGCCCAGAAGGTTATCGCCAGTGACAGCTTTAGAGAAGCGACGGACCTTTTCTGCTATATGGATTTTGACGGAGAGGTAGGTACAGAGCATATCATTGACGAAGCATGGCGGCTCGGAAAAGGTCTCTGGCTGCCGAAGGTTTCTGGCGGTGAGATGGAATTCTATCTTGTAGAATCGGAAAAAGAGCTTGTGCGGGGAACTTTTGGAATCCTGGAACCTACCGGAAAGAGCGAAAAAGCCATTGGAGAGGACGGACTTGTCATTGTTCCCGGAATAGCTTTCGATAAAAATCATAACCGGATCGGTTATGGACGGGGCTATTATGACCGGTATCTGAATAAGCATCCGAATCTTTTTAAACTTGCGCTTGCTTTTGACATCCAGCTTGTGGATAAGATACCGGCTGATGAGTGTGACTGCCGAATGGATATGGTATTTACGGAGACACTGATGTACTAAGTTAGAAGAAATGGAGATTAAGTAAGATGGATATGGATTTGCCAAAAGACCCTGTGCTGCTGCTGAGTGTTGTGAATACAGAACTTCGTGATTATTATCCTTCTCTGGATGCGTTTTGTGAGGACAAGCAAGTAGGAAAGGATCTTATTATCGCTATGCTCAAAAGCATTGATTATGAATATAACAGCCTGAAAAATCAGTTTGTGTGATTTTCTGCAGCATGTATGGTGAAAGAGATGTATAATGATATCAATTTGGACAGGATAGATATAAATTTGGAACCTCCCACAGAAGAACCGGCCAGACAATATTATTTTATGGCAAAATGCCGGGAGTGGGTAAAAGACTTTGAACAAAAAAACGGGCGGTCTCCTAAGTCTTGCGTGATCAATTTCGGATGTCAGATGAACGCAAGAGATTCTGAAAAACTAAGAGGGATCCTGCGGGATGTCGGTTACATAGAATCCAGTGAAGAGAAAGCGGATTTTGTGATCTACAATACCTGCACAGTCCGCGAAAATGCCAATACCAGAATATACGGAAGGCTTGGACAGCTAAAGCCGCGTAAGAAGAAAAATCCCCATATGATGATCGGTTTGTGCGGATGTATGATGCAGGAACCCGAAGCAGTGGAAAAATTAAAAAAAAGTTATTCTTTTATCGACCTGATATTCGGAACACATAATATCTATAAATTTGCAGAACTTTTAGCCGCGCGGTTTGAGGCAGGGAGGATGGTCATAGACATCTGGAAGGATACGGATAAGATTGTGGAAAATCTTCCCAACGAAAGGAAATATACCTTTAAATCCGGTGTAAACATCATGTTCGGCTGCAATAATTTCTGCAGTTACTGTATTGTTCCGTATGTGAGAGGGCGCGAGAGAAGCCGCAGGCCGCAAGCCATCATTCAGGAGATCAGACGCCTTGTGGCGGACGGTGTGTCAGAAGTTATGCTCCTTGGCCAGAATGTTAATTCTTATGGAAAAACTTTGGATATTCCTATGTCTTTTGCGCAGCTCCTTAAGGAAATTGAAAAAATTGAAGGGCTTAAGAGAATCCGTTTTATGACGTCTCACCCGAAGGATCTGTCTGATGAACTGATAAAAGTAATGGCAGAATCAAAAAAAATATGCCGGCATCTCCATCTTCCGATCCAGTCAGGAAGTACAAGGATCCTTGAGAAAATGAACCGGCGTTACACAAAGGAACAGTATCTTTTGTTAGTAGAAAAGCTTCGGGCGGCTGTGCCGGATATTTCACTGACAACAGACATTATCGTAGGATTTCCGGGGGAGACAGAAGAAGATTTTAAGGAGACTCTGGATGTTGTAAGAAAGGTGCGCTATGACAGTGCTTTTACATTTATCTACTCCAAGCGGACCGGAACACCGGCTGCTGTTATGGAAGGTCAGGTTCCTGAAGAAGTGGTCAAAGACCGCTTTGACCGGCTGCTTTATGAAGTCCAGTCCATTGCGGGGCAAATGTGTGCCGTACATGAAGGCTCGGTGCAGGAAGTTCTGGTAGAATCTGTAAGTGAGCAGGATCCTTCGATGGTTACGGGGAGACTCAGTAATAACCTGTTGGTACATTTTCCGGGAAGTCCGGAATTGATCGGCAGTTATGTAGATGTGACTCTTAAGGAATGCAAAGGATTTTATTATATCGGCATGAAATAAATACCACATATATTATAAGTCAAAAACGCTCAGACTATGTGTAAGAACATAAGTGAGGGCGTTTTTTACATGAAAAGATTAAGTGAGTATTTATTTTTATGGGCTGTGGGAGGCAGCATTTACTATTCTTTTGAGATGGTCTTCAGAGGCTTTTCTCATTGGAGTATGTTTATCTTAGGGGGAATCTGTTTTGTTTTTTTCGCGGTTCAGGGAAAGGTACTTCTCTGGCAGGATCCGTTATGGTTACAGATCATCCGCTGTATGGTGTTTGTTACTTCGATGGAATTTATTACAGGGATCATTGTAAACAAGTGGCTGCATATGCATGTGTGGGATTACAGCCGCCTGCCCTTTCATCTTTTTGGTCAGATCTGTATTCCCTTTATTATCATCTTTTCAGGGCTTGCGGCTATCGGGATCATATTAAGCGGATATCTGATGTACTGGCTGTATCAGGAACCGAAGCCCCATTACTATATCTTATAAATGTTTATGAATTTGTACCTTTTAAATCTACTTTAAAAATGTTATACTGATGATACAATTTCAGACAGAAGAGGAGATTTTAGCGTGAGCGAATTAACACCGATGATGCAGCAGTATATGAAGACAAAGGAAGAGTATCCTGACTGTATTCTTTTTTATAGATTAGGTGATTTTTATGAGATGTTTTTCGATGATGCAGTAAAAGTGTCTAAGGAGCTGGAACTTACCCTGACAGGCAAAAGCTGCGGCCTGCCTGAACGGGCGCCGATGTGCGGTGTACCTTACCATGCGGTAGACGGATACTTAAACCGTCTTGTCTCAAAAGGCTACAAAGTTGCGATCTGTGAGCAGATGGAAGATCCGGCGACCGCTAAGGGATTGGTCAGGCGGGATGTGGTGCGGATTGTCACTCCCGGTACAAACTTAGATACCCAGTCGCTGGATGAGACAAAGAATAACTATATTATGAGTGTCGTGTATATTGCAGACCGATATGGACTTTCAGTGGCAGATGTAACGACCGGCGATTACTTTATGACAGAGATTGAAAGCGGCGAAAAACTATTTGACGAGATTTTTAAATTCATGCCCTCAGAGCTTATTTGCAATGAGGCTTTTTATATGAGCGGACTGGATATTGATGATCTGAAAGAAAGGCTTGGAATCACTGTTTATTCCCTTGACGGATGGTATTTTGATGATACGCTCTGCAAGCGTTCTTTGATGGAACATTTCCATACGGGAACTCTAAAGGGGCTTGGGATCGCAGATTATGAATGCGGGAGCATTGCTGCGGGGGCATTGCTTTTGTATCTGAAGGAGACGCAAAAGACCGCTTCTCTGTCGCAGTTATCCAGATTGATCCCTTATACGACGGGAGCATTTATGCTGCTTGACAGTTCTACGAGACGGAATCTTGAGCTTTGCGAGACTCTCAGGGAAAAGCACAAGAGAGGTTCCCTTTTGTGGGTGCTTGATAAGACAAAGACAGCTATGGGAGCTCGTACCCTCCGCAAATATATCGAACAGCCCCTCATTGAAAAGGCGTCAGTCATCAAGAGACAGAAAGCGGTAGCAGAGCTTAAAGAAAGTGCCATTGCAAGAGATGAGATACGGGAGTATCTATCGCCCATTTATGATCTGGAACGTCTGGTCAGCAAGATCACTTACCAGTCTGCCAATCCAAGGGATCTTATTGCTTTTAAAAGTTCTCTGTCTATGCTTCCTCATATCAAGTATATACTGGGGACTTTAGAAAGCCCGTTTCTGACGGAACTTTATAAAAAGATCGATCCTCTGGAGGATTTGTGCGCGCTTACCCATAAGGCGATCATGGACGATCCGCCCATTGCCATGAAGGAGGGCGGCATCATCAAAGAAGGATACAGCGAAGAAGTAGATAAGCTGCGTCACGCCAAGTCGGACGGCAAAGAATGGCTTGCAAAGCTTGAATCTAAGGAGCGGGAAAAGACGGGCATTAAGAATCTCAGGATCAAGTTCAATAAAGTGTTCGGTTACTATCTTGAAGTTACCAACTCCTTTAAAAATATGGTGCCGGATTATTACATAAGAAAGCAGACTTTAGCTAACGCTGAGCGCTATATCATTCCGGAGCTGAAAGAGCTTGAGGATACGATCCTTGGCGCGGAAGACAAGCTGTTTTCATTAGAGTACCAGCTTTATTGTGAAGTGCGTGATCAGATCGCGGCAGAGGTAGTACGGATCCAGGAGACCGCCAGATCTATAGCCCAGCTTGATGCGCTGGCTTCTCTGGCATTAGTGGCACAGCAGAACAATTATATATGTCCGAAGATAAATGAGCGGGGCATTATTGATATCAAAGAAGGCAGACATCCGGTTGTTGAAAAGATGATCCCAGATGATCTTTTCATCACAAACGATACATATCTTGACGATAAAAAGAAACGGATCTCTATTATCACTGGTCCGAACATGGCTGGAAAGTCCACTTATATGAGACAGACTGCCTTGATCGTGCTGATGGCGCAGATCGGTTCTTTTGTTCCTGCTTCTTATGCAGATATCGGTCTTGTGGACCGGATTTTTACAAGGGTCGGGGCTTCGGATGATCTGGCTTCGGGACAGAGTACCTTTATGGTAGAGATGACGGAGGTCGCCAATATTTTAAGAAATGCCACAAATAAAAGCCTTCTGATCCTGGATGAGATAGGCCGGGGGACCAGCACTTTCGACGGCCTGAGCATCGCGTGGGCGGTCATTGAGCATATCAGCAGCAGTAAGCTTCTGGGAGCAAAGACTCTTTTTGCCACACATTATCATGAACTGACAGAACTGGAGGGTAAGATTGATAATGTGAATAATTATTGTATTGCTGTGAAAGAGAAAGGAGATGACATCCTTTTTCTCAGAAAGATCGTAAAGGGAGGAGCAGACAAAAGCTACGGGATCCAGGTGGCGCGTCTTGCCGGAGTCCCGGAGACAGTTACGAACCGTGCAAAGGAGATCGTAGAAGAGTTAGTTCACGCAGATATCACGACGCGTATCAAAGATATTGCTGTTCACGGTACAGTGCCAAAGATCCAGACAAAAAAATATGACGAGGTGGACTTGGCGCAGATGTCCTTATTTGATACATTGAAGGACGAGGATGTGATTGAAGAACTAAAAAGTCTGGATGTCAGTAATTTAACACCGATCGATGCGCTGAACACATTGTACCAGTTGCAGAACAAATTAAAGAACAGGTGGCAGGTATGAATAAGATACAGATACTTGATCAGATTACAATTGATAAGATCGCGGCAGGAGAGGTGATCGAACGTCCCGCTTCCGTTGTAAAGGAACTGGTGGAAAACGCCATTGATGCCGGAGCTTCTTGTGTTACGGTGGATATAAAGGAAGGCGGGATATCTTCTATCAGGATTGCAGACAATGGATGCGGGATCCGAAAAGACGAGGTACGCTTTGCGTTTCTCAGACATTCCACAAGCAAGATCCGCTCAGTAGACGATCTTTTACATATCCGCTCACTAGGATTCCGCGGAGAAGCTCTTTCCAGTATTGCTGCGGTGGCGCAGGTGGAGCTTCTGACGAAGACAAAAGAGGATGCTTTCGGGACAAGATACCGCATTGCAGGCGGGATAGAAGAGAGCTTAGAAGATGACAGCGCGCCTGACGGTACTACATTCTTTATACGGCATCTTTTTTATAATGTACCTGCCAGAAGGAAGTTTTTAAAAACCGCCATGACAGAGGCAAGCCATGTGGGAGATCTTATGACCCGGATCGCTCTGTCTCATCCTGAGATCTCCTTTCACTTTATCAATAACGGACAGTCAAAGATACATACTTCTGGAAACGGCAGCTTAAAGGATGTGATCTATCATATTTATGGCAGGGAGATCGCAGCCAATCTTTTTCCGGCAGATTATGATAAAAATGGTATCCGTATTACCGGTTTTCTCGGAGCGCCGCTTATCAGCAGAGGGAACCGTAATTTTGAGAATTACTTTATCAACTTTCGCTATATCAAAAACAATATGGTTTACAAAGCTATCGAGGATGCCTACAAGGATTTCACGATGCAGCATAAATTCCCGTTTGTAGTACTTCATATCGAGATGAACGGGGAGGAGGTAGATGTCAATGTCCATCCTTCTAAGTCAGAGATCCGCTTTCACAACCAGCAGGAAATCTATAATGCCATCTATGAGGCTGTAGACAGCGGGCTTCGTGAGAAAGAACTGATTCCTCATATTACAGTGGATGTACCAAAAGCGAAAGATCTGGCTGCGGATGTAAAAAAAGCGGAGACTAATGTGACTAAGGCAGTAAAACCGCCAAAAAAAATACTCCCTCCAAAGGAGGAGAGGAATCTGGATTATTTCATGGAGGAAATGGAGAAACGGGTCAGATCCTACCATGATCAGAATTCTTCTGCGGAGGTTACTGGAAAGAGCAGTCTCTTTAAACCAGAGCGGCAGGCAGAAAGGATCCGTGAAGCAGCAGCGTCTTACGCCGCGGAGCATAAAATAACCCAGCCCAAACAGCTTGATCTTTTTGAAGAAAAGCTTCTTGACAAAAAAGTCCAGGCAGAATATAAACTGATCGGACAGGTATTTGACACTTATTGGCTGGTGGAGTATCATGATAATCTGTACATCATTGACCAGCATGCTGCTCATGAACGTGTTTTGTATGAAAAGACGCTTTCTGGGATGAAGACAAGGGAATTTACCTCCCAGATGATATCCCCGCCCATTGTACTCAACCTGACTATGAAAGAACAGGAGCTTCTTGCCAGATATATGGAACGTTTTACAAGGATCGGATTCGAATTTGAGGACTTCGGGCAGGGCGCGTATACAGTACGGGCAGTGCCGGACAATCTGTTTTCCATTGCGAAGAAAGATATCCTTATGGAGATGATTGACGGTCTGTCAGATGAGGTGAGCCGTAATCTGTCACCGGAAATCATTGATGAGAAGATTGCATCCATGTCCTGTAAAGCGGCAGTAAAGGGGAAGATGCGGCTGTCTGTTGCAGAGGCTTCAGCTCTGATCGGGGAACTTCTGACACTGGAAAACCCCTATCACTGTCCGCATGGCCGGCCGACGATCATTGCCATGTCAAAACGGGAGCTGGAAAAGAAATTTAAAAGGATTGTGTGATAAGGGGATTTGCGGATGAACAAAAAAAAATTAATCATTCTGACAGGGCCGACGGCTGCAGGGAAGACAGCGGCCTCCATCGGGCTTGCGAAGGCAGTAGGCGGAGAGATCATATCCGCGGATTCCATGCAGGTATATAAAGAGATGGATATCGGTTCTGCAAAGATAAAAAAAGAAGAGATGCAAGGTGTTCCCCATCATCTGATTGATGTTCTTTATCCTGACGAGCCATTCCACGTTGTACGGTTTCAGCAGATGGCAAAAGCGGCAATGGAAAGAATCTACGCAAACGGCCGCGTACCTATTATAGTGGGCGGTACGGGATTTTACATTCAGGCCATTTTATATGATATTGATTTTACAGAACAAGAACATGATGATTCCTACCGGAAGGAACTTGCGGCGTTTGCGGAAAAAAAGGGGGCGGAAGCGCTTCATGACAAGCTTAAAGAAGTAGATCCTAAAGCGGCAGAACAGATACATTTCCATAATGTAAAGAGAGTGATCCGGGCATTAGAATTCTACCATCAGTCGGGACTTTTGATCTCACAGCACAATGAGAGGGAAAGAATGAAAGAATCGCCTTATGACTTTTTTTACTTTGTGCTGAATGACGATAGGGAGCGCCTGTATGAGCGCATAAACTATCGGGTGGACCAGATGCTTTCCGAAGGGCTGGAAAAAGAGGTTCTTGCGTTAAAAAATAAGGGGTATACAAAAGACATGGTTTCTATGCAGGGACTCGGCTACAAGGAGATGCTTGATTATCTTGACGGCGAATGCAGTCTGGAGACAGCGGTTTACCGGATCAAACGGGACACAAGACACTTCGCCAAACGGCAGATCACATGGTTTAAAAGGGAAAAAGACGTGATCTGGATCGATAAAAAAGCATGTGATTATGATGAAAACAAAATATTAAATACAATGTTAACGTATATGGAGGGAGTTATATGTTACAGAGATTATTCGGAGGTTCGAAATTTTTAAAGAAGATGAATACATTGATGGAGATTTATTCTGTCAGCCATAATGCAGAGGCTACCTATAAGGAGCTTATGACCCTTGAGCCATATATTAAGACAAATGGTGAGCTTGCATGGTATAATCTGAATCAGGCAGCGCTTCTTTATGATCTTAAGAGATTTGAACTGGCGGCGGATATCATAAGGGAGATACGGCCGCTGAATCCGGAATTTGATGCACGGTGCGCGGAAGTAAAGACGAAGATCATGAATGCGCTTTAATAGCGTCTGATACAATATAGAAAGAGAGTTTTATGTTTATGGATATAAGGACATTATATCAGCAAATGGGAATCCGTCCGTTTGTACTGGAATTTGCTTCTGGGATCGAGGACGGCTTAAAAGAACGTTTTCAGGAGATCGACAGGATTGCTGAGTACAATCAGCTTAAAGTTATAAAGGCAATGCAGGATAACCGTGTAAATGCGGATTGTTTTCATTTTGCCAGCGGCTATGGATATGATGATGTGGGAAGAGATACATTAGAAGCAGTCTATGCCTCTCTTTTTCACACAGAAAGCGCTCTTGTGAGACCTCAGGTAACATGCGGGACCCATGCGCTCGCGCTGGCACTCGGGGCAAATCTGCGCCCGGGAGATGAACTGTTGTCAGCAGGCGGAAAGCCTTATGATACACTAGAGGAAGTGATCGGTATCCGTCCTTCCAGCGGTTCTCTGGCAGAATACGGGATCTCTTACCGGCAGGTAGATCTGCTTAATGACGGAACTTTTGATTTTGACGGTATCAGGAATGGGATCAATGACAAGACTAAGATGGTTACGATCCAGCGGTCAAAGGGATATCAGACCCGTCCTAGCTTTTCAGTGTCACAGATCGGTGAGGTGATCCGCTTTGTAAAAGAGATCAACCCTGAGATTATCTGTATGGTTGACAACTGCTACGGAGAATTTGTGGAAGAATCAGAGCCAAGCGATCTGGGGGCAGATATGGTAGTAGGTTCCCTGATCAAGAATCCGGGCGGCGGCCTTGCGCCCATCGGCGGCTATATCGCAGGCAGAAAAGACTTGATCGAGGCTTGCGGATACCGCCTGACATCACCGGGACTTGGAAAAGAGGTCGGTGCTTCCCTTGGGGTAATGCAGTCTTTTTATCAGGGATTGTTTCTTGCGCCTGTAGTTGTGGCAAGCGCTCTGAAAGGGGCGGTCCTTGCGGCAAATATATATGAACGATTAGGATTTAAAGTTGTGCCGGACGGGACGGAAAACCGGCATGACATTATCCAGGCGGTGGAACTTGGGACAGCAGAGGGTGTGATTGCTTTTTGCAAAGGTATCCAGGCGGCGGCGCCTGTGGATTCTTATGTTACGCCAGAACCATGGGCGATGCCTGGATATGACAGTGACGTGATCATGGCGGCAGGAGCATTTGTACAAGGATCTTCCATCGAATTGAGCGCTGACGGACCCATCAAGCCGCCATACGCGGTTTATTTTCAAGGAGGTCTTACATGGCCCCACGCAAAGCTCGGGATCCTGATGTCTCTTGAATACCTGGTAAGAGACGGACTTGTAAGATTGTCATAAAATGACATTGGTAATGAAAGAAAGTAAAGGAACTGTAATGAAAAAAATCGTGATCATAGGCGGCGGCGCAGCTGGTATGACAGCAGCCATCGCGGCGGCGCAATATATCAAGAAAACAGATCAGAAATCAGAAATATGGATTTTAGAGCACAAGGATATTGTAGGAAAGAAACTTCTTTCTACCGGAAACGGCCGCTGTAATCTTACTAACAAGGTTATGGATTCTGATTGTTATTACAGCGAACATCCAAAGATTGTCTGGCAGATTCTTGAGAAGTTCGGAATGGAGGATACTCTGAAACTGTTCCAGGAGATCGGGATTTTCGTAAAGTCAAAAAATGGATATTATTATCCCAGATCTGAACAGGCAGCTGCCGTACGGGAATTGTTTGAGATATACCTTGAAAGGCTTGGTGTCAGGATCTGTACCGGTATCCATGTAAAAAGGATAAAAAAAGAAAAATCGGCATTCCTGATCCATGCCTTTCAAAATACATCTTCTAAAGAAGACGTCTCCTCTAAGAAAGATAAAAATATTTCTATCAGAGCGGATAAGGTGATATTAACCTGCGGCGGGATGGCGGCGCCGGTTCTTGGCTCAGACGGAAGCGGTTATGACTTGGCCAGATCTTTGGGGCATTCTATTGTTCCTGTTGTCCCCGCGCTGGTACAGCTTCGTGTCAAGGACCATCCTTTGAAACAGGCAGCCGGAGTGCGGACAGAGGGGACGGTAAGTCTCTATGTGAATAAAAAGCTTATGGGAGCAGATACTGGTGAGCTTCAGATTACAGAGTACGGAATCTCTGGGATCCCGGTATTCCAGATCAGCCGCCACGCTTCGAAAGCACTCTTTCATAAGCTTCCGGTCAGGGCAGAGATTGATTTCCTGCCTGACATTTCAGAGGAGACTATGTTATCTGTATTGCGTTATAAAAAGGAAAAAAATGAGAAGACCTGTATCTTTGATGTGCTGCTTGGTATCTTTAATAAAAAGCTGATCCCGTGTCTTTTAAAAAACGCAGGTATTGACTTTAAGCTTAAGATATGTGAGCTAAATGAACAGAAGCTTGAAAAACTCATCAGTACATGCAGGCATTTCCCGCTGACAATCTCGGGCACCAACGGCTTTGAACAGGCACAGGTCTGTGCCGGAGGTGTGAGACTTTCTGAGATCAATGCCTCTACAATGGAATCCCTTTGCTGTAATGATCTTTATCTTGCAGGGGAGATCCTTGATGCAGACGCAGTCTGCGGAGGGTATAATCTCCAGTGGGCATGGGCAACCGGTTATCTTGCAGGCTTCCATGCAGTTAAGGAGTGATATTATGATCCGGCTTTTACAGATTAAATTAAAAATCCCACATACTGATAAGCAGCTTAAAGACAAAGTCTGCAAGCTATTGCATGTAAGTGAGGAATCATTTATTTCTTATAAGATCACAAGACGTTCTCTGGATGCGAGAAAAAAGCCAGAGCTTTTTTACGTCTATACAGTAGATGCTGAGCTGAAACAGGAAGCCGCACTGCAGAAAAAAATAAAAAATAAGAATATCCAGTTTTTGAAAAAAGAAATACCATACCATGAAAAACCCACCGGGAAGAAGTCTCTTCGTTTTCGCCCTGTAGTCATCGGAACGGGCCCGGCAGGGCTTTTTTGCGGTTATCAGCTCGCAAAACTTGGATACCGTCCCATTCTCCTTGAAAGAGGGGCCAACGTAAGAGAGCGGATGCAGGATGTAGAACAGTTCTTTAAAGATGGCCTCCTGAAAAAAGATTCCAACGTCCAGTTCGGAGAGGGAGGGGCAGGGACCTTCTCTGACGGAAAACTCAACACCCTTGTCCATGACAACAGCAAAAGAAATACAGAGGTTCTAAGGATTTTTCACGCGTTTGGCGCACCGGAGCAGATTTTGTATGACAGCAGACCGCATATCGGCACAGACATTCTCTGTGATATTGTAGAACGGATGCGAAACGAGATCAAAAAACTAGGAGGTGAAGTACGTTTTCACTCGCTGGTGAAGGATTTTGAATTTGACACAGAGGCAGACGGAAGAAAAGTACTTTCAGCGCTTCATATACAGGATACAAAAACAGGCGGGTTAAGCCTTCTTAAGACAGAACTTGCGGTACTTGCGATCGGCCACAGCGCCAGAGATACTTTTGAGACTTTAAAACGGCATAACATTAAAATGCAGGCAAAATCTTTCGCGGTCGGTGTCCGTGTGGAACATGCGCAGAAATTCATCAATGAAAGCCAGTATGGAAAGGATTACGATCTTTCCCTTCCATCAGCTCCCTATAAATTGACAGCAAAGGCAGAAGATGGAAGAGGTGTCTATACTTTCTGCATGTGTCCCGGCGGTTATGTAGTCAATGCCTCCTCTGAGGAGGGACGGTTAGCTGTCAACGGAATGAGTTACAGTAAACGGGACGGCCAGAATGCCAACAGTGCGGTGATCGTCACCGTGACGCCTGAAGATTTCGGATCTGACGAAGTTCTTGCCGGTATGGAGTTCCAAAGAATGCTTGAGGAGAAAGCTTTCAGGGAAGGCGGCGGTAAGATTCCGGTTCAGTTATTCGAAGATTACAGGAAGAACCAGGCCTCTTTTGGAGAAAAAAATGTATCTCCCCAGATAAAGGGAGCCTATGCGTGGGCAAATGTACGCCGCATTTTTCCGGATAATATCGCCCATGATATCGAGCAGGGTATCTTACTGTTTGACAAAAAGATAAACGGATTTGCACAAGGAGGGACGATCCTTTCAGGAGTAGAGAGCCGGACTTCGTCGCCTGTACGCATTCTCAGGGATGATTTTCTTGAGAGCAGTGTCAGAGGATTGTTTCCCTGCGGCGAAGGCGCGGGCTACGCGGGCGGTATTACATCAGCCGCCATGGATGGACTGAAAGTGACAGAAAGCATCATAAAAGTATGGTGTCCATTCGACAAGGATGCGAAGCCTTAAGAAATTTTTAATAGCATAATACTATACACATTTTTGGAAATATGATAGAATGTATTGAGTTTTCTAAGAGATAAAAGGGTAACGAGGAGGAGTACATAATTATGAAGGGAGCAGGAGGCAAGAATAACTGGGCACTGTTTCTGCTGATCTTAGCAGGGATCGTCCTTGGCGGATTTATCGGGATGATGACAGAAAGTGTTCCGGCGCTCAGCTGGTTAGGATATGGCCAGTCCTTTGGTCTGGAAGGACCGCTTACACTGAATCTTGGCATACTGGTGATCTCATTTGGACTTTCCATTAAGATAACTATTGCCAGCATAATCGGAGTTGTACTTGCGATTTTAGTTTACCGGTTCTTGTAAGTTCTCTGTTGCCATGATCATATGAATCTAAAGATGAGATGAATCAATCTAATACAATGAAAAAAATCCCTGATATGGAGCGTCCCTATGAAAAATTTTTAAAGTCCGGGGCGGCCATACTTACCGACGCAGAACTTCTGGCCATTGTCCTTAGGACAGGCAGCCGCGGTGAGAACGTAATAGAACTTGCCAAGAGGATTCTTTATCATTCCGGAGAAGACGGCATCTTAGGACTTCATCGTTTTTCCATGGAGCAGCTTGTGAAGATCCGCGGAATCGGTAAAGTTAAGGCAATGCAGCTGATCTGTATCCTTGAACTTTCAAAGCGGCTTTCAAAGGCGTCAGTTTCCGAAGCGGTTTCTTTTACATCACCATCATCTATCGCAGAGTATTATAAGGAAGATCTGCGGCATGAAAGCCAGGAGATCATGAAGCTGATCATGATCAATTCAAAGGGGAAGCTGATCGGCGAGTATGTAGTTTCAAAAGGTACAGTAAATGCTTCCATTATCACGCCAAGAGAGATTTTTATAGAAGCGCTTCATAGACAGGCTGTTGCTGTCATAGCGCTGCACAACCATCCCAGCGGCGACCCCGCTCCCAGTGAGGAGGATATCTTACTGACCAGAAGAGTTGAAGAGGCTGGAAGTATTATCGGGGTAAAGCTGTTAGACCATATCATTATTGGCAATAATTGTTATGTGAGTCTGCGGGAAGAAGGTATTCTTGAGAAAGGGTAAGACAGATGGCAAAAAATACATACGGGCTGGATTTGGGCTCTTATGAAATAAAGGTTTATGACAAAAAGAATGACAGGATCTGGAAGGCGAAGGATGCCATTGCCATTATGAACGGAAAAGAGATTTTTGCGATCGGTGATGATGCGTATGTGATGTATGAGAAAGCGCCGGCCAATATAGAAGTTGTATTTCCTATGAAGAGCGGTGTGATATCCAGATTCAACAATATGCAGTTTCTGCTTCAGGGGCTTCTGAAAAAAGAACGCCAGTCGGGAAAAGGATCAGAGTATGTCATTGCGGTTCCGACAGATGTCACAGAGGTTGAAAAAAAGGCTTTCTTTGACCTTGTGATCCATTCTACCGCAAGGGCCAAAGAAGTTAATATTGTAGAGCGTGCCATCGCGGATGCTGTCGGGATGGATCTGGACGTGAAAAATACTAACGGGCTTCTCGTAGTAAATTTCGGCGGAGAGACGACAGAAGTTTCTGTACTTGTAGGAGGCGGTATGGTATTTAACCAGCTTATAAAAGCAGGGGGTGTCGCTCTTGATGAATCTATTGCCAGTCTTGTGCGGCGCAGCCACGACTTTTTGATCGGAAGACTGACTGCCGAGGCTTTGAGAAAGCGGTTTGGCGTATATACCGGAGAACCGGAGGATACGGCGGTAATGGTAGCAGGACGGGATCTGATCACCGGACTGCCGGTCAGAAAACCTATTACCCTTGGTCTAGTAAGGTCTTCTCTAAGAGATCCTCTATTAGACAGCGTACGCTCTATTCTCTCCCTGATCGACAGGACACCGCCGGAGATCAGAACAGCGATCTATGAAAACGGCATTTTCCTTACAGGCGGGATAGCCAACATGCCGGGGCTTGAGACTTATATAGAAAAGGCAACCGGAGTGCGGACAAAGACAGCTCCGAATCCGGAGCTTTGTACCATCATGGGACTGAAAAAAATAATTTTATCAAGTGAATTAAGTAAATTTGCGTATTCAATGTTAGATGAGAAATATAGGTGGATGAGATAATATGAAGATAAAAAACCAGCCGAGGATCCCGGGCAGATATGTGCTGATCATCCTTACTCTGCTGTGTCTTTTGCTGTTGGGGATCGAACGCTTTACTGATACCGGAGGACCGTTAAGGATCATTGCCAATTACACAGTAGTCCCCATGCAGAAGGGAATCAGTTATGTAGGCATGTGGATCAGCGATATGTCGGATAATTTTGAGACAATGAAAGAAATGAGAAAAAAGAACGCTAAACTTCAGTCGAAAGTTGACGCTCTTACCATAGATAATACAAGGCTCAGACAGGAGCAGTATGAACTGGAGCGCCTAAGAGAGCTCTATAAGCTGGACGAGAATTATTCCGACTATGAAAAAGTCGGCGCCCATGTGATTGCTAATAATGGAAGCAACTGGTTCAGTGATTTTACTATTGATAAAGGTACGAACGACGGTATCAAGGTCAACTGCAATGTAATGGCGGGAAGCGGACTTGTGGGGATCGTTACCGAGGCTGCGCCGGATTACGCAAGAGTGCGTTCTGTCATTGATGATGCAAGCAACGTGAGCGGCATGATACTCTCGACTTCCGATACCTGTATGGTGCGCGGGGATCTAAGTCTCATGTCCGACGGGCGGCTTCGTTTTGAAAAGCTGGCCAACAATGACAATAAAGTTGAAGTAGGAGAGCAGGTTGTTACGTCTCATATCAGTAACCGGTTTGTCCAGGGATTATTTATCGGATATGTCAGTGAGATAGAAGTAGATTCTAATAATCTGACAAGGTCAGGTTACATTACCCCGGCAGTGGACTTCAGTAAGCTGCAGGAGGTGCTTGTGATCACAAAGACGAAAGATGATATGGTAGGAGGCAAGTGATTATATCATGAAGAGAAAGCTTATCACATTTGCGGTTATAACCATATGTTTTCTTTTGCAGAGTACGATCATGAAAAAAATTTCAATCGGAAATATCTGTCCGAATCTCCTGCTTATCGTGACAGCCTCTTTTGGATTTATGCGGGGTACAAAAAGCGGCATGTATGTAGGACTTACCTGCGGGCTGTTTATTGATCTGTTCTGGGGAGGGATTTTAGGTTTTCATATGCTTTTGTTTGTTATGATCGGATATTTTAACGGAAGTTTCCAAAGACTCTTTTTTGATGAGGACATCAAGCTTCCGATCGGACTGATCGCCATCAGTGAACTGTCATATGGATTTTCCGTATACTTTTTCAGTTATATGCTTCAGGGTGATTTTTCTTTTGGAACACATCTGTTCCAGGTGATTATCCCTGAACTTGTATATACTATTTTGGTAACACTGGTTTTATACCAGATAATTTTACACATTAACAAAAAACTTGAAACAGAAGAACAAAGGAGTGCAAGTAAATTTGTCTGATATGTGGGAAAAGATCAAATCCAGACTATCAGCGATTGTACAGGCAAGAGTGGTAATTGTTATTATCTTGTTTTGTGTAACTTCCGCGATTCTCATCCAGAGGATCTTCTATCTCCAGATTGTAAAAGGTCAGGAATATCTTGATAACTACAAGCTTCAGATACAGAAAACAAAGGATGTAGAAGGGACGCGGGGTAATATCTATGACCGCAACGGCAAGCTCCTTGCTTATAATGAGCTTGCTTACGCGGTTACAATCGAAGATAACGGGGAGTATGATTCTAAAAAGCAAAAAAACAAAGAACTGAATAAAGTGATTACTACAGTTATCAATATTGTAGAAAAAAATAAGGATACTGTAGTAAACAATTTCGGAATCATTTTGGACAAGGACGGTAATTATATGTTTCTTGCCCAGTCGGATACCCAGAGACTCCGTTTTATCGCGGATATCTATGGAAAGCTTAAAATTGATGATCTTGAACCAGAGCAGAAAAACAGCAGCGCGGCGGATATCATCAATTACCTGTGTACGGATGAAAAGTATGGTTACGGTATCAACCAGCAGTCCATGAAGAAACAGGACGTCTTAAAGCTTATAAATGTCCGCTATGCCATTGCCCTCAACGGCTACCAGAAATATATCGCCACAACCATTGCCGAGGAGATATCCGCGGAAACGGTTGCCGATATCATGGAGAATATGGATTCTCTGCAGGGAGTTGACATCCAGGAGGAGTCTGTCCGCCGGTACAATGACAGCAAATGTTTTGCGAATATTATCGGCTATACCGGCCAGATATCGGAGGACGAGTATAACTCTCTCGACAAATCACAAAAAAAGAAATACGATAAAACCGATACAATAGGCAAAGCCGGCATTGAAAAGACGATGGATGCCACCCTTAAAGGAAAAAAAGGTGAAGTGAAGATATATGTCAATAATGTAGGAAAAGTGATCGATACCGTACAGGGCGCATCACCTGGAACAGGAAATGACTTATATCTCTCTATTGATGCAGATCTGCAGGTTGCCGCTTACAATATTTTAGAGCAGGAACTTGCCGGTATATTACTTTCAAAGATTCAAAATATTCTGAATTATGACAGGACACAGGTCAGTGACGGAAGCGACGTTATCATTCCTATCGGAGATGTATACAATGCTTTTTTGGCCAATGACATATTGGATATGAACCATTTTTCTGAAGAAGATGCCAAGGCTACTGAGAAACAAGTATACAAGACGTTTTCTGAGAAAAAACAAAGGGTCCTTGAAAAAGTGTCCGAGGTTTTAAGCGATCCAAATGGGAAAGCGTACAAGGATATGTCGCAGGAATGGAAGGCATATCTGACTTATATCGTTACGGACATGCTGACAACTAATAATAAAGTGATCATGTCCAGTGCGATTGACACCTCGGATGAAACTTATAAGGCATGGAAGACAAAAGAATCTATCAATGTGTACACATATCTGAATTACGCGATCTCTAAAAACTGGATCGACACTTCAAAACTTAAGGATAATGTGGCAAAAGGAGAAAAATATTCTGATTCCAGCGAGATTTACAATGGTCTGAAAGATTATATATTAAGCCGCCTTGAGAAAAACAACAGCTTTGACAAGGTCATCTACAAATACATGATCAAAGCAGGCGCTGTGACAGGAAGACAGATCAGTATGATGATCTATGAACAGAATGTATTAAAATTCGATGAAGACCAGTATAACCGGCTTGATTCAGGTCAGCTTGGGGCATATGACTTTATCCGCGGTAAGATAGAGAATCTGCAGCTTACACCAGGACAATTAGGACTTGAACCGTGTACTGGTTCTATGGTCATGACAGATACGAAAACCGGACAGGTATTAGCCTGTGTATCATATCCCGGATATGACAACAACCGGCTTGCCAACTCAATGGATTCCGGCTACTATAATAAACTGGTAACAGACTTATCCCGTCCGTTCTACAATAACGCCACGCAGGAAAAGACAGCGCCCGGATCTACTTATAAGCCGTTGATCGCCGCTGCAGGGCTGACAGAAGGTGTTATTAATCTTGGAAGTTATCTTCCTTGTTCGGGTATCTATGAAAAGGTAGAACCAAACCCAAAATGCTGGGCATATCCCAACGGTCACGGCGGACTCAATGTAGAAGGAGGTATCACGCATTCCTGCAACTGTTTTTTCTATGAAGTGGGATACCGCTTAAGTCTTAAAGATAAAGGAATCAACAAATTAGGTTCTGATGACGCAGAAGGAAGTGCAACTACAAGATACTATTCCAGTACGACTGGTATCAATAAGATCAAAGAGTATGCCGAGCTGTTTGGTTTTGGCGACTTGTCCGGGGTAGAGATCCCAGAGGCAGAACCGCAGATTTCCGATGATGCTTCCGTACCGACTGCCATCGGACAGGGTACAAATAACTATACGACGACCCAGATCACAAGATATATCACTGCGGTTGCCAACAAAGGAACCGTGTTTGATCTGACACTTCTTAGTAAAACTACGGCGCCGGATGGAAAGGTACTGGAAGAATTTGAACCAAAGATTAAGAATACTCTTGATAAAGTCAGTGATTCCACATGGGATGCCATCCACAAAGGTATGAGAGGAGTTGTACGCGATAAGCAGAGAGATATTTTTTCCGGCATTAACAACTCCATTGAATTATCCGGCAAAACGGGTACTGCACAGCAAAGTAAGACACATCCTGACCATGGCCTTTTCGTTGGATTTGCTCCAAGCAATGATCCGGAGATCGCTTTTACAGTCCGGATCGCCAACGGTTATAGTTCACATAACGCGGCTGAGGTCGGCAGTGATCTTATGAAATATTATTATAAGCTTACTTCGGAAAAGAATATTATTACCGGAAAAGCGAAAAAAGTCACACAAAAATCCGGTGGAGACTAAAATCCGTATATGGAACTTTCAGGCACCAATGATAAAAGCATTCTATGCTCAGGACCTTCAAGTAAACCAGAAATAGGAGGAAGTAATTCATGGGAGAAGTTATTGTAATTACATCAGGAAAAGGCGGTGTCGGAAAGACGACAACGACAGCAAATATCGGAGCCGGTTTATCTCAGCTTGGGAAAAAAGTCGTAGTCATTGATACAGACTTAGGACTCCGTAATCTTGACGTAGTCATGGGGCTTGAGAATCTGATCGTCTATAATCTAGTAGATGTCATCGAAGGGACATGCCGTTTAAAGCAGGCATTGATCCGGGATAAAAGGTATGAGAACCTCTATCTTTTACCCTCTGCCCAGACAAAGGATAAAACGGCAGTTTCACCCGGACAGATGAAAAAACTCACATCAGAACTTAAAGAGGAATTTGACTATGTGATCTTAGATTCACCTGCCGGCATCGAGCAGGGATTCCAGAATGCCATTGCCGGGGCAGACCGGGCGATTGTAGTGACAACTCCTGAGGTTTCGGCAATCCGCGATGCCGATCGTATCATCGGGCTTCTGGAAAAGAATAAGCTTCGCGATAATTCACTTATTATCAACCGGATCCGCGTAGACATGGTGCGTAAGGGAGATATGATGTCGATCGATGATGTTACAGAGATCTTATCTATTCCTCTTATCGGCGCGATTCCTGATGACGAGAGAGTTGTTATCGGAACAAATCAGGGAGAACCGGTTATCGGCATGGATTCAAAAGCCGGAAAATCCTATGAAGACATATGCCGCAGGATTACCGGCGAGGAGGTTCCTTTCACAGATATCACTGAAGGGGGCGGTCTGCTTTCTATTCTTTCACATCTATTCAAGAGAGATTAAGGAGGCAGGCCATGCAGAGGAAATCATCTGTTAATATAGCACGGGACAGGATAAGAGCACTGGTCACATCAGACCGTGTTAATTGTACTCCGGAATCTTACGAAAAAATATGCAGGGAACTTTATGAGGTGCTCTCAAAATATATCGAATTTACAGAAGATGATTTTCACGTGCAGATAACAAGAACACATTTACATATTGATTTTTCAGGAGAAGAAGATTGAAATTACCTAGATTTGCAAAAGTGTATCACATAAAAAATTATAATTTTACTTTGGCAGCATTGGTTTTGTCCTTATCTGTGCTGGGTATCCTGGTAGTGGGGAGCGCAAGGGAAAGCTATCAGAACAGACAGATATTCGGTGTGGTGATCAGTCTTTTTGTAATGATCGTCATTTCGTTATTTGACTATGTATGGGTGCTGGAATTCTACTGGCTGATCTATCTGGCGGCAGTCGTAAGTCTCGCGAGCGTACTTGTGATCGGTCAGTCAGTAAATGGAGCGAAAAGATGGATCGATCTTGGCTTTACCACTATCCAGCCATCGGAGCTTGCAAAGATACTGCTGATTTTATTTTTCTCAAAATATATCATGAACCATGTTGAGGACCTCAATGACAGGGCAACCTTGATCAAATATGCTGTGTTGTCAGCAGTTCCGCTGGGACTTATCTTTTTAGAGCCGAATCTTTCTACAACGCTCCTTACAGCCTTTGTGTTATGTCTCATCATTTATTCAGGAGGCTTAAGCTATCAGATTATCGGCAAGATATTTCTGGTTTTGATTCCCACAGTCATAATCTTTCTGACGATTGCGGTAATGCCAAACCAGCCTTTTCTTCAGGAATACCAGCAGCGCCGTATCCTTGCCTTTATCAACCGGGAAGAAGATAAGGCCAGTGATGAAGTTTACCAGCAGAATAATTCAGTTATGGCGATCGGTTCCGGAAAATTGACTGGCAAGGGACTCAATAATAATACGACCACATCTGTGAAAAATGGTAATTTTATTCCTGAGCCGCAGACGGATTTTATATTTGCGATTGTAGGTGAAGAATTAGGTTTCATTGGCGGATGTATAGTTATTGCTTTATTATTGTTGATTGTGGTACAATGTATATTAATTGGAATACGGGCACAGGACCTTGCGGGGAGGATTATCTGCTGCGGGGTGGGGGGACTCATAGGAGTCCAGAGTTTTATCAATATTTCGGTAGCAACAGGTTTAATACCTAATACAGGTGTCCCCCTTCCTTTTGTAAGCTATGGGCTTACATCATTAGTGAGTTTATACATGGGTATTGGTTTTGTGCTGAATGTCGGCTTACAACCGAAGAAGTATCAGTAAGGAGCGTGAATAAAATGAATATTGGATTGATTGCACATGATTCAAAAAAGACTCTGATGCAGAACTTTTGCATTGCATACAGAGGGATATTGAGCAAGCACAATTTATACGCAACAGGTACGACAGGAAGGTTAATTGAAGAAGTTACGAATCTGAATATCCACAAATATCTGGCAGGACCTCTTGGAGGCAAACAGCAGCTGGGGGCACAGATTGCCCAGAACGACATAGACGCTTTGATTTTTTTGCGTGAGCCTTCAAACCCGAAGCCCCATGAGCCTGATGTGAATGATGTTATCCGTCTATGTGACACATATAACATTCCGATGGCTTCAAATCTAGCCACAGCAGAATTAATAATACTGGCAATTGACAGAGGAGATTTAGATTGGCGTGAGATGTACCGGTAGATCAGCAAGATATAAAAGAGCACGCAGAAGGAGAAACCGCATTGTCTGTATAATGACAATTTTTCTTATACTTCTGTGTTTCGGGGCGACTAGCCTCTATTTGCAATACAATAGCAAAAAAGACGAACATTTGGCTGTTGAATACGAATCTTCACACTATAATAAAGTTCTTTTCAGAGGAGATCTGTATTCGGCAGATTTGTGTGTCGCCGCTGGGGATGTCTCTATGGAGAATGCCCCTGACACAAATACATTAAAAGCTGCGGCACTGTTTGATGTAGATGAAAAGGGTACAGACTTTGCATACAAGATCCATGAAAAGATGTATCCTGCCAGCCTGACAAAGCTGATGACAGCACTTGTGACTTTTGACAGCGGCATGGACCTTTCAGAAACTGTGACAGTTTCTTCCAATGCCGATTCAGGCAGGTTCGCTGTAGATGAACAGGTCTGCGGAATCAAAGAAGGAGACCAGCTTTCGCTAGAAAGCCTTCTCTATGGTCTGCTTGTGTATTCTGGCAACGATAACGCAGTGGCAATCGCAGAGCATGTAGGCGGAAGTGTGGATAAATTTGCGGAGATGATGAATGCGAAAGCACAGGAGATCATGGCAACTCATTCTCATTTTATAAATCCAAACGGGCTTCATAATGAGAACCACTACACGACAGCTTATGATATGTATCTGATCTTTAATAAATGTATAAAAAATGATAAGTTCATGGAAATCATACAGGCAGATTCTTATGAAGCAAATGTAAAAAGGGCAGATGGCAGCAATACAACCATCAAGTGGGAGCCTACCAGCCATTATGCTTTGGGTGAAGCTAAGCTCCCTAAAAGCGGAAAGATCATTGGCGGAAAGACAGGGACAACCTTAAGCGCAGGAAACTGCCTCATTCTCTTAGATGAATCCGACAGCGGAAAACCTTTCATATCTATTGTTATGGGAGCTGAAACAAAAGAACTTTTGTATCAGGATATGACAGCATTGATTGAAGGGATATCTGACGATAAATAAAAGGGGGTATCCTTCTTTTTAGGATTCCCCCTTATTTTAAGACTGTATTTGCGACGTACTGCCGATTCTACCATAGAGACTAATAAGGTATAAACCGCACAGCCCTACGATTGCGTATACAATGCGTGAGAACCATGATAGGTTCCCGAATAAGAACGCAACCAGATCAAAGCGGAAGATACCGACTAACAGCCAGTTGACCGCGCCGATAATTACAAGTGTCAGAGCCGTATTATCAAACCATTTCATTATTAAATGCCTCCTTTTTTCATACTGTATTTAGTATGCGGCAAGACGGCAGGATTTATACATAAAAAGGAAGATTTATGAAGAACGGCAACAGATTATATTATACATATTCTGATTATTTAAAAGAAAAATATGGTGAAAAGGTGTACAAGCTTCCTGTAAATCTCCCTGTAAGCTGTCCAAACCGGACAGGAGGGAAAAAAGGCTGCAGCTTCTGCGCCGGATGTGGAACCGGATTTGAGGCAATGGATTCTGAGATTCCTGTGAAAGAGCAGCTTGAACAGACAAAAAAGTATATAGGATCCAGATACCATGCATATAAGTTTATCGCGTATTTTCAAAATTATACAAATACATTTCTTCCTCTTTCCGATTTTGAGCGATATGTAAGAGATGTTTTGAAAGTTCCGGATATTGTTGCGATCAGTATCTCCACAAGACCGGATTGTATAAGGAGTGACTACCTTAAAGTCTTAAATGATATCGCAAAAGCGAATGATCTGGATATCACCATAGAGCTTGGACTTCAGACTGTAAATTATCATACGCTTCACATGGTTGACCGCGGACATGGGATTGCAGAATTTATCGATGCCATACTTTTGATCCGCGAATATGGATTTAATATCTGTTCCCATGTGATCTTGAATCTCCCTGGAGATGACATGACAGACTCCATAGAAACGGCGCGTGTTCTGTCCGCGCTTAAGGTCAATACAGTGAAGATCCACTCTTTGTACATTGCGAAAAATACAAAGATGTGTGAAGATTTCGAAAGAGGCAGAATATCCGTATGCACGAAAGAGGAATATATAGAAAGGGTGATTGCGTTTTTGGAAAATCTGTCTCCGGATATAGCTGTCGAGAGACTTTTTTCCCGCGTACCTGAAAAAGATGCTGTTTTTTCTAATTGGGGCACAAGCTGGTGGGCATTGAGAGATGAACTTACCGCACGGATGATATCAGAAGGAACTTATCAGGGAAGATATTTTCATTCCCTTTGCGCAGCAGCACTAGATAAGATACAGGGGGCATGATTTTGGCAGATAATAATTTGACGAATATACAGACATACCGCAAAAAACCTCATTTTAATATCGGAATTGTCACTTTCGGTATTATATGGATCTATCTGGTTGTTACTGTTTTTACATATCTTACAAGCAAGCATATATCTGTATATGAGGTACGTGAAGGATCTATCTTAAGAGATACCGCATATACAGGACTGGTTATCAGGGATGAACAGATCGTAGCTTCTGAAGCAGAAGGTTATGTTAACTATTTCACACCGGAAGGAAACAAGGTAGGAGCAAGAACAGATGTATATACACTGTCCACTGAAAAGCTTAATTTCCGTGAGATGGGTACTGACGGACAGTCTGCGTTATCTGCAGACGAACAGGCAGCTTTACTGTTAAAAATCCAGTCTTTCAGTGAAAATTCCGATGATGCGCAATTTCGGGATGTCTATACTTTAAAAGATAATATTAACAATATGCTGGAAAGTAAATCCAGTCAGAGCAGGCAGGCTCAGCTTGAAGAGATGCTTATGCAGAACCAGACCCGTCTGAATGTATACAAGGCAGCTTCGGATGGGATCATTATGTATTCTCTTGACGGTTTTGAGACAGTGAAAGTAGAAGATGTCACAGATGCTATGCTTTCAAAAGAAAATTATAAGACAGAGACAATGGCAAATAATTCTTCTGTAAGGACAGGAGAGCCTATTTATAAGCTTATTACCAGCGATACATGGACACTTGTCATCTCACTGAGTGAAGACGCGTCAAAAGAGATGAGCGAGACAAAACGGGTAAAGGTAAAATTTTCAAAAGATAATCAGATTGAACGGGCAGATTTTGAAATTCGCCGCAATTCTACTTCTGCTTATGGATTCCTTACTTTCCATTCTTCTATGGTTCGTTATATAAAAGAGCGCTATCTGGATATTGAACTGATCCTGGAGGATGAATCAGGGCTTAAGATACCCAAATCTTCTGTGATAAACAAAAAGTTTTACACTGTTCCAAAGGATTATCTCACACAGGGCGGTAACAGCAAGGATACAGGAGTTCTCGTAGACACCGGTAAGGATACGGCGGAATTCAGAAAAGTAGATGTGTATTACTGGAATCAGGAAAATGATACGGTGTATCTCGATCCGCATGTTTTTAATGAAAATACAGTGCTTGTCCGTCCGGAGTCCTCAGAAAACTATCCTTTGAAAGCGACAAAAGCGCTGAAAGGTGTTTACAATATCAATAAAGGATATGCTGTCTTTAAACAGATTGAGATTCTATGCGAAAGTGATGAATATTATATAGTGAAATCAGGAAACGACTACAGTCTTACAAACTATGACCACATTGCCCTTGACGGCGAGACCGTAACAGAAAACAGTGTTGTATTTTAAGGAGTTTTAAATATGTTAAAAGAAAATCTGCAAAAAGTTGAAGCAAAGATTGCTGCTTCCTGTGAGCGTTCAGACCGCAGAGTAGAAGATGTGACTCTCATCGCGGTGAGCAAAACAAAGCCGATAGAAACGCTTAAAGAAGCTTATGATATGGGAGTCCGTGTTTTTGGCGAGAACAAAGTACAAGAAATCGTGGACAAATACGAAGCACTTCCAAAAGATATCCACTGGCATATGATTGGGCATCTTCAGCGTAACAAAGTAAAATATATCATAGACAAGGTAGACCTGATTCATTCTGTAGATTCTGTCAGACTTGCTGAAACCATTGACAAGGAAGCGAAAAAACATGATCTGACAGCAAATATCCTGATCGAAGTCAATGTTGCAAGAGAAAAAACAAAGTTCGGAGTCCTACCTGAACAGCTGGATGCCGTGATAGATGAGATTTCTCATTACTCCAATATACGTGTGCTCGGGCTTATGACAATTGCTCCGTTTGTAGCAAATGCCGAAGAAAATCGAATCGTTTTTGACCGTTTACGCAAATTGTCTGTTGACATTGCCAGCAAAAACATTGATAATGTTAATGTGGGTGTACTTTCTATGGGTATGACTAATGATTATGAGGTAGCCATAGAAGAGGGTGCGACTATGATCCGTGTTGGGACTGGAATATTTGGTGAACGTGATTATTCGCATGTATAAACATAAGATAGGAGATTTTTAAAATATGGGAGTATTAGATAAATTCTTGGACATCATGAAATTAAGTGATGATGAAGACGATTACGATGATTTCTATGATGATGAATATGATGATGAATATAATGAGAAGCCCAAAAAAGGATTCTTTAATAGAAATAAATCTTACGAAGAAGAAGAGGAGGAAACTTATGATGTTGCTCCACGTTCGAAAGGAAGTTCCCGTTCCAGCAGCAAAGTGACTCCAATGCGCCAGCCTGCAAGAAGGAACAATGTCAGTATGGAAGTCTGTGTTGTAAAGCCGACTTCTGTTGAAGATTCACGGGAGATTACAGAGACACTCCTTAGCGGGCGTACTGTCATTTTGAACCTTGAGGGTCTGGATCTTGAGATCGCCCAGAGGATCATTGATTTTACTTCTGGAGCAACTTATGCTATTGACGGTAATCTGCAGAAGATTTCCAATTATATCTTCTTAGTGACACCAACTAATGTAGATATATCCGGAGATCTTCAGGATCTTTTGAACACATCCTTTGATGCTTCTTCCATGCGCTCAAGATTCTAATGGTTTGCGCTATGAATAAAGAAGAACTCATGTTAAGAAAGCATCTGATTGATCTGTCAAACCGGGCATTTCATAGAGATATTGTGACCTTTTCAGATTTTTTGAATCTGAATGAACTACATATACTTCATACAACACCAAAAGAGTTGTTTAGGACAAGGTGTATCTCTTTCGGTGGACATGATCTATCCGAGCGTCAGATGATAGCGTTTCTCCCTGATGCTCTTTATTATGCTTTGTCAGATAAGGACTGCCCGACTTCAAAAGGAACGTTGCCTTTTGGATATAAATATCCGATCCAGGCAGTTGTTGTTGGTCCCTTGAATCCTAAATTCGCGGAGGATCTATCGCATCGGGATTATCTTGGCTCTGTAATGAATCTTGGAGTAGAGCGGTCTAAATTCGGAGATATCATAGTTATGGATACAGAAGCAGTCATTTTTGTGTGTGAAGAGATTGTAGAGTACGTGCTCCATAACCTGAACTGTGTCCGTCATACTCCGGTACAGTGTCAAAAAAGAGAGTTTCAGGATATCTCTTATACACCTTCTTTTATCCAGCTTAAAGGTACGGTCCCTTCTGTAAGACTTGATACAGTAATGTCTGTAGCCTTCCCTATGTCAAGAAGCAAGCTTACCGCATACATTACAGCCGGGAAAGTGTTTGTCAACGGAAAACTCATCACAAGCAACGGTTACCGGTTAGAAGAAGGACAATTTATTTCCGTAAGGGGATTGGGACGGATCTCTTATGAAGGGATTTTATCTGAAACAAAGAAAGGCCGTTATTATATTTCTGTAAAAAAATATGTGTGAATTATGCAGCAGAGAAAAATGCGGCTGTTTTTCTTTTCCAGAAAAATAGTGAGGATGATAAAATATGAAACTTGTTAGTACAAAAAACCAGACCAGACATAATCGGATCAGACATTATATATCGGCCATGATACTGGTCTTACTTGGAGTAATGATGGATCAGTATACGAAGCATCTGGCAGTTGCACACTTGAAAGAACAGAAACCTTTTGTGATATTTAAGAACGTATTTGAACTGCAATATCTGGAAAACAAAGGAGCGGCTTTTGGACTGCTTCAGAATCAGCAGTTCTTTTTTATCATCAGTGTTGTTATCATCAGCATTGTAATCATATGGTTCTATGTAAGAGTGCCGATGGACCGTAAGTTTCTGCCTCTGCGTCTCTGCGCGGTTTTTGTCATGACCGGTGCGCTGGGGAATTGTATTGACCGTATAAGCCAGGGATTTGTTGTTGATTTTTTTTATTTCAAACTGATCAATTTCCCTATATTTAATGTTGCAGATATTTATGTGACAGTTGCAACATTTCTGCTGGCATTTTTACTGATTTTTTATTATAAAGATGCAGATCTGGAGCTAATTTACCGCAGCAAGATTAAATGATACCAAGATCAAAAAACTTTGACGTCAACATAATAAATTTATCTATCAAAATAGTAAAGGTAAGGTTAAAGCAGTTTGAATGAACTTATTACAGTAGAAGATGAAGCGGGAGAGCGGATCGATAAATTTCTTTCCGAAGAGCTTTCTGACCGTTCCCGTTCATTTCTTCAAAAACTGATCAAAGAACAATATGTAAAAGTCAATGGTAAACCTGTAAAATCAAGTTACAGGCTTATTTTTGGTGATCTTGTTTCCATTTTTTTTCCAGAACCAGAAAAACTGGATATCGCTGCTGAAAACATTCCGTTGGACATATTATATGAAGATGATGATATCATCATTGTGAATAAACCAAAACAGATGGTTGTACATCCGGCACCCGGGCATTATTCCGGCACACTGGTAAACGCCCTTTTATACCACTGCAATGACAATCTGTCCGGAATTAACGGAAAACTCCGTCCGGGTATCGTACACCGGATTGATATGGATACTACCGGTTCTCTGTTGGTGTGTAAGAATGACACAGCACATCAGTCTCTTTCCGGGCAGCTAAAGGAACATTCCATTCACAGAGTCTACGAAGCAGTTGTCCACGGAAATCTGAAAGAAGATACCGGAAAGATCGATACTCCTATAGGAAGGCATCCGACAGAGCGCAAGAAGATGAGTACCTTTGCGAAAAACGGAAGAGAAGCAGTCACTCATTATAATGTACTGGAACGTTTCGGTCAATTTACCTATATCCAGTGCAGGCTGGAAACAGGGCGCACTCATCAGATCCGGGTACACATGGCAAGTATCGGTCATCCGCTGCTTGGAGATCTTGTCTATGGTCCAAAGAAATGTCCGTTTCTAAACCTTCAGGGACAGACGCTCCATGCAAAAACTCTTGGATTTATCCACCCAAAAACAGGAGAGTATGTGGAATTTAACGCCGCCCTTCCAAAGTACTTTACGGACTTGCTTGATAAACTCAGGATAAGCACCAAGTAGGCGTGAGATAAATAATTGTGTACTTTTCCTTAAAATTATTATATAATATTAAATCATATGTAAATTATTTGCATATCAGCTATTAAAAGGAGCGTGATACGTTTATGACAGAAGCAAAGACAAAAACAATCATTACCATAGGAAGACAATTTGGAAGTGCCGGACGGGAAATCGGGAGAAAAGTTGCAAAAGATCTCGGCATTAAACTATACGATAGAGAAATGCTTGACCGTGCCGCAAAAGAAAGTGGGATTTGTCAGGAATTATTTGAAACCCATGATGAAAAACCGACCAACAGTTTCCTCTATTCTCTTGTTATGGATACTTATTCTTTAGGATATACGGCAGGAAGCTATTCGGACATGCCTATTAACCATAAAGTATTTTTAGCACAGTTTGACGCGATTAAAAAGATTGCGGATGAGGGTCCCTGTATCCTTGTCGGCAGATGTGCGGACTATGCATTAGAAGAATATGACAACGTGCTGAGACTTTTCGTGCATGCTGACATGAATGCCAGAATACGCCGTATAGCACGGATCTATGATCTGACAGATGCAAAAGCAAAAGATATGATCACTAAGACAGATAAGAAACGCGCAAGCTATTATAACTATTATAGTAATAAAAAATGGGGAGCATCTGACAGTTATGACGTAAGCATCTGCAGTTCCATGCTGGGAATTAACGGAACCGCAGAATTTATAGAACGTCTGGTTCACCAAAAAGAAAGTGTAACCGACACAAAATTATAAAAATAATAAGCAATGGCCGGAATGTTTTCTTGTATATATCTATCTTACATGAATGACTCGTTCCGGCCATCCTTTTATATTGCCGTTAAGAATAGCAGTAAACATTCGCTTTTTGACACCATGATGTTCTCTGTTTAACTGCTGGATCAGCTCTTTGGCATACTGACGTTTTGTATAGCCGTCAATCGGACATCTGCTTTTTACAATCGGAAGATCATACTTATTCTTGAAACCGATAACATCAGCTTCATCCACAAACATCATAGGACGGATAACCGTCAGGTCCATACGGTCTAAATAAGTTCTTGGTGAGAAAGAGTAAAAACGCCCTTCAAAAAGCAGGCTGAGCAGCATTGTCTCAACAATATCATCTGTATGATGCGCATAAGCAACTTTATTGCAGCCCATCTCTTTTACTGCCTGATTCAGCGCGCCTTTTCTCATCTTGGCACATAAAGAACAAGGATTGCTTTCCTTTCGCTCTTCGAATAGAAGATGGGCAATATCCGTCTTTACTATATGGTAAGGAACTTTAAGTTCCCTGCATAACTGATCTACAGGAGAAAAATCACACTTTTCATATCCCAGATCTACCGTTACAGCACTCAATTCAAAATGTTTCGGGTAAAAACGTTTCAGACCATGCAGAGCATATAAAAGTGTCAGGCTGTCCTTACCTCCAGAAATTCCGACCGCAATATGATCCCCTTCATCAATCATCTGATATTCATCCACGGCCTTGCGTGTATAGCTTAAAAGCTGCTGCAGTTTCATCTTTTTATCACCTTTCCTCAGAATTACGACTCTCTTAACTTGACTGCGGATGCCGCCATGCGCCTTCTGTCTTCATCAATTGCCGCGTAATGTTTTTTCGTTGTATTTACATCCTTATGCCCCAAAACATCTGCAACAAGGTAGATATCCCCTGTTTCCTTATAAAGAGAAGTACCGTAAGTACTCCGCAGTTTATGAGGTGTAATTTTTTTATTAGGTGTTACTTGTCTGGCATACTTTTTTACCATATTCTCAACTGCCTGCACACCCATACGACGTCTTTGCGTTGACAAAAAAAGTGCATTCTCATGCCCTGAGAGAGGAGTGATCGCCTTGCGGTCCCCTTCAAGATATCGTCTTAATGCATCGGCAACTTCATCCCCAAAATACACAACCATCTGATTTCCGCCTTTGCGGGTTACTGTAATGCCATTATTTTTAAAATCAACATCATTCAGATCCAGTCCTACGCACTCTGAAACACGGATACCAGTACCCAAAAGCAGCGTAAGGATTGCCAGATCCCTCTCTTTAGTCTTATGATAGTAAGTAAGTGCCTGTCCGGTAAGCTTATCACCTGCTGATTCCACAAAATCAAGCAGCATGGCAACTTCATCCGCATCCAGCCGGATAATTGCCTTCTCATGGATCTTTGGCATTTCTACCAGGAGCATCGGATTATTAGAAATCACCTGGCGCTTATAGTAGTAGCCATAAAAGCTTCTTAACGAGGACATTTTTCTGGCAAGTCCCTTTTCGCCGTTTACCATTGTTTCATCGTCGTCACGTTTATAGACTTTAAGATATTCCATATATTCTTCAATATCAACCGGTTCGAGATTCTCCAGATCAGACGCGCTAAACTGATCAATAGTATAATAACTGTATATCGGATTATTCTCCATCAGATAATGGTAAAAGACCCTGATATCATACGCGTAATTCATTCGAGTCCGTATAGATGATGTCGGTTCGATAGCCCGGAAAAAATCATAAGCAAATGGCGGCAGTGTCTTTAAGATATCCCTTAACCGCAAAGTATAATCAATGTTTGTTTGTTCATGATATGTACGTTGTCTGGTCATATAAAAACCCCCTTAAAACCCCTGAAATATCTATAATTTTACCATATTACAGCTTTTTTGTCCACATCTTTTGGAAAAATCAGTATTTTACGTATAGATATATTAATGCCTATTAGTAGTATCAATTAATACTACTCCTTGGTTTTTGCGGATTATTAACACTGTATTTCTTGTTGTGATTATGATCATCATCATTTTCATAATATGGAACTGTAAGATATTGTCCTGCATGTATCCGATCTGTTGTCAGGTGGTTGATCGCCATGACTTCATCAATATAATCATAGACAGAGTCATAATAAGATCCTTTATATTCTGCGGCGATTTCCCATAATGTGTCTCCATATTCAATCACAATGCATTTGTAATACTTACTACAGTTTAGTGTTGTATCGGAAGAATTATCCCTGGCTTCTGCAAAATTGCCATTCACGATCACACTGAACATAAGCATCATTATCAGAATCTGCAATCCGGATATCAGTTTTTGTTTCTTGGCCCCGCATCGATCATATAGCTTGTATATGATATCATGTATATCTATATCATATGTCCTCCTGCATTTCCTTCTCCTGTCTGTTATTATCGTTCTTTCTGTCATATTCTTCTCCTTGTTAAATATCACTTTATATCCAAATTACCGAATATCTGTTCTCGAACTTTTGTTCCTTCAGTATATAGATTAAAAATTAGATTGTCAATAGATTAAAGCAAAAAATACGAACATATTTTCTAAACATTTGTTTGCTTTTTTTCTTCTGCTGTGATATTATAGATACAACAAGAAATTTCAGATGGATTTTGCAGTTATATTAGAATATATTAAAGGGAGGAATTATGTATGGCACAGGGTAAGATCAGCGCAAAACAGCTTGAAATATTGGAATATATTAAATCACAGATATTAGACCGAGGTTTTCCGCCCGCAGTACGTGATATTTGTGAAGCGGTGAATCTAAAATCTACTTCTTCCGTTCACTCCCATCTGGAGACTCTGGAGAAGAACGGATATATAAGACGGGACCCTACAAAACCCCGGGCAATTGAGATATTGGACGACAGTTTCAATCTGATCCGCCGTGAGATGGTCAATGTCCCGATCATAGGCCGTGTAGCCGCAGGAGAACCAATTTTAGCAGAACAGAACATCCAGAACTATTTCCCTATTCCTATGGAATTTATGCCGAACAAGCAGACATTCATGCTGAAAGTCAGAGGTGAAAGCATGATCAATGCTGGTATACTTGATGGAGATTACGTGCTTGTAGAAGAAAAAGAGACAGCCGAGAACGGCGAGATGGTGGTTGCTTTGATCGAAGACGGAGCTACTGTCAAGACCTTTTATAAGGAAGAAGGAGTTATCCGTCTGCAGCCTGAAAATGACACGATGGAGCCAATTATTGTTCCCGATTGTACCGTTCTGGGGAAAGTGATCGGTGTATTCCGCTTCATGTAAATTTTATCAGTATGCAAAAAAGCCAAAATACTTTCTGATGAAATATATTTTGGCTTTTACTAAAAACATATCTGTGATACAGATATTCATTTGTTATAATAAACGATACGTCCTACATCTCGACAGCCTTTCCGTCGTTCCATATACGTTCAAGATTATAGAAAGAACGGCTTTCCTTATCAAAAATGTGCACGATCACATCGCCGTAGTCCAGCAGTACCCATGCGCCTCCTTTACTGCCCTCCCGCTGTTTCAGTGAGTGCCCGGTCTTATGCATCTGTTCTTCCACATTTTCCACAAGGGCATCCATCTGGCTGTTGCTGTTTCCGTTTGTAATCACAAAATAATCTGCCATAACCGAGATCGAAGATATATCAATCACTCTAATATCTTCGCCCTTTTTCTCCGCAAGTGCATCATAAATGATGCGAACCATATCTTTTCCCTGCTCCATCTTAACCCTCCTGCTCTTTTAGTATTTTATGATAATAATGATAAGTCTTTTCTGTCATTTCATCAATCGCAAGATTTTTACTCTTTAAATATTCAAGAGAATCCTTAAGCATCCGGTAGAGACACTCATCAATATTGTGAAATGCCAGCCGCCTTACTTCTGCCATATTAGGGAGTTCTTCCCGCCCCGGCTCTATATAATCAGCGATATAGATAATCTTCTCTAAAAGTGTCATTGCCGGTTTTCCAGTAGTATGACTTTTAATTGCACACAGCACTTCATAATCTTCTATATGGTATTTCTTTTTTGCCATAAACGCACCAAGCTTTGCATGCAGCAGACTCGGATTTTTAAGCTCCACATCTGATATTTCAAGATGGTATTTACGACATAATTTAACTTTTTTATCGTTTGGGATACATTTTGCACAGTCATGCAAAAGTCCGGCTAAAAGTGCTTGTTCCACATTCACATTATGGCACATAGCAAGTGCTGCGGCTGTATACATCACTCCAAGTGTATGCTCATAACGTTCTTTATCAAGCTTTTTTTGAATTTTTTTATTAACTCTGCTAATTTTGTGATTCATACAAACATTCCTTTTTAATGTATTCCTCTACTTTTTCCGGTACAAATCCTTGTATACTTTTTCCATCTCTGATCCGTTCCCTTAACTCAGAAGAAGATACTTTTATGATAGGAGAAAAGAGAAGGCTGCATTTTGCATGATACTTTTTTTTCAGATAATCTATCTGTCTGTCCATCTCTTCTTTCGTATCCACTTCATCCCGGAAAGCTGCAAGTATGGTACAGGTAGGAAACAGCCTTTCTGGATGTACCCATTTATCAACGGTAAACAAAGAATCCGCGCCAACAATAAAATAAAAATCATTCTCCGGATAAGTCTTAGAAAAGTGTTCCATTGTCTCATACGAGCAAGAAACTTCCCTTCGGCTCGCTTCATACACCTCAAGGCGAAAGCCTGTACATCCTGCGATCGCTAACTTTACCATCTGAAGCCGGTCTTCTATAGTCGAGCTGATATCTGCCAACGCCTTGTGGGGAGGATTCCCATTGGGCATGAACCATACTTTGTCAAGTCCAAACTGCTCGTATGCAGCTTTGGCAATTGCAAGATGCCCATTGTGAACGGGATCAAAGGTGCCTCCCATAATTCCTATCTTCATGTCATCTATCCTCACATGCAATTTTAATTTTTAACAAATGCTTCCTTTCCAATCACGGAAGCTGGATTTTTTTGTTTTTATCTTTTCCCTCACGATAAAGAACGATTTTTCTTCCGATTATCTGAACTACATCAGAATGTGTCCGTTCTGACAAAAGAACTGCCAGCTCTTTTGGATCATCAGCACAGCTTTTCAGAACACTGACTTTAATTAATTCTCTTGCTGCCAGCGCTTCATCAATTGCTTTTGTAAATTCCGGTGTCATACTGCTCTTGCCAAGCTGGAACACCGGATCCATCTTCATTGCAAGACTTTTTAAATATGCTCTCTGTTTTGTCGTCATAGATAAGACTCCTATAGGTTATTGCTTCCATGTTAATAATTTACTTATAATAATCAAACTGAAGACCGTACATTTTGACGGTATCTCCCTCTTGGATCCCTGCAGCTTCCAATTCACTAAGAATACCTGTATCCTTTAGAAACTTTTGAAAAAATGCAAATCCCTTCTCTGAGTCCAGATTTGTATAACCCAGCATTTTTTCAATCTTAGGTCCTTCTACCACATATATACCATCCTCTTTTTCGACGGTATACGGCAGTTCCAGATAAATAAGCTCATTTTCCGGGAAATATTCCTGTTCAAATACAACCGTTTCCTGGCTAAGTCCTTTAAGCTGCTCTGCCACATAGTAAAGAAGCTCCTTAAGTCCCTTCCCTGTGACTCCGGAAATAGGAAATACCCTTATTCCCTTTGGTTCAAATACCTTTTTTAATCTGTCAACCGGGTTTTCGTCATCTTGCTCATAGATCATATCAATCTTATTTGCCGCGATCACCTGCGGTCTGGCAGCAATCTCGGGATTGTAGGCTTCAAGCTCCTGATTGATCTTATAGATGTCATCAACCGGATCTCTTCCCTCGCTGCCTGCAGCATCCACAACATGGATCATCATTTTTGTCCGTTCGATATGACGCAGAAATTCATGTCCAAGCCCGACACCTAAAGAAGCCCCTTCGATCAGCCCTGGTATATCCGCGATGACAAACCCTTTTGCATCTTCCATATCCACAACGCCCAAATTCGGATTCAGTGTAGTAAAATGATAATTGGCAATCTTTGGCTGCGCATTGGTCACACGGGACAAAAGAGTGGATTTCCCCACATTTGGAAAACCTATCAGTCCTACATCCGCAATGACCTTAAGCTCTAATTTCACCCAGAGTTCCTGCGCTGGCTGTCCGGGCTGCGCATATTTGGGAATCTGCATGGTAGCTGTCGCAAAATGCTGGTTTCCAAGACCCCCTCTGCCACCCTTTAGAACAATCTGCCTGCGATTATCTCCGGACATGTCCGCGATCACTTTATCAGAATCCGCATCCTTGATTACAGTTCCTTCCGGAACTTTTAAGATGATATCCTCAGCATCGGAACCATGGCATCGTCTTTTTTGGCCTGATTCACCGTCTTTTGCCGCGAATTTCTTTCTGTGGCGATAATCCTGAAGCGTATTTAATCCTTCGTCCACTTCAAAGATAACATCGCCGCCGCGTCCACCGTCACCGCCGTCAGGGCCGCCATTAGGTACATACAACTCACGGCGGAAACTGACATGACCGTCACCGCCTTTTCCGGAACGTATAAATATCTTTGCTCTGTCCGCAAACATATAATATCTTCTTCCTTTCCATATATTTTAAGGAACATTCAGTTATATAAACTCAAATGCTATATGACCGAACTGTTATTAAAAAAAGAGCGCTGCCGCATAACTGCAAACAGTTACCAAGCAACACTCTCACAAGCCCAATCTTACAAATTAAGCTACAGGATAGATAGAAACCTGCTTCTTATCTCTTCCTTTTCTTTCAAATCTTACAACACCGTCAACAAGCGCAAATAATGTATCATCACCGCCGCGTCCAACATTGATACCTGGATGGATCTTTGTTCCACGCTGTCTGTAAAGGATGTTGCCTGCTTTTACAAACTGTCCGTCTGCTCTCTTCGCTCCGAGTCTCTTTGACTCAGAATCACGTCCGTTCTTTGTAGAACCAACTCCTTTTTTATGAGCAAAAAACTGAAGGTTTAATTTCATCATGGTTGTTACACCTCCTCGAATGTTAAATCAATATATTCTGCATAGTTCTCATCATCAGACATTTCCACGAGTCCAAGAACCATCGTATCAAGCAAAAGTTTCGCTTCTTTCGAAGGCTTATCCTTTAATGAGTAATCAATCACACCCTCCGCATCATCCGACACCAGAGAGGTTCTGTCTTCCGTAAATTTTTCAATCGCATTCACCGTATTGATGATCAATACAGAGGCAGCCGCACATACAATATCCTGGCCTTCATCACTAAATCCAGCATGCCCGTATGTCTTGAAACCGGTATACTCTTTTCTTTTATTCCGATAAATGGTTACATGAATCATGAAAAAACTCCAAATTAAGCATTGATCTTTTCAATCTTAACTGCCGTATACTGCTGTCTGTGACCGTTCTTTTTGTGGTATCCGGTTTTTCTTTTGTACTTGTATACGATAACTTTCTTACCTTTACCGTTGCCAACTACAGACGCCTCAACTGTTGCTCCTGCAACTGTCGGATCACCAACTTTCAGACCGTTGTCACTAACTGCAAGCACCTGGTCAAAAGTGTAAGCCTCTCCGGCCTGTGCCCCAAGCTTCTCTACTTTAATGATATCGCCTTCGGCTACTTTGTACTGTTTACCAC
>CAJUAM010000016.1 GCA_910584615.1 uncultured Dorea sp.
GAATGATTACGCCGTCGGAAGCGGAATGGCTACGCCGTTCGTGCGGAATTTGCAGCCACGATAAAACTTTGTTGTTTATGACAGCTACATACAGAAATATTTTTAATAAAATAGAGCGAGATATAAAGGATCAGTCAAGACAGGAAGCAATTAAATATTTTCTGCCTACTGATTATGGTTATGTAGATAAAATATGTTGGTTTAGAAATGGAGATTTATACGGAATCATAGACGATTTGTTGAAGAATACAGATGATAAAATCATGTATTTTTGCAATAGCATTACCAAAATGAGAAAGCTATATAATCATTATTCGCCAACAAAGGGACATAATTGTGATGAAGACGAAAATGTAATACATGAAACAAAAATCCAGTATATGAATTTCTATTGTAGCGATACATCCGATAACAAAGGTGTAAATTTTGTAAAGAAGTATTGTTCAAAGGATATTATTTATAGAAATAAGAATACAGGTGGATATTCATTCAATAATAGACTGCTGATAACAACAAAAGTTTTGGACAATGGAGTGGATTTTAAAGACGGAAAAGTTAAACATATTATCTGTGATATTTTTGATTTGGAAAGCGCAATTCAATGTTTGGGAAGAAAACGTATCATAGATGAAAATGATACTTGTATATTTTATGTAAGAGATTATCAGAGCTATGAATTAAATCTATTTCATAAAAAGGTTGTTGAACAATTAGAACCTGTGTTGCTGCTAAAGGATAATAGAACAGAGTGGATAAGTAGATACGGAAAAGACAGGGAATATAAGGATTATACAATATTCTATGATTTTGATTATACGCATGATTGGAAAATCAATGAATTACGGTTTGAAAAACTATTATCAGATGAAGCGATAATATTAGACATGAAAGAAAAGCGTACAAGTTATAGAGAAGAAATCCTTAAATATTTAGGCGAAACTGTTGCAGATAAAAGTATTGATATGGCAGATGTAACGCAAGAAAGAGTCCAGGATATTATTGAAATCTATTTGAAGAACAATGTAAATAAAAAATTGACTAAAGAAGAGCAAGGGCAATTTGCAAATATCTGCGATATTAGGGATAGGTTCAATAGGCAACAAACATCCATAGGACAGATTAAAAAATATTTGGAAGTTAATTATGGATTTACTGTAGTAAGCAAAAGATTTAAAGAGAAAAAGAGATTAGTTACATATTGGATTGTTAAAAAAATACCAGATGAAAAAGGTCTGATAAATATAAGATCTCCGTAGAGGTATCACTTTTATGCAAATCCTTACTATATAGAGAAATTGCAGATTTTTGATACCATTTACAGTTAAGGGGTAAGATTCACACAGATGTATTATATATCATAAATGTGGATTCTCCCCCAAAGAAAATTATCTGCTTACAAAAAAAATTATTGAATATTGGACAGACTGGCAAAATGGCGTAAGCCTTTTGACAGGATGCTCCAATATTAATCACGGACTAAGGGAAGTAAAGGACAGCTCTGCTGGACTTTGCTGGTCTTAGGCTGTGTCCACCGTCGGAGACACAAAAGGAGATTAGTTATTGTGATAAAACAGGACAAAGAGAATTTAAAGAATAAAAAGTTTACAGATTCATTATTGATCTCATGTTTAGTTACTTGTGAATCAGTAATTAGTAAGAAAGCTTATCTTGAGAAAAAATGGAGTGGTTATCATGTGGTTTCAAATCAAACAGCAGGTGATATGTATCGTTATGAACGTTTGGAATGGATGAAATATAGAGAAGAATTACGTTCTTTGCTATTACCGGCATATCCCATGAAAACGATTATTCAAATGACCAAAGCATGTAAGGACAAAGCTACACAAAAAGAGGTAAAAGAAGTAATTAGTTTGATTGATAAGAATGATTATGAATTAGTGTAGTCTCTGACAGTAGGCAGCCACCGCAAAAAGCGGCGGTGACTGATTAGTTCGCAATCACAGATTGCTCACTGCTTATATTTTGAGATGAAGAAGGAGAAGGATATGGCAAGAATGGTTAAATGTTGTGCTACTGGTGTTCATGGAAAATCAGATGAGTTTTATAAAATTGGACGTGATTGGTTTAAGAATAAAGCGGCATACGTAAATTATCTAAAATCTAAAGATATAACATATCAAGATGTTTTATCTTTGCTGACTGAAGATAAAAGCCAAATAATATCCTCATCTGCCAAAGATAAAATTATCGAAATAATTATGTCTGATTACCTTGAATAAGATGCTTGAGGTTTATGGTGTTAAAGAGTTCTGTCCTATGAAGAGTGGGAATTATAGGTTTAGTGGTTGAAAAGGATAAAGGAGCAACGACAATCATGGATAAACAAACGATTATAAAAAATATTTTGACTATTTATAGTAAATTTGGCATTACGCAAGAAGACATAGAACCGTTGATAGATGAAAGCGTAAAAGAAGGCCGTTCATATGACAGCATATATTTCTTTCTGCAATTAGCACTAACAGATGTGTGCGGACTGGATTTCTTTTGGTGTACATCACGTCAAATGGGAAGGACACTTGGAAGAACAGATGAAGAAATGCTTGAAATTATGAAACAAGTTGATGAACAAGTGGTAAGTGAGGAAGAGTTGGACAAACCTTTCAGAGTACCAGTAGAAGTAGGTGAAAAATTTTTTATGAATAAAGGAGATAGACGAGAATGACAAAATTACAGAAGTTAATTGATATAGCAAATAAAGAATATGACGGACATTTTACTCTGATGAAGTTTACAACTGATTGGGGATGCTGTTTTGGTACATTGGATGATACACGCATGACAAGCTATAAAATGTCACATGGCAATACAATGAGTGAAGCCATTAAAAAATGTATTGCAAATAGAACAGATATTTATATCATGAACCGTATAGAAAAAGGGAAAATAATATATATAGCAGATGAATTTGGTAACGTTTCTAATCTGTTTCTAGGTGATGAAATAAAAGTTATACGTCAAAGCGGAAAAGAAAGCACAGGCATATATCTTGGTGAATGCCGTAAATATCGTGATTTTGGTCATTGGTACTTCACAGATGAAGAACATGATCCAGACGATTACTGCAATTATTACTATTCAAATGGCAGTAAGAAATATCTTTCGATAGATGAAGTGTACTATGGAAAAGAATTAAGAATCAGTGATGCATCTGCAAGTACAAGGATAGATGAAACATCTATAGCCAGAATTATTGTATTGAAGCATAGAACTATTAAAAATGCTGCCAGTAGTTAATCAGTTGTTGTTTCATTATTTGAAAAAGGTATCTCTGAAATAGTTATTCCTTGAGAATTCAATTGTCCATATTGAACAGTAAAAAAGGTGTTGCTGAAATGGCGATACCTTGAAATGATATCGCTCATAACGAAAACAATTATTTTGGGATGCATTAAGGGAGAAATTACATATGGATAAACAAACAATAATACAGAATATTTTAGTCAATTATGGTAAATATGGTATCACAAGAGAAATGATAAAGGAAAATATTGAGCCATTAATAGATGATGGGATTAAAGATGGACTTACATATGATCTGATTTATCTTTATCTACGCTCAATGATGGACAAGCTTACTGGACAGGAATTTTATTGTACGTCTGAGGAAATGGCAAGAGCATTTGGTGTATCTCGTGACGAAATGCAGCGGATCATAGAAGAGAGCCGGGAGGAATTAATTGAAGCAGGTGAAAATCCTGATGATTATTTTCGGGAAGTACAAGCAACAAGATTTATAATGTAAGGGGAAAAGAAAATTGAGTAACAACACAAAAATCAAGTTCTTAAATGTAACAGGCAAAATTTATCAGGTAACAGATATCTCATTCTTCCATATGACAATTGAAGCAACAGAAACAAATCTGACTGCTGCCAATGTTCCTGACTGTGAATTATGGGATATTGAAGAGTTTGAGCGGTATAAGGTGAAATTGATTAATAATGGTGGTATGGGTGAGATTGTGGATTTTGGGGAGTTTAGGAAGAGATGAAGAAAGATAAATAATTAATCGGTCAATCAGTTAGATTGGTAAAGAGAATTATGAGGAACTTCCTTATCTCTGCCAGTGATTTAAGTAAAGAGGTGTCTGCTATATGAATGAAGAATTAATTGAAAATATTGTATCGGATTGCGGTTATGAAGCATTGGGACTGTATAGCTATTTATACTCAATAAGAGACAAAAAGTATAATATTAGTGTTATTAGCAAATATCAAATTGCTAATGTAGGGGCATATTTTGATAATTCGACTTTGCTCGAATCAATTAATGAACTAAAGGAATTTGGCTATTTAATAATCTTTAATAATAATACATATTTATTTCCTAAAACGGAAGATTATAAGGAAGTTTTTGAATTTTTCAATCAGGTTAATAATGAAAATGATTTATATGATATTGTAAAATCAAATGATAGAATGAAAGCTATTTTTTTAAAAGTCGTACAATCGAATCATGAAGATCAAGAAATGGGATGAATTAATCTGAAATTTGCCAATGAAACACGTCTTTCAAGTGACAGGATAATTGTCCTATGTGTTGGGTTTATTTTGCGAAATAGAGGTGTATTTTGAAAACGGATTATTAGAGGTGTTAATTTAATCATGTGATATGATTTGAATAGAATTTGAGGGTGATATTTGATTGTGTGTATATGATATAGAGGGAAAAATGTTGATGTAGTAAAGTGTTTACTGTTGCTGAAAATTAAAAATAGGTAAGTAATAAAAGATTGAAAGAACAACAAATTTGATGTATTCTAATGATAGAAAATTATAAGAGGGATAAGATATGAGTAATTTTTTTGATGATACAATACAAGGATTGTTGCAGGCCATTGAAATTGACAAAGAGAATATTCCTCTTACAGAGCGTGACGGAATGCCAGCATCAACTTTTTATGTGTCTAGTGATGATAAAGAGTTGGTTGATAAATTGATTGAAATACGTAAACAGGAGAATATTTCTCAATCAGAGCTTGCAAAAATGACAGGAAACACACAACAGGCTATATCACGATTAGAAAAAAAGAATCATAGTCCGTCATTACAAACATTTTGTAATATACTTGATGCATTGGGTTATGGAATTATGATTGAAAAGAAGTCTGCTATATAAAGATATGATTATTAAAAAGGATTGGATTTTCAGTCCTTTTTATTTTGGGCAATAATAATCGGATTTGAATAGTACATAATTGATTATCTTGTGTGATTGAATGACCGTTATTTAGTCCATATTTGAGCTTTTGGATTGTAGATAAGGGAATGTTAGATGTATGGATTTGGAGGTGTTATTTGGGCATATAAGAGAGATGTGATTAAGGGATAGGGGGATTATAAGTAGCAACATAGAAACAGGATAAAATCATACAGACAAGCAATTAATTCTTGATACAATTCGATTCATATGATATATTATAGACATAAGGGAAACCATAGAAGCGGCTACCCTCAAATGACTAAGTTACAACCCTTTATAGGGCTGGCCGTCACTATCGGCAGTAGTGGCGGCTATTTCTTTCCCTTGAAAATCTGATAGCACAGACCGACAAGGGTAACAATAAATATACAAAACTGAATTAGATCAGAATATGTAACATTCATTGGTATCACCCTCCTTTCTTTCGTCTGGAGGGTAGCCCCTCCGATAAACAGAGGGTAAGCCGCCTTTGGCTCTATGGTTTCCGTATATAATATATCATGTTTGAGGTTTTCGACAATTGTTTTTGTTGTGAGCGTGGTTATTGTAATTCCTGTTTTAATTTGTTAAATACATCATTTACAGGATAAGATTTATCTTCTTTAGCTTGTAATAATCCTTTTTCCATAAGTGCATTAAATTCGCTATCAGACATAGAATCCCTTGTTATGAAGTTAACTGAAAGTTCCTGTGTATTTTTAGCAGCCATGATGATATATCGCCTTTCTTTTTGATATTAGTTTATATTGTTGTGTGGTGATTAGCAATACATAATTGAGAAGTTGGGATTGTGGTTTGATGATTGAATGTTAATTGAGGGTGTGGTATGATTTTCTAGAATACAAAAGTTTATAGAGGTACTTTGTTATGTTTGCTATGCTTGTTATGAAGGAAATTTTGTCATCGAAAATATTTTCATCTTTATTAGTTGCGGTTATTACATCTGTATTGTCAATTATAGGCACTTTATATACACAAAAAAGAAAAAATGAAAGTACAATTAAGAAAAATGCATTAATTCTTTATTTGAATTTAAAACAAACTAAGTTAGATATAGATAAGGACAAAAAAGTAATTGATGGAACGGGTGAGAATGAAATTATGCCTATGACGTATTTTAATCCATTTGACTATATAGCAGTCCTTGGTGAATTGAAAGATAAATTGAGTGAACAGGAAATTGAAGATGTCAATAATTTTTATGAAAATGTGAAAAAGATTGATAACAAGAAAATGTATTTTTTTCATATACGTGATTTTTATAATAATTATCCAATATCCAACAATCCTGCTATAAATCCATATGAGCAGAAATATAGAGATGGTTACAATGATTTTGAACATACTTTAAATGTTTTTGTTAATGGAGATGAATATAAAAATAATATTATTGCTATTATCTCCAAATTAAAAAATTTGAAATAAAAAAATAGATAGTAACCAACCATCAGAAAAAGAGAAGAATAAACTGGTGGTTGGTATTTTTTTTGCCTAGACAATAGAATGCGTGTTCTCGGACTTGTAACGAATATACGGATATATTTACATATTTTCTGCTGTCTTGATAATTGCCATCATTTCGGCAGGTGTTACAATAAAATCTTTGAATGGATAATGCTTCTGATTGCCTGTAACTAAATATGCATCATCATTCCGCTTTTCCATTGCTACTTCATAAAATATAAGGTCATCCATATCAATCAAAACTGCGCCAGTAGGCCGGGGAAATATCTCTACCCCGTATTGTTTGAATGATTCAATAATTTTCTGTATTAAAGCTTCTCGTAGATGAAATTTTTCTCTATGGAGTACGTCATTATATTCAGCTAATATTTCTTGATGGTACAATGGGATGATTTTCCCATCAAAAACGGCATCTAAGACTTTGACTGTAGCAGACTCTTCTTTTTTGGAAAGCAATGCTGAAAGCAATACATTTGTATCAATTACTGCATAATATTTCATGGTTGTCTATCCTTTTCTTTCTGTTCTTGTTGCTAAAATCTCAGCATTAATTTCGTCAAGTGACATTTCTGGAATATCAGCTACTTGTTTCCGCATTTCGTGAAAGGCATTTTTAGCCTCTGTTCTGGTTATTGTATTTTCTGGTAGTGTTGCTTCAAATGGAAGCCCCTTTACTATCTTACTTTTAGTCATAAACATACGAAATGCCGTAGGTAAATCCATTCCAAGACGTTCATATATTTCAGTTACTTCTTGTTTTAAAGCTCTGTCTGCTCTAAATTGAATTAAAACCTGTTCTTTCACAGAAATTCCCCTCCTTGTATGCATGTTAAAGTTGTTTTGCATGTGTTTGTAATAATATTATACACTTTACATTCTAAATTATCAACATGTGGACAAAAACAAGAAAAAATTGTTTTATTACTATTCGACAAAAGATGAAACACATTCGCGATGAAATAAAATGATTTCTGTCTTGACATACAAACATATGTTTGCTATAGTAGAGAATATAAGAACAGACGTTCGATTTAATGTGAACGTAAGATTGTTATGGGAATTGCGAAATTTTATAAGTTTTTCGCTTTGAAGTGAAAAAGGTGTGAGGGAATGGAGAGGGAATGGAGAAGTAAGTAATAAGTACAGTAAGACTTATTCAAATATTAAATCAAGGAAAAGGAGAAAAATGTTATGAAGAATGAAGTAACAAGAGAAGAAGCAAGACAAATATTGAGAAAAGGAATTTTAGATATGAATGTTTCACGGCTTATTCAGATGTCTCATTTTGGTTTGATGGGAAATATTGTTTTATCAAACAAAATGGTATGCGTAGAAAATGCATTCAATCATATTTCCTATGATGAGAAAAGTAATGTTATTACCTTTTCAGTAGAAGAATCACAAGCCAGTTATGGCGCAATTGCGTTTTTAGTGAATGCTGTTGTAGAAATTTTAGGCTGTGAAGATAAGGAGAATCCAGAAGATTATTTGAATGTTGAAATAAAGTTAGAAAATGATACAACTGTTAAAATTAAGATTTTGTATTAAATCGAAAAATAAATGATGAGGGTGAAAGATATGAGCGTAATTGATGTTTTAAAACCACACAATTTAGAAGCATTTAAAGAGATTAATGAAATGATTAAATCGGGAATAAAGAAAATTGCAGTTCCAAGAGCAACGGGATCTGGAAAAACATATCTCATGGGTGCATTGGCTGAAAAATACAATGACGATTCTAAACTTGTATTAGAACCAAGTAATCCGTTGTTAGATGAAATTAAAGACAAATTTGAAGAATTTGGTATTAATAATATTGACTTTATTACATATCAGAAATTGATCCGTATGAGTGATGAAGATATCGCTCAAATGGAGTATAAATTGATTTTCTTGGATGAGAGCCATCATGGAACAGCTCCTGTTTGGGGAAAGAAAATTGATTATTTGATGTCAACACATGCAGAAAGCATTGTTTTAGGTACAAGTGCGACAATCATTCGTAGTGATGGAGTGAATATTGTACAAACACTTTTCGAAGGAAATGCGATTGAAGAACTGCCTCTTTCTACAGCGATTGCAAGGAAAGTATTACCTTGTCCTCATTATATTGCTGCTATATACAGACTTGATGATGAATTGGACAAGCTAAAGAAAAAGTTAGAAAATTCAACAAATACAAAAAAGGAGAAGAAAGAATTTCTTAAGAAAATGCAGGAAATGAAAATGCATTTTGAAAAAAGTTATGGGATTCCGCTCATTTTAAACAAATATATTAAGGAAAAAGACGGACGGTATCTTGTGTTTTGTAAGGATAAGAAGCATTTAGATATTATGCGAAACATTGTGGTTGATTGGTTTAAAGTTGCTGGTATAAAAAACGTACATGATTATGCCGTTTATTCTGATTATCCTGATAAAGAAAAAGATTATGAAGCATTTTGTAAGGATAAAAGTGATTCTTCAAAAATTTTATTTGCAATTGATATGCTTAATGAAGGAATTCATATAAAAGATATTTCTGGTGTGATAATGCTCAGAACTACATTGAGTAACATAATATACCTTCAACAATTAGGACGCTTGGTAGAAGCTGAGAATATAGGGAAATACTTGTTGGTATTTGATTTTGTTAATAACTTTTCAAGTGCTAATGAGGGTATAGGATTGTTGAAAGAAATTAAAGATGCAATTGCAAGGGAAAAAGAAAGTGATCCAAATTTTGATGATTCTGGGCTTGAGGATATTGATACATTCTTTGTTTTGGAACAGGTGATGGAGATAAAAGAGATGTTTAAAGAGATTGAGGGACGATTAGAGGGTAGCTGGGATATGTATGTTAGGGCACTGAGACAATATAAAGAAAGAATGGGAGACTGTGATGTGCCGGAACGTTATGTGGAAGTGGTTGATGGTACGAATGTGAAATTGGGTCAGTGGGTTGGATGTATGAGAATTACAAAAAAAGGGAATGGGAGTTATCTACTGACAATCGATAGGATTAACCAACTAGATGAAATAGGATTTATTTGGGATGTACTTTTTTATGATTGGGAAAATGGATTAAGGCACTTTGATAAGTATGTTAGAGAACATAATGGAGATGTATTAGTTCCAGGAGACTATATAGATATAGATGGATTTCATACTGGTAATTGGGTGAGTAATATGAGAAAGAAATTAGATTTACTGTCAAAATATAAAGTTAATGAACTTAATAAAAGAGGTTTTGTTTGGGATGTATATAAAAATAGGTTTGAAAGAAATATTAAGAATATTGCTGAATATTATGAAAAACTTGGTAAATATCCATCTCATTCTTCAGAAGATATAGAAATAAGAAAATTATGGGGATTTATTATTTATGAAAAGAAGAAGATGCGTAATAAAAGTATTATTTATCCTGAATGGAAGAAGGAAATATTGGATAAGTATTTACCTGATTTTTCTTGTGAAACTCGAAGTGATAAATCATTTAATGAATTTGTTTATTATGCAAAGCTGTATAAAGAGAGATATGGACATTTAAACATACAATGTAGAGACATAATTGATGGGTATAACGTAGGAATAAAAAAGCAAACTTTAAGTCGTTGCAAATCGCTATCAGAAGATCAGAAGAAACAATTAGAAATACTAGGAATATATTTGGGTAGCAAACTTGAAAAGCAGTTTAATAATAAAATGGATTTTGCAAAACAAGCAATTGAAGATGGTGTGATTATCAATAATCAAAACAGAAAATATAGAGGTACAAATTTATATGATTGGGTGGTTGGAACAGTAAAAAGAAGATATGTAAATAAAAATTTGTCCTTAGAAGAAATACAAATCATTGAAAAATTGATGGGAAAACCATTAGATGAATTGTATTGTGGTAGAAAAGAACCTGTTAAGGTTAGAGTAATAGATGTTATTGAGAATAAAGAGGTAGGAATATTTGAATCTAAACGTCAAGTTTCGAAAATGATGCAAGAAAAATTTGGTATGAACGCAAATGGTCGTATAATTGAATTTCGCTTAAATGGAAAAACCACAACCCCATACAAAGGACGTTTTATGTTTTATCGTGCAGACGAAAATGAAGAAGCAACTGAATAGAAGAATATAAGAACAAGCATTTCAGAGCCAGTAGATTATTTTATTGGCTCTGAGAGATGTTATACATAACAGAAAGCAAGGCGGTGATACATATAAAACAGACACAAACATCAGACGCAGAAGAGTTATATCAGGAATATTTAAAGTATCAAAATGGAGATAAATCTGCTTTAAACAGAGTGTTTTTTGAAGAAAAAGACAGGCTGCGAGAATTAACAAATAAGTATTACTCAAGCTTGAAAGGGACTGAATACATGGATAATGTCCTGGATTCAGAATTTATTAAAGCAGAAATTTCCGATGAACAGAAAAAGCATGATTCAAAGGTAAAATTCCGTTTTACATGTTTAAACAGGATTTTAAGTAATGCAAAATGGGAATACAATAAAAAATCTATTAATACAGGCTACAAGGACGGAGTGCGTGTAAAAGGTGGATACAGAAAATTTTATAAGGGAGAATATGATACTTCTGATATTCAGGAATTAATGATTGAAATTGTTATAAAGATATTTCAAGGTAAACTAACAAGTAATAAGCCGATTATAAATGCAACTACGTTATTATGGAATATAAAATATCATTTAGTAAGAGAAATAGGAAAAGCAAATGAGATCATACATAAAAACATTCCAGAATCAAAAAAGAGTATAGATTGTGAAGGAGAAGAAACATATTATTCATATTTTGATGAGTTTTCAGAAAAAAGATGGATGGATTCACAAAGAGATATTGACCGTTTATTAATATATTCAGATTCTTTGAAATGGATAATCAAAAATGATATTCATAAATTATTTAGGGAAGATTCTGATGATATACACGCAATCATTGATGGCATTTTGAGGTATAACCGTATGTTTAAATCTAAGAATCAAGAAGGATTAACGAAAAATCCTTATAAGAAATTACAAGAGTATATTTTACATACTACTGGAAGAAATATATCAGACAATAATATTTCTATGGACATGGGGATAGTTGAACAGAAGTTGCTTGATCATTTGATGTATGCTCTTAATTATGAGATTATTAGAGCACCAGAAAACAGTAATCTTTCTAAGACTGAGCCAAAAAGACTTTTAAAAGAGTTAGATCCCAAAAAGTATTTTAAGTTGTTCGGAAGAGAAAGCATGAATATTTACGAGTATTGTACGGATTATTTAAAATCTGTTAATTATTATTCGTATAAAAGCTTTTTGTCAATAATAAAAGGATATGATGATATCATAATTCCTATTTTGGAGAGAGAAAGAGGAAAAAAGAAATACGATATGATAAATCTGCTTACATATGACATAGATGTGATTGAGGAAGATATTGGTACTGTTTCTGATAATATAGCCGAAACACTGATTGCACATTACCAGAGGATAGAGAAGGATTATATTTGCAATTTTTTGGATGATTATAGTATTGTAAACAGATTTGCGACTGGAAAAAGTAAATACTGGCAGGCAAATTACAGTGACAAGAAAAAACGACTTAATTTAAAGTTCTTTTCAGATGCAGATATAAAATGTCCAGTCAGTGTGAAAATTAAGAAAAAAGAATTAATGGCGTATGAAGGTTACGAAAACTTTTATTTTTGCAATACAGAAAGCAAGTGCTGTTATTGTGTTCCTAAAGACAGTAGAGTGATTAGGAAATCTGATAAAAACCATAAAATTTTATGGAGCGAAAGTGCTTAAAATTATGTGTGAGAAAAAAGTTTAAATTTTTTTTCGAAAATCATGCATTAACTTATATATGTCAATATAATACAATGTGAGCAAAAGGGCTATCACTTTTTTGGTGATAACCTTTTTATGTCTATTGCGTTAATAGATATTAATATATTTTTTTATTTACCAGAAAGGAGTACATATTATGTTAAGAACAAGAGTAAAAAATTTTATTGAGGAATTAGAAATGCCTATCACAATTTTCTGTAGGAAAGTAAAACTTTCTCCGGCATCCTACTATAAGTGGAAGGATGGCTATTTTGAGTTTTCAGACGAAACGGCAGAGAGAGTTTCAGATTTTATTAAGAAGTATGGCTTTTAAACAGCTATAGAAGGAGATTCTATTGTCTTCGGATCATAAGTAATTTATTAAGGTAACTATTAACAATCATATAATTCAAAATTCAAATTAAAATCATCGGCAATTCAGCCGAGAAAATCCAATAGTAAAAAATAGTCAAATAATAATGAAAACTGAATATAGCAATTCAAAAAAGGCGGTGAAGAAATATAGCGAAATTTACAAGCATGAGAGCGTTAAAAGCTGCTCTTCAAAAAGAAATGTATGCAGGTATTAGAGAGGCTACTGAGATGTCATATGAAGATTTAAAAAGCAATGTAGAGCATTTCTATGATAGTGGTGCAGAAGGACGTTATCAGCGTACTGGACAGTTACGAAATTCTCCACAACTGGATGGTATAAGTTTTAATGGTGACAGTGCAGTAAGTCAGATATCCATAAATACAGGTACACAGTATGATCCGTCTGGCAGAGACACCGAAACGATATATGGTTATGCTGAGGATGGTGGCTTACTTGGAAACGGTGGCTTCTGGAGAAGAACAGAAGAAAAGGTAGAGAAAAATATACAAGATGCTTTTGGAAGGCACTTCAATAAGTAAATTCAAAGGAGAAATTTATATTGCGTAAAAATAATAGTGAAAATTTAGAAGTAGGAAACATTTACAAAGTTACGCTTACATCAGGAGCGATTATGATGGGAGTGTTATTTTACAAAGGAGAAACTTCACTTGATAATACTGTAGTGAATCAGTATGGGATCTCCTTTGATAAAAATTCCTATATTAGTTTGGATAATACACAAATCGCTAAAATGGAAGAAGTCAAACCGATTGATACAGATTATTTCACAAATCTTGAGAATGAGTATGATATAAGATGTTTTGACGATGACGGTAAATTACTACCTGCCTCAAGAATTTTGTATAATGTTTTGAGTGAAAAGAGAATATGGGACAAAATGAAGAAAAAGGAAAGGAAAAAACTGATACAACATCTTTATTTCACCGATAAAGATATTCTTGACATGATTAAGGTTTTCCTTATGGAGAAAGAAGAGAATGAGAGATTACATAATGATAAGTTAAAGGTACTGGACGCTACTACGGAATTGGTAGTGTAGACAATTATAATAAGATAATAGATAAATATTCGTATTCTAGGATAATACATGATTTTATTTTTAATAAACTTGGAGTGGAAAAGTTTATTAGCCAGATATCCAAATAAGAATATATGTTCGATAAAATACTTGCGGAAATGTGTAAAATGTGGTAGTATAAAGCAAGATAAATGACGGGAGGTGCTAGTTGTGAGTAATCGACGTATTGTGTGTCCATCGTGTAACACGATTTTTTCAGAATCTTTGTTAAAACAAAAAGGTAGTGAAGATCGGTGTCTTGTATGTAGAGCAAGCCTTGGTATGGATGAACTGGAATCGGCACCTGAAGAAGAACTGGTTGACTGGTATTATTATGAGTGGAAAACAAATGATTCATATTTTATAATAGAAAAACTAGAAGCCGATAAGCAAAATCTTTCAACAGAAGATGAAGATATAATACTTAAATATACATTCAAAGCACCACCAAGGGACAAAAACGGAAGTAGCGAAGCGGCAAAAGAAGTATTGCGCCGAGAATATAAACCAGATGCATTTATGGAATCTGAAACAAGTAAGGTGAACACCAAACCAGATCCCGTAGTTAGATGTCCTAGGTGCGGAAGTACATCCGTACAATTGGTTCCACGTAAATTCAGTATATTAACGGGCTATCGTACAAATAAGGTCGATCGTGTTTGCGTGAATTGCAAACACAGATGGTAAAAATAAGTAAAAATTTAATATGGAAATAAAGCAAAGAGAGATTATCATGTGTAGTCTCTCTTTTGTTATGAAAAAAAAGAAAGGAAATGAAATCATATGTCAGAATTTATTGCAAAAATAAAAGCGGAACTCGACACAACAGAGGCAGAGAAAAAATTAAAGGATTTGACAGGCAAGGAACATGAAGTAAAACTTAAAGCGGATTTTGATGAGAAAGGAACGCAAAAACAGTTTGATGAGACACTGAAGAAAACTCAAAAAGAAACAAAAAAGAAACCAATAGAATTTGAAGTTAAGGCAAATTCAAATGATCTAATTCAATTAAGTGACACGGCAAATAAATTGTTTTCAATGTTTACTGGAAATAGAAATGTATTAGATTTCAATGTTGATAAGGTAAGAGAAAGTATTGGACTTTTAAAAGACCTTAATACAACTCTCGTAGAAATAGATAAAACAGGAAATCTTAGTCAGACTCAATTGTCCAAACTTGCAGATGAATCTTATGATTCAGCAAGTAGATGGGGAGCGGCAGTGCAGGCTTATATGTCAAGTGCAGAGACTTTTAGTCAGGCAGGATATTCAAATCTTGAACAAATGTCGGATCTATCAATGATGGCACAAACAGCAGGTCAAATGACAGAACAGACCGCTACAAATTTCTTGATTGCTTCTGATAATGCTTGGCAGATGAAAGGCAATGTGGAGCAGTTGACTTCTGTACTTAATGGAATGAACTCGGTGACTAATCACAACGCCTTGAACATGTCACAGTTGGCCAATGGAATCCGTGTAGCTGGTTCCATGCTTGCAAATTCTGGATTAGCAGAAAACGAAGCAACAGCATTATTGGGTACTGGTATTGCGACAACAAAAGAATCTGGTGAGACAGTTGCAAGAGGGCTTCGTACGATTATCATGAATCTTCGACAGGTGAAGGGCGAAGCAGGAGATGGAGAAATAATTGATACTGAACAGTTAGAGAAAGTTGAGCAGACTTGTAAGGACGTTGGTGTATCATTAAAAACTGTGAAAGATGGAGTAGTAGAATTAAGGAATCCTGTTGAGATACTCCGTGATTTATCAGAGGTTTATAACAGTCTTGATACTATGGACGCACGTAGAGCGCAAATTACTGACGATATCGGTGGTAAGCACAGAAGTAATATTCTTGCATCTATATTAACAAATTTTGATCAATACGATAAGCAACTTCAAGACTATGCTAACGGTGAAGGTTCAGCTTTTGAAGAGGCTATGAAGAGCGCAAACAGTTGGGAAGGGAGATTGCAGTCCTTACAGAATACATGGCTTGAGTTTGTGAATAGTTTTGTACAAGCCGATGCAATGAAAGGTAGCATCACCTTCCTTGATAATATGATTTCTGCTATGGATACATTGCAGTCCAAGCAACTTTTTATTCCGAGCATGTTGTCAGCAATTATGGGATTACAGAATGTATTTACTGGAAAAGGAATTGATATCGGACGTGATGAAAAGACTGGTAAAATGGAAGTTTCTGGCAGTTTGTTCGGGATTAATCTTTCAGCAATGAAAAAAGCAAAGGGATGGAAGGAACATTTTAAAGAGGCTGAGATAGCTTTAGAAGCATGGAATAAACAACAAATAAAGGCAAAAATATCAGCAGAAGATTTTGGAAATCAAACAATTTTAAATGATAAAAATTTGCGCAAGTATGCGGATGCAACTAAAGACGGCTCTGCTTCACTTGAAGGCTATAAGCAACATCTCACGGATACGGGTATCGAATTTGAGAAGACATTTTCCATGAAGTCAGTATTAGCTAATGCCGCAAGTGGACTGTTAGTAGGTGCAGGAATCGAATTGTCCCTCGCTGCCCTAACCAAAGTGGCAGATGAGTTGATATTCAAACAGCAAAAAGCGATAGAAAAGGCAGAAGGTTCACAAGCTGATTACTCTTCTACTGTTTCTGAATTAGAATCATTAAATTCAGAACTTGAAACAACGCAATCACGTATCGAGGAACTTCAAGCGTTAAAAGACGCTGGTACGATTACAGATATTGAAGATGCGGAATTAACAAGACTGCAAAATCAGAATAAAGAATTAGAACGTCAGATTGCTTTAACAGAAAAAGCCACACAGCAAAAATCACTGCAAGCAGCTAATGACGCTAAAGAAGCATTAAAAGTTGAGAAAACACAAGACATGACACAGACTTATGAATCATATGATAAGAATGGACTTGTGGCACATCAACATAATAAGCAGACTGACATTATAACCGCTACTCAAAATGAAATTGCTGAGTTAGAAAAACTTAAGAAAAAACGGCAGGATTTGCTTAATGACGATATAGCTGATACTAAACAAACGGCAGAATTTGATTCTTTAGATGCTGAGATAGACAAATACACAAATGCCATCAGTTCTAATATTGAATCATTATCAACTATACGTAAGAACTTTGAAGATGAAAATGGCTTAATGAGAAAAGGGTTAGATACTGAATCTCAAAAGTATTATGAAGCAATTACTGATATTATGGATGGATTCAACAACATCGACCTCTCCCCAGTTGAACAGCAAATGCAGTCTATTAATTCTTATTTTGATGGTTCAACTACATCCAATATCATCAAAGAGCAGTTATTAGAAGCCGTGCAATCGGGAGAAAGTGCCACAGACGCCTTACATAGAATGGGAGTAACACTAAATGACCTTGGTATTACTGGTGAAGGGAAAAAAGCGGTATTCGATGATTACTTCAGAGGCTTAGTTGATTCTGCACAGGATGCCGAAGAAGCTGTAAAGTCTATTGATGGATCAGTTGACGGAGTAAAAGCTGCTTTTGAGTCTGAAAATCAGGATACTAATTGGAAGTCAATGTCTGATTTTCTTAAACAGGCTGGGGATTTATATAAGGAAAGTAAGATAGGTACAGATGATTTTCAATCAGCGGTTCAATTTATTGCCCCAGAAATAATTAATCCTGATGATACAAAATTTGATGCACAGGCTTATGTAAAAGCCTATGAGAAGTACAAAGACAAGATCAAGAGATATTTTGACAGTGAGAACGAAGCGCAAAGTGCTGCGAACTTACAAAATGATCTAATAGAAAAAGGGCTTGCAAAGCAAACTGATAATGGTATTGACTGGGTATTGTCAAAATTCAAGTCGAGTGCCGATGCTGCTAAAGCATGGGGAATCAGTATCGAAGCTGCTGAGGTAGCAATGCATAACCTTGAATCCTATGGAGCAGAATATGACAATGTGACATTTAGTACTGAAAATCTTAATCGTTATCAATCAGCATTAGAACAGATCAAAGGAATCTATGACAGTATGGATGATAATTCTGAAGGTAAAGAACGTCTTAAGAATATCATAGACCAGAGTGAAATAGATGATTTTAAAAATAATCTTGATAACCTCACAGAAGATAAGGTTATAAATATCGAATTTGAGTATGACCTTGCCACAGTTCAACAACAGATAGATGAGATTAAAAATGACATGGCTGGTAGTGGAGGGACAACTGAGGAATATATGTCTCTCATTTCCAGTCAGAAGAAAAAGCGTGATATGCTTGCAGAACAGGAAGGAATGTCTAAAGCTACATCCGATGATGGTTATATGAGTTCATTAACTGAATTTGATAATCTTGCGCAAAAGCTGATTTCAGAGTATGACACGCTTGGAGAATCCGGACGCAGGTCAATACAACAACAGCAATCCGCGCTTTTAGATTTACAAAGTTCATATCTTGATCTATTCCAAAGGGGAGAAGTTACAGACTGGGATTCATTCTTTAACACAAAAGAAGCTGATGGGATTATAAACAAGTTAGCAAAGGACACGGGAAAAAATGTTGATGATGTTAAAGATGAACTAGCAAAATTAACAGGTGTTGATGCTAATGATATAGAAATCAACGCAAAAGTTAATGATGAAGCTACATCAGCACTCGAAAGCATGATTTCCATTTCTACTGGAATTCCGAAAGAAATCATAACAGAACTATTAGCAGAAGATAAAGCCAGTGACGCAACAGTCAAGGTACTTTCTGAAATCAGTGGAATACCAGAAGAAAAGATTACTGAAATTAATGCCAATGATGGTGCATCTGGTGTATTAGCTACTGTTCTATCACAGATAACAGGAATACCAAAATCTAAGATTACAAAATTTTTAGCTTCTGATGATGTATCTGGGCTTGCTAAAAAAGTAGTTAAAGAAACAAAGAAGATTCCTCCGAAAACCAAAACAAAGATGACCGCTACTGACGGGGTTACTCCAAAGGCCAATTCAGCAAAAAATGCATTGGCGGGTGTAAAGGACAAGAAAGTAACTATCAGCGCAACTGTTTCTCAATCTGTATCAAATGCGGTTGCAAAAGTTAAAAATGCATTAAGTTCATTTGGTGGTAGTGCGAGCTTTGGTAAAAAAGGTGGGGTTGCAGGATTAACAGGTACAGCCCATAAATCCGGCACAGCAAAAGACGCAATCATACCATCAAAAGATGATAAGGATAAGCGACAGAAAACAAAAACTCCACACAACATTCCAAAATCATCAGGTCACGCTTTTGCTTCTGGAACTCTTGAAGACGATTCTTGGATAAAGGATAAATGGAAAACCAAGAAAGATGAAGTAGCTCTTACAGGTGAGGTCGGACAGGAAATGATTGTTCATGGTAACACTTGGCAAACAGTAGGTGATAATGGTGCTGAGTTCGCTCACATTCCTGCTGGCTCTGTAGTATTCAATGCAAAACAGACTGAGGAACTATTAACGAAAGGCTCCATTAGATCAAGAGGTAAGGCTTTATTGAGTGGTACAGCGTATGGAGATGGTATGCCTAAAATCGGAACCAGTTCTTCATCTTCTAAAAAGAAAAATACAACTAAAGGCTCTAATTCGAAGACTAAGAAGAAGGGCAAGGGCAAAGGCACCACAAAGAAAGATACCAAAAAATTCAAGGAGACATTTGACTGGATCGAGGTAGCGATTGACCGTATTGAGCGTGCGATTGAAAGCGTAGATCTAAAAGCAAGCAGCGCATACCGTTCATGGTCTACCAGAAACAAGAATCTTAAGACTGAGATTTCCAAAGTCAATACGGAGATCACGAAACAAAAGGAAGGTTTCAAACGGTATAATAAGCAAGCAGAGAAAGTAAGTAAATCGGCGATTAAAAATGCTAAAGATGGCGGTTATACGAAAAAAGAGTGGAATACTCTGAAAGAAAAAGCTAAAAACGGCAAGATTGATATTAACACCATCAAGAATGAGAAACTTGCAGAGAGAATTAAAGAATATCAACAGTGGCATGAAAAAGCCCTCGACTGCAAAGACGCAGTTGAAGAATTAAATGAAAAAGTCAGTGAATTATACGAAACTGCTTTTAACAATGTCGTAGCCCAGTATGAAGGTATGTTGTCGGTCATCGAGCATAAGAAAAACATGCTTGATGAGGCTATTACACAGACTGAGAAAAAAGGATATATTGTAAGCGTAAAATATTATGAGGCTCTGAAGAAAAATGAGCAGGCTAATATTGACAAGCTGAAAAAAGAAAGAACTGAACTGATAAAGAAAGTGAATGAAGGTGTTAAAAAGGGTAACATCAAGAAAGAATCTGAAGCATGGTATGAAATGGTTAATCAGATTGATGAAGTTACTCTTGCGATCGAAGAATCTAATACAGCAATGATTGAGTTTAGCAACTCTATCCGTGATATCCAGTGGGAAATCTTTGACCTATTACAGAAAAAGATCACTCATATCACAGATGAATCAAAATTCCTTACCGACCTTCTGAGCAACGATGAACATTATACCGATAAAGGCCAGCTTACAAATGAAGGTTTGACCACTATGGGCTTACATGGTGTAAACTATAATGTAGATATGGCACAGGCCGATAAGTACGCAAAAGAAATCGCAAACCTTGATAAACAAATTGCAAAGAATCCTTATGACCAAAATCTTATAGAGCGTAGGCAGGAATTACTTGAATTACAGCGAGATATGATTCTCGCCGCTGAAGATGAAAAACAGGCTATCAAAGATATGGTTGAAGAAGGTATTGAGAAGGAGCTAGATTCCCTTAAAGACCTTATTGACACCTACGTCGAGGCCATGGAAACCCAAAAAGATTTATATGATTATCAGCTTCGTGTCAAAGAACAGACAAAAGAAATTGCGAATCTTCAGAAAATGTTAGACGCATATCAGGGCGATAATTCTGAGGAAGCAAAATCAAAGATACAGGAATATAAGGTATCTTTAGAAGAAGCAAAAGATGATCTTGAGGAAACTGAGTATGACAGGTATGTATCTGACCAACAAAAGATGTTAGATACTTTATATGATGAATATGAGGAAATCCTGAACAGGCGTTTAGACAATATCGAAGCGTTAATTTCAGATATGATTGCAAGGATTAATGAGAATTCAATCACTATCAACAATACTCTGTCCGAAAAGGCTGAATCTGTAGGCTATAATATATCCGACTCTATGGAGAGGATTTGGAGCGGTGCGAATAATGTATTGACTACTTATGGAGAACATATAAAAACAGGCATTGAAAACGCTACAACCACGGTAAACGCAACTCTGGCAACAATCAATTTTAATATTCAGAGCATGATTGCTCAACTGAATGCCATTGCAAATACTAAGGTACAGTCTGCTACTACTTCAAGTGTCGCCGATGAGAAGAAATCTACTGCTCTTAAAACCAATTCACCCAAACAACCAGAACTGAAAATGGAAACACAGGTTCTTGATTATAATAAATCCAAAGGTGACGGAAAAGCTAAAGTTGGTGATAAAGTTACTTTCAGTAGTGGGAAGTACTACGCTTCTTCTGCGGGCACTGGTTCTTCAGGAAGTAAAAACAGGGGTAAATCTGTATATATCACACGGATCAGAAAAGGCGCAAAGAAACCCTACCATATCAGTACGGGAAAAAAACTTGGAAGCGGTGATCTTGGCTGGGTAAACTTAAACCAGCTCAAAGGATACGCAAAAGGTACGGATAGGATTCCGTCTGATCAGTTAGCATGGACACAGGAAGGCGATAAGCCGGAAGTGATTGTACGTCCGAAGGATGGTGCAATTTTGACTCCTGTAAACAGAGATGATATGATTATGAATTCAGAAGCAACTAAGAATCTTTTTGCAATGGCGAATACACCACATGATTATATCATGGAGAACCTTGGACTAGATCGTATCGCTTCTGCTGCTCAGAATATCGGTAAAGTGGATAATAGTAAGAATAATATCACTAATGAATTCCACATGAGTTTTACTCTTCCAAATGTTAAAAATGCAGATGATATTATAACTGAACTTCAGCACAGCAAACGGTTTGAGAATGTAGTACAAGCAATGACTGTTGGAGAAATGTCAGGTGGAAGTACTTTGAGGAAGTATAGGGTTTAATAGATTTTAATTTATGGGGCTGTTGAAAGACGGCCTCTTTTAATGTAGAAAATTGTGTGGAAAATGTAAAGGAGAGGATATCATGAACATAACAAGAGAGAAAATTGATGAAATCTTTTTAAGTGCCGCAGAAAATAATCTTTTAGATATAACAAATCAATTCTTAAATGTGCTTGATACAAATCCAAATATGCAAAACAATCCATTGGAACGAGAAATTTTAGCAATAAGCATTGCACAAGGAAATATTATGGCAGCATTAAAAGAAGTTTGTTATAAATTGCTTCTTGAAAATGAATAATGTGTGAGTTTACATAAAAAATGAAAGGATTACAGCAGTTTACTGTAGTCCTTTTTGATTGGTCAAAATAATTGACTACATAAAGAAAATTCAATATAATTAAGGAGGATACATTTGACGAAAAATAGTATTACAGTAAGCAATATAGACTACAGAAACATTTTTATGGATATAGCAGAGAGACTTTTTTCTAAAAAATTGATTGATGGCGACGAAAAGATAAAGCTACTTAATATTATTGATGAAGATGAAAACCTTTTAAGGAAAGTGTCATAAGGGTAGGGTGAATGATATGTATAAGAAACTAGAGCAAAAAAAAGGATTAAGAGCGGTTTATTATGCCAGAGTATCTACAGAAGAAGAAAAACAAGTAAATGCACTTGCAAAACAGTGTGAGGAAGCCGAATATTGCATATCATCTAATGGATGGAATTTAGTTGACAAGTATGTAGATGAAGGAAAATCTGGTACTACATCTAAAAGACGTAATGAATATAACCGCCTTTATGATGATATGGAAATAGATAAATTTGATGTTATTGTTATAAAATCGCAGGATCGGTTAATGCGTAATGTTAAAGATTGGTATGTGTTTATTGATAAGATGTCCAAAAATGGGAAAAGACTTTACTTTTACCTTGAGAATAAATGGTATGAATCAGATGATGCGCTTATTACTGGTATCAAAGCGATTCTTGCAGAAGAATATAGCCGTGAACTATCTAAAAAGATTAATAATTCAAATAGACGTAGACAGCAGACAGGAACATCCATTATAACTAATGGGAAATTATGGGGATATAATCAAAAAGATGGTGAACTGACAATAAATGAAGAAGAGGCGAAGGTAGTAAGAAGAATATTTGAATTATATATATCTGGTCTTGGATGCAGAGGTATACGGAAGAAACTGACAGAAGAAGGATATCTTACACGGAACGCTACAGAATTTGCAGAAACTACTATTAAAAGAATGATTAAAAATGAGAAGTATAAAGGCACAGTTGTATTTAATAAGCAACACAAGAACTTTGATACAAAAAGGATTGTTCAAAATCCTCCAGAAGAATGGATTGTACATGAAAACAGGATACCAGCTATTATAGATCCTGTCATATGGGAAGAAGCTAATAAAATAATGAAAAGTCGTTCAATAAAAGCTGGTGGGGACAATCGTATAGATCAGAAGTTTGGTTACAATAAATCGAAGCACCCATTAGGGGGAAAGATTATATGCAGTGAGTGTGGCAAGGTGTATTATAGAACGCATGTTAAAAACAAAGACCACACGAAATTTAAATATGTATGGCAATGTTCAACTTATGTACAAAAGGGCAGAATACATCCGTGGAAGAAACCTAATGTTAAATATGATAATCCTGATGGATGGGTGGGGTGTGATGGCATTAACCTTGAAGATGATAAACTCATGGGGCTTATGAATGAAATAGCTAGAGATTGTTCATTAGATATAGAATTTATCATAGATAAAATGACCGAGTATATAACTAAATTATTTGAATCCTCTGATAACACAATTAATATAGAAGAAACTCAAAAAAGTATAGATAAGATAAATTCACAGAAAAGCTTTTTGCTGGACAAGTATATAAACGGGATTTTGAATGATTCTGATTATATAAGGAAGAGTAAAGAATTAGATTCTAAGTTAGATTTATTAAATGAAAAGATGGAGCAGCTGCAGAATTCAGAAGAAACCAAAATTGATATGGAGAATAAGCTACAAAGGATAAAAGACGAACTCCGAAATGGTATTATAGAAGAAGAAAAAGTAACATTTATTATGGACAGGGTAAAGAAGATATTGGTATATAAGGATCATTTGGAGGTGGAATTAGAGTTTATCGGTAACATAATAGCCAGTATAGAAAAAGATAAATCCCTAAATGTAATCACTACAAGACCGGATCGATATCTGTGTGGAAGCTCCCAGAATCAGGTATGAAGAGATGAGGGAGAAAAACGAGCAGGAGAGTTCAGCAGATATACAAAGAAGAGTGGAGGCTGCGAGAATCATCCAGCATAAGAGATATGAAGGAACAGAAATTCGGAGCAATGCAATGCTGGGGGTGAGGCAGATAGAGGAATTCTGCCGTCTTCAAAGTGAAGAGGAGGATCTGATGAAGCAGGCTTTTACTTCACTTAATCTGACTGCGAGAACGTATCATAAGATTCTTAAAGTGGCAAGGACGATTGCCGATATGGAAGGCACAGAAGAGATCCGTACGCCGCATCTTAAGGAGGCGATCGGATACCGTACAGTGGATAAGAAATATTGGGGGAGGTAGCTGCATATGATGTATGAATACTGGCTGGCAGCCTTAAGCGGGGTGCCTGCAAAGAAGAAAAAGCTTTTGCGGGAGAAATCTGGGAGTGCGAAAGAGGTATATAATATAGAAGAAAAACAATTATATATGATGGGGATCCTGATGGAAAAAGAAGTACAGGCAGTTGTAAAGGCAAAGAAAAAGGATATGAAAGGAGAGTACATCCGGATGGGAGAACAGGGAATTTCCTTTGTGCCTTATTTTTCAGAAAAATTTCCGGAGAGATTGAAAGTGATCCCGAATCCTCCTTATGCTCTTTACGTGAAAGGGAAACTGCCGGAAGAAGGAAAGATATCTGCGGCAATTGTAGGAGCAAGAAGGTGTACACATTATGGGGAAGCGATGGCGTTAAAATACGGAGAATGGCTGGCGAAAGCAGGAGTGCAGGTCATAAGCGGTATGGCAAGAGGGATCGACGGCTCCGGACAGAGAGGGGCGTTGAACGGTAATGGAAGAACATATGGAGTATTAGGATGCGGGGTGGATATATGTTATCCAAAAGAAAATTTCGGACTCTATATGGATCTGCAGAAAGAAGGCGGGCTTATCTCTGAGCAGATACCGGGCACAAAGCCCCTTCCCGGATATTTTCCGGCAAGGAACAGGATCATCAGTGCTTTGTCAGATCTGGTGCTTGTGATGGAGGCAAAGGAGAAAAGCGGTTCTTTGATCACTGCGGATATAGCGCTTGAACAGGGGAAGGATGTGTATGCGCTGCCCGGACCTGTCACAAGTCCTCTGAGTCTGGGATGTCATCGGCTGATCCAACAGGGGGCGGGGATCCTGGTTTCACCAAAAGATTTATTAGATGAAATGGATATCAGGTGTCCAAAAGATTTGCGCATAAAAAACAAAAATGAAAAAAAGCTTGAAACTACGGAAAATTTAGTGTATAGTTGTCTCGGTTTCATTCCGAAAGGTTTAGATTGCTTGTCTAAAGAAGCAGGACTTTCGGTGAGAGAAGTTCTTGAACAGCTGATAACTCTGGAACTACAGGGGAAGGCGAAAGAAATTTCAAAAAACTATTATGTGAGGATTTAAATAGATTCGCAGTGGAGGAAGTGTTTTTATGGCTAGATATCTTGTGATCGTAGAGTCACCTGCCAAGGTCAAGACAATTAAAAAATTTCTGGGAAGCAATTATGTAGTGACCGCATCGAACGGGCATGTAAGGGATCTGCCTAAGAGTCAGCTTGGGATTGATGTGGAGCACGATTTTGAACCAAAGTATATTACGATTCGCGGAAAAGGAGAGATCCTCGCGAATCTGCGAAAGGAAGTTAAAAAAGCAGATAAGATCTATCTTGCAACTGACCCGGACCGGGAAGGAGAAGCGATCTCATGGCATCTGTCAAAGGCTCTGAAGCTGGAGGATAAGAAGATATACCGTATCAGTTTCAATGAGATAACGAAAAATGCTGTAAAAACTTCATTGAAAAATGCAAGAGAGATTGATATGGATCTGGTTGATGCCCAGCAGGCTAGACGTATTTTAGACAGGGTAGTAGGCTATCGGATAAGTCCGCTTCTGTGGGTTAAAGTTAAGAGAGGATTAAGCGCGGGGCGCGTACAGTCAGTGGCTTTAAGGATCATCGCCGACCGGGAGGAAGAGATCAATATGTTTATCCCGGAAGAGTATTGGACGCTGGATGCCTGTCTTAAGGTAAAAGGTGAGAGAAAGCCTCTCATAGCGAGATTTTACGGGACAGAGGATAAAAAGATGACCATCCGTTCCAAAGAGGAAATGGATGAGATCATTAAAGAGATTGACAGTGAAAAGTATGCAGTAGACGAAGTGAAAAAGAGTGAACGGACAAAAAAGTCCCCGGTACCTTTTACGACCAGTACCATGCAGCAGGAGGCATCCAAAGGTCTCAACTTTGCTACAGCTAAGACTATGCGGATCGCGCAGCAGCTTTATGAAGGGATTGATCTGAAAGGTAATGGGACAGTCGGTCTCATCACTTATCTGCGTACAGATTCTACAAGGGTTTCTGAGGAAGCAGACAGGAATGCGCGTGAGTATATCAAAGAGCAGTACGGTGCTCAGTTTGTGGCAGATGGCAGATCCAAAGAAGCAGACGGGAAAAAGATACAGGATGCCCATGAGGCGATCCGTCCGACAGATGTATCAAGGACACCGGCGGCGGTGAAAGATTCTCTGACAAGGGATCAGTTCAGACTTTACCAGCTTATATGGAAACGTTTTGTTGCCAGCAGAATGCAGCCTGCGAAGTTTGAGACGACGTCTGTGAAGATCGGGGCCGGAAAGTACCGATTTACAGTAGCGGCATCCAAAGTTTCTTTTGAAGGTTTCTGGATAGTTTATGTAGAAGCCGGGGAAGGAAAGGAAGAAAGCAATGTGCTGTTAAAGGGGCTTGATAAAGACTCTGTACTTACAAAGGAAAGCTTTGAAAGCAAACAGCATTTTACACAGCCTCCGGCTCATTATACAGAAGCAGCGCTTGTGAAGACTTTGGAAGAACTTGGTATTGGACGTCCAAGTACTTATGCTCCGACGATTTCTACGATCATCAACCGGAGATATGTGGCCAAAGAGAACAAGAACCTGTATCTGACGGAGATCGGTGAAGTTGTAAACAATATGATGAAGCAGTCTTTTCCGACGATTGTGGATGTGAATTTTACTGCTAATATGGAGAGTCTTCTGGACGGGGTCGCGGAAGGCAAAGTAAAATGGAAAACGATTATCGAGAATTTCTATCCGGATATTGAGGAAGCAGTAAGTCGTGCGGAAGAAGAGCTTGAAAAGGTCAAGATCGAAGATGAAGTGACAGATGTGATCTGTGAGCAGTGCGGACGCAATATGGTGGTCAAATACGGGCCTCATGGGAAGTTTTTGGCGTGCCCGGGCTTTCCGGAGTGCAGGAATACGAAGCCGTATCTTGAAAAGATTGGTGTAAAATGTCCGGAATGCGGCAAAGATGTTGTCTTAAGGAAGACAAAGAAGGGAAGGAAATACTACGGGTGCGAGGATAATCCGGAGTGTGGCTTTATGTCGTGGCAGAAGCCATCTGAAAAAAGATGTCCCCGGTGCGGAAGTTACATGATAGAAAAAGGAAATAAACTCTGCTGCGGCAATGAGCAGTGCGGCTATGTGGAGAACAAATCTGAAAACAGCAAGGAAAAAGCCGATTAGAAAAGTCTAAAAAAACAAAAAAGAATAAAATTATGTGTGAAATTTATTGAATGTTCGAAAAATATGTGATAATATTACGCTAAAGAACGGAGGAAAACGTATGAGTGTACAATTGTTAGATAAAACGAGAAAAATTAATAAATTGCTTCACAACAATAATTCGAGCAAAGTTGTTTTTAACGATATCTGTGATGTGCTGACAGATATTTTGAATTCTAATGTACTGGTAGTCAGTAAAAAGGGTAAAGTTCTTGGTCAAAGTAAATGTGAAGGTGTTCCATATATTGAGGAACTGATAGAGAAGGATGTTGGAAAGCATATTGATTTTCATTTGAATGAACGTTTTCTCATAGTTCTTTCCACAAAGGAGAATGTAAATCTTGAGACGCTCGGATTTTCGGAAGAGGTCGTAGATCATTATCAGGCGCTGATAAGCCCGATAGATATAGCGGGAGAGCGTCTTGGAACATTGTTTATCTATAAAAAAGATGCTCTGTATGAGATTGACGATATTATTCTGAGTGAGTACGGAACAACCGTAGTAGGGCTTGAGATGCTGCGTTCTGTCAATGAGGAGAATGCAGAGGAGACAAGGAAAGAACATATTGTACAGTCAGCGATCAGCACTCTTTCTTTCTCAGAGCTGGAAGCGATCATTCATATTTTTGAAGAGCTGGAAGGGACAGAAGGGATCCTGGTTGCCAGCAAGGTTGCGGACCGGGTAGGAATCACCCGTTCTGTTATAGTGAACGCCCTGCGTAAATTTGAGAGCGCAGGTGTGATTGAGTCACGTTCCTCTGGTATGAAGGGGACATATATCAAGGTTGTGAATGATTATGTATTCACGGAGCTTGAACGGCTGAAGGAAGAACGGTAAATTTCGCGGAGAGGTAGTAGTTATTATGTATGAGCAATGTCCGGCCAGCCTCAGGATGACGAGGGTGATCGTGCAGAATGGCTATTTTGATGATCATATTTATAATTGTGAGGTTATTACGTATAATCCCAAGGAAGAAAGCATATATATATTAACAGGGAAGCATGAGCTGCCGCTTTTTTCGCTGGACGGGGTATATGAATGTATTCTGGAAGTGGAAGAAGAGGAGATAAAGTGTGAAGGTGTCATTAAAGAGCGCTATTGTAATAAACTGGGAAAGATAATTGTGTTCTATGTGCGTAATGGATTTTATAAAAATCCTGTAAACTAAATATAAAGTGTGTTGACAAATCAGAAAGAGAGTGCTATTTTATATCTAGAGTTCTTAGCACTCTCTTTTTGCGAGTGCTAACAAATATAGATAATATTAAGGAGGATCCAATATGAAATTAACACCACTTGGCGACAGAGTCGTTTTAAAACAGTTAGTTGCAGAAGAGACAACAAAGTCAGGAATCGTTATTCCGGGACAGTCAAAAGAAAAGCCGCAGCAGGCAGAGGTCGTTGCAGTAGGACCTGGCGGAACAGTTGACGGAAAAGAAGTTGCAATGAATGTGTCAGCCGGACAGACAGTTATTTATTCTAAATATGCCGGAACAACTGTAGAGCTTGATGATGAAGAATTTATCATTGTAAAGCAGGATGATATTCTTGCAATCGTAGAATAAAGGAACCTGGCAGTGCGGATTTCGAATGTTTAAAGGATTGTGAGAGCACACTGTACGGAATGATCCGTAAGCTTTTCAGATATAAAAAATAATTATGATTAGAAACAGGAGGAATATGATCATGGCAAAGGAAATCAAATATGGCGCAGAAGCCAGAGGAGCATTAGAGGCAGGCGTAAACCAGCTTGCCGATACAGTAAGAGTAACTCTTGGACCAAAGGGACGCAATGTAGTCCTTGATAAATCTTTCGGTGCGCCGCTGATCACTAATGACGGTGTAACTATTGCAAAAGAGATCGAACTTGAGGATGCTTTTGAGAATATGGGAGCACAGCTTATTAAAGAAGTTGCTTCTAAGACAAATGATGTAGCTGGCGACGGAACTACAACGGCAACTGTACTTGCGCAGGCAATGGTACACGAAGGGATCAAGAATCTTGCGGCAGGAGCTAACCCGATCATTCTCCGCAAGGGTATGAAAAAGGCAACAGAAAAGGCTGTTGAGGCGATTGCAGGAATGTCAAGCAAGGTGAAAGATAAAGACCAGATCGCAAAGGTAGCTGCTATTTCCGCCGGGGATGCAGAGGTTGGCGAGATGGTTGCCGACGCTATGGAAAAGGTTTCCAATGACGGTGTTATTACGATCGAGGAATCCAAGACTATGAAGACAGAGCTGGATCTTGTAGAAGGTATGCAGTTTGACAGAGGATATATCTCTGCATACATGGCTACAGATATGGATAAGATGGAAGCGAACTTAGAGGAGCCGTATATCCTGATCACAGATAAGAAGATTTCTAATATCCAGGATATCCTTCCGCTTCTTGAGCAGATCGTCCAGTCAGGAGCAAGACTTCTTATTATCGCGGAGGATATCGAAGGTGAGGCTCTTACAACCCTGATCGTAAATAAGCTTAGAGGAACCTTTAATGTAGTTGCGGTGAAAGCACCAGGCTACGGCGACAGAAGAAAAGAGATGCTTAAGGATATTGCGATTCTGACAGGAGGTCAGGTTGTTTCTGATGAGCTTGGCATGGATCTTAAAGAGACGACATTAGATCAGCTTGGACGTGCTAAATCTGTAAAGGTTCAAAAAGAGAATACGGTGATCGTAGATGGACTTGGAGATAAGAAAGAGATCTCTGACCGTGTAGCTCAGATCAAGAGCCAGATTGAAGAGACGACTTCTGATTTTGACCGTGAGAAGCTCCAGGAGAGACTTGCTAAATTAGCCGGCGGTGTAGCAGTGATCCGTGTAGGCGCTGCGACAGAGACAGAGATGAAGGAAGCAAAGCTTCGTATGGAAGATGCTCTTGCGGCTACAAGAGCGGCTGTTGAGGAAGGAATCATCGCAGGCGGCGGTTCTGCATATATCCATGCGGCAAAAGAGGTAGAAAAGATGGCGGCAGAGATGAGCGGCGACGAGAAGACAGGTGCTAATGTAGTGCTTAAGGCTCTGGAATCTCCGTTATTCCATATTGCTGCAAATGCAGGTTTGGAAGGTTCTGTGATCATCAATAAGGTATCAGAGTCTTCTGTAGGCACAGGATTTGACGTTTTGACAGAAGAGTATGTTGACATGGTAGAAAACGGGATTCTTGATCCTGCGAAAGTAACAAGAAGCGCGTTGCAGAATGCGACAAGTGTTGCTTCTACACTTCTTACAACAGAATCTGTTGTTGCCAATATAAAAGAAGACGCTCCTGCTATGCCGGCAGGCGCAGGCGCTGGAATGGGCATGATGTAAAATATAAAAAATTAATTTTTGGGGAACTCTTTACTTTAGAGAGTTCCCTTTTTGGCATAAAATATGTTACAATGCTCGTAAGGAGAAAAAGCGGTGAAGGTTTATCTGTGCCGCAAAGAACAATGGAGGAGATAAAGATGGGTGATTTTTACACAGAACAATTAATTAAAAAACAGACGGATATGAAAGATATGGTGATAAAGGCAGTTTTAGTTGCAGTGGCTATTGTATCCGTACTGACTGTTTTCATTATGCCGATGGGGCTTATTGTTCCGATCATTATTATTGCCCTTGTGTGGTTTTTGATAACGAGACTCAATGTGGAATATGAGTACCTGTATGTGAATGGAGACCTTGATATTGACAAGATCATGAATAAATCCAAAAGAAAACGCATTTTTTCGGCTAATGCGGATGCGATGGAACTTCTGGCGCCGATAGACTCTCCGAAACTTGACCAGTATCAGAACGCGAAAGTGATCAACTTAAGTTCCGGCAGAGCAGATGCCAGATTATACGCACTTATAGTTTCTCATGACGGACAGTTGGCCAAGCTGATCTTTGAACCAAATGATACGATCGTCGAAGGACTTTTTATGCTGGCGCCGCGGAAGGTTGTACGCCGGTAAAACCCTTCTTTATTCCGGTGAAAAATTTTGGCGAAAATTGAAAGATTTTGTTGACAAAAAGAGCAGTCATTCGGTATGATAGCATCTAATAACCTGCAATGCAGGGATTGTAGGGTTCTGGAGTGCCAGACGATCCTTAGGATTGCCGGAATCGGTGAATAGATATAAATAAAAATGGAAGAGAGGTATGAATATGGGAAGGATTATTGGAGAGGGAATTACATTTGATGATGTGCTTTTAGTGCCGGCGTATTCAGAAGTAATTCCAAATCAAGTGGATTTGTCAACATATCTGACAAAAAGCATCAAGCTTAATATACCGATGATGAGCGCCGGTATGGACACGGTGACTGAGCATCGTATGGCGATTGCCATGGCCCGTCAGGGTGGAATCGGCATTATCCATAAAAATATGTCCATTGAACAGCAGGCAGAAGAAGTAGATAAAGTAAAACGTTCTGAGAATGGAGTTATCACGGATCCATTCTATCTCTCTCCGGAGCATACACTGGAAGATGCCAATGATCTTATGGGGAAATTCAGGATTTCCGGTGTGCCGATCACAGAAGGAAGAAAACTGGTAGGTATTATCACGAACCGCGATCTTAAATTCGAGACAGATTTCACAAAAAAGATAAAAGAAAGTATGACCTCTGAAGGGCTGATCACGGCGAAGGAAGGTATTACACTGGAAGAGGCAAAGCAAATCTTAGCAAAGGCGAGAAAGGAAAAGCTTCCGATCGTTGATGATAATTTTAATCTGAAAGGACTCATCACTATTAAAGATATTGAAAAGCAGATCCGTTATCCTTTATCTGCAAAGGATTCTCAGGGACGGCTTCTGTGCGGCGCGGCGATCGGTATCACCGCGAACTGTATAGACCGGGCAAAGGCTTTGGTAGATGCAAAGGTGGATGTTGTGGTGATGGATTCTGCCCACGGACATTCCGCGAATGTGCTGCGTACCGTAGATATGATCAAATCTACGTTCCCGGAGCTTCAGATCATTGTAGGAAATGTAGCTACGGGGGAAGGGACAAAGGCACTCATTGAGGCAGGAGCGGATGCGGTGAAAGTTGGTATCGGACCAGGGTCTATCTGTACTACACGTGTGGTTGCGGGGATCGGTGTTCCGCAGATTACGGCAGTTATGAATTGTTACGAGACAGCGGACAAGTATGGAATTCCAATTATTGCGGACGGCGGTATCAAATATTCCGGTGATATGACAAAAGCAATCGCTGCAGGCGCTAACGTATGTATGATGGGAAGTATGCTTGCAGGGTGTGACGAGAGTCCTGGAGACTATGAATTATATCAGGGAAGAAAATATAAAGTATATCGCGGCATGGGTTCTATTGCTGCCATGGAAAATGGAAGCAAAGACCGGTATTTCCAGTCGGATGCCAAAAAACTGGTTCCGGAGGGAGTGGAAGGCCGTGTAGCATATAAGGGCATGGTAGAGGATACGGTATTCCAGCTTGTAGGCGGACTCCGTTCCGGTATGGGTTACTGTGGCGCGGCTACAGTGGAAGATCTTAAGAAAACAGGGCAGTTCGTAAAGATTTCTTCTGCATCTTTAAAGGAAAGCCATCCTCATGATATACATATCACGAAGGAAGCGCCGAATTATAGTGTAAATGAATAAAAGAAAAAGGGTCAGCCAGGAGTAAAAGCAGGTACAAAAAGAGAGGAAGATAAAGGGTATGGTCAGTGGATTTGGGATTACATCAAAGGGAGAAAAAGCAAAACTTTATTCCATAAAAAATGGAAAAGGGATGGAGATAGCAGTTACAGATTACGGCGCGACTCTTGTAAAAGTGTTCGTTCCTGATAAGGAGAACGTGCTGCAGGATGTCGTACTTGGATATGACAGCGCTGAAGGCTACGAAAAGGGTGATGTGTATTTTGGCGCGTCAGTAGGAAGAGTAGCAAACCGGATCGGAGGCGCATCCTTTGAGCTGAACGGAAAAACTTATAAACTGACAGCAAACGCTGACGGTAATTCCCTGCACGGCGGATGTGATTTTTATAACAAACGGATGTGGAAAACAGTAAAAGCGGAGGATAGAAGTATAACATTCAGTCTCTGCAGCCCGGACGGTGATCAGGGGTATCCGGGAAAAGCAGATATCTTTATTACCTATGAGCTGACGGAGGATAATGAATTAAAGATCCATTATCATGCAGTTTCGGATGCGGATACGATTATGAACCTGACCAATCACAGCTACTTTAATCTGTCCGGACATGCTTCAAAGACAGCTCTTGACCAGGAAGTGATGATTGCTGCAGATGCGTATACCAGAGCAGATGCAGAGTCGATTCCTACAGGTGAGCTTGTGCCGGTGGATGGTACGCCTATGGACTTTCGCGAATATAAAGTGATTGGACAGGAGATTGAAGCAGACTATGAGGATCTTGTACTGGGAAAGGGATACGATCATAACTGGGTGCTCAATGGGAACGGAATGCGCCCGGTAGCCAGAATGCGTTCAAAAGAGACTGGGATCATGATGGAAGTTATGACAGATCTTCCGGGGATGCAGTTTTATACCGGCAATTTTATTATAAGTGAAGCCGGTAAGGAGGGCGCAGAGTATAAGAAGCGCCACGGAGTCTGCTTCGAAACCCAGTATTTTCCGGATGCGATACACAAAGAGCATTTTGAAGGACCGGTAGTAAAGGCAGGCGAAGCTTATGATACGACGACAGTGTACAAGTTCCTTGTGGAAGAATAGAAGAAATCTTCATAAAATACTAAATATCTTTTCATTCTTTTATCAGAAACCTGTGTTACCATTTAATACAGTATAAAGTTATCTGAGACATGGATGGAGAATACGGGTATGAATAACGAAGCGCCAAAGAAGAAAGCACAAAATACAATAACAAAAAAGACGGTACAGAAAACGACGCCGAAACAGACAGTGCCAAAGCAGACAGTACAAAAAAAAGCGGCATCCAAAGGAACGGCAAAAAAAACAGGGAATAATAAGAAACGAATAAGTACAAAAAAGAAACAGAAGGCCCGGCGGATGAAGGCAAGCATCTGTCTGGGTCTTGTTTTGCTGTCAGTTTTTTTCGTAATATTTGCTGTTATCAAACTCGTGAAACCATCTTTACTTACAAAGAATTATTTTGAGATGAAAGGTGAGGATGTTGACGCATTAAGACCGGATATTGATGTGGAGCTTCTTACAGTGAATCCTTATTCGCGGCCGGGGACCGAGACGAGTAAGATTAAAGGTATCGTTGTACATTATACGGCGAATCCTGGGGCTACAGCCATGGCCAACCGGAATTATTTTGAAGGACTTAAGGATAATCATCTGACAAAGTCGAGCAGTAACTTTATCGTCGGGCTTGAGGGAGAGATCATACAGTGTGTACCGACATGGGAGGTTGCATATGCTTCTAATGACCGTAATATTGACACCGTATCCATTGAGTGCTGTCATCCGGATGAGAGCGGAGAATTTTTAGGAGATACATATCAGTCAGTGGTGCAGCTGTGCGCGTGGCTGTGCCTGAAATTTGACCTTAGTGAGAAAGACATCATCCGCCACTATGATGTGACGGGAAAGATTTGTCCGAAGTATTTTGTGGAGGATGAAAAGGCATGGGAAAATTTTCATAAAGACGTGAAGAAGGCGATTAAAAAAGCAAAATAATAACTTGCGGAAACATAGGAATATTGATATAATACACCCGTATGTGCAGGAGGATGATTACTGTGATGTGGGAGAAGACAGCATGAATGATTTAGAGATGTACAGGGAACAGCTTGCGCTGTGTGACGATAAGATTATCGATGCGTTGGCAGAACGCAATACTATTATTGAAAAAATCATGGCGTACAAGGAAGAGTATGGTATGCCGATCCTTCAGCCGCGGCAGGAGGAAAAACAGCAGAAATGCCTTGAGAAAAAGCTTTTAGGAAATAAATACAAGAAGGAGATTGGGGATGTGTTTTCCTGCATCCGCAAGAACAGCAAGCGTATACAGGCGAGGAAACTCTTTCATTACAATATTGTCCTCATCGGTTTTATGGGAGCGGGTAAAACTACTGTTTCCGAATATCTGAGTAATATGTTCGCGATGAAAGTAGCGGAGATGGATCAGATCATTGCAGAGCGTGAGCAGATGAGTATTCCGGATATTTTCTCGACATACGGAGAAGAATATTTCAGAAACCGGGAGACGCAGCTCCTTATAAAACTGCAGTCGGAGAGTAATATGGTGATTTCCTGCGGCGGCGGTGTGGCTATGCGTGAGCGTAATGTAGCTGAGATGAAGAAGAACGGACGTGTGGTGCTTCTGACAGCAAGCCCGGAAGTCGTCTACAGCCGCATAAAAGATGCGGATGACCGTCCGGTGCTTTATGGAAAGAAGAACGTAGAAGGGATCTCTGAGCTTATGGAACAGAGACGTAAAAAGTATGAGGCGGCAGCAGATATCGTGATCAGGACGGATCATAAAAGTGTTCCCCAGATCTGTGAAGAATTAGTGCAGCGCCTGACGGAAATGGATGATTGATTATGTTTGATATGTTTTTTCCAGACAGATATGTTGCATCGACTTATGTGATTGATTTTGAAGGGTTATACGAGAAAGGGATCAAGGGACTTATCTTCGATATAGATAATACACTGGTTCCCCACGGTGCGCCTGCGGATGAGCGTGCTATAGAACTTTTTGAACGGCTGAAAAGGATTGGATACAGATGCTGTCTGATCTCTAATAATCAGGAGCCGAGGGTCAGGATGTTCAATGAGAAGATACAGGTTGATTATGTGTATAATGCCCATAAACCCTCTGTGAAAAATTATAAAAAAGCGATGGAGATCATGGAAACTGACACAAGTAATACATTATTTGTAGGTGATCAGCTCTTTACAGATATATGGGGCGCTAAACGGGCAGGAATCAGCAGTATTCTGGTAAAGCCCATCTATCCCAAAGAGGAGATACAGATCGTATTAAAAAGGTATCTGGAGCGGGTTGTACTGTACTTTTATTTAAGGAAGCTTAAAGAAAGAAAAAAAGGTTGAAAAAAGGCAGAAACTATTATAGAATTAAGAAAGTGAAAAAGAACGTCAAGTGTCTTTTTGGACATGATTAAGGAGGATTAGCATGGTATCAGCAGGCGATTTTAAAAATGGACTTACCGTAGAGATTGAAGGGACTGTTTATCAGATATTGGAGTTTCAGCATGTAAAACCCGGGAAGGGAGCGGCATTTGTCCGTACAAAGCTGAAAAATATTATTAACGGCGGTGTTGTAGAAAAGACATTCCGTCCGACAGAGAAGTTTGAGAATGCTCATATCGAGAGAAAAGAGATGCAGTATCTTTACAATGACGGTGATCTTTTCAATTTTATGGATAATGAGACATTCGAGCAGATTGCGGTGAATGCGGAGACAGTAGGTGATTCGCTCAAGTTTGTAAAAGAGAATGAAAATGTAAAGCTCAGTTCTTATCAGGGCAGTGTCTTTGCTATCGAACCGCCTCTTACGGTTGAACTTGAGATTACGGAGACAGAGCCCGGATTTAAGGGTGACACTGCACAGGGCGCGACAAAGCCGGCGATCGTTGAGACGGGTGCGCAGGTAAGTGTCCCGCTGTTTGTTGAGCAGGGAGAGAAGATTAAGATCGATACTCGTACAGGAGATTATCTTTCAAGAGCATAAGCTATATAGCGGATGTTTGCTGAAAGTTTATTTAGGATTTTTATAAAAAAGTCTTGCTTTTTGTGCAAGGCTTTTTTATAATGTGAGTTACCATAATATTTTATCAGTTCTGAGATCTTTGGCGGAATTCCTGCTGTATTTTCAAAGAAAGAGTTTATTAAGAAAAATGTACTTTGCCGCATTAAAAGGTGATTTATAGATGACATATTATCAGTTTGTAGAGGCGGTAGAAGAAAGGATGAAGGAGGCGGTAAGAGAGGATGTAGCAGTATGCATCCACACGGCGGAAAAGAATAACGGTACGATCCGTAAGGGAATTACTTTGTCGCAGAAGGATATCAATATCTCTCCTACAATATATCTGGAAGGTTATTACCAGCAGTTTCAGTGCGGAAGTCCTTTAGAATATATAATTTCCGATATATTGAGACTTTATCACGAGGTTCGTTTCCAGAAGCCATGGGGAGAGGAAAAGATCAGTGATTACAGCAAAGTTCACGACAAAATCATCTATCGTCTTGTGAATCGTGAGGCGAATAAGAAAATGCTAAAAGATGTTCCTTATATTGCTTATCTTGATCTGGCTATTGTATTTTGTGTGCTGCTGGAAGTGACCAAATATGGAACTGCGACCATTCCTGTACGCAAAGGGCATTTGGATATGTGGGAGGTATCAGGAGAAGAACTCTATAGGCAGGCATCAAAAAATACCGCAAGGCTTCTGCCTGATGATCTTTCTTCCATGAGCGCTGTCATAGAGGAACTTTCGGGGACGTTGATCGATAAGGCAAAAGAGATAAATCCAAAATATGAGGATGATGTATATGTGCTAAGCAACCGTCTGCGAAGCTATGGGGCGGCGGCCATTCTTTATGAAGGATGTCTGGAAACTATCGGGATGTACTTAAAGAGCAATTACTATGTGCTTCCAAGCAGTATTCACGAGGTTATTGTCATTCCTGAGAATATGGCGGATGGCAAAGAGGAACTATCTGCCATGGTCGCGGAGGTTAACCGGACACAGGTAGACGCAGAGGAGGTGCTTTCTGACAGGGCATACTATTATGACAGAGAAAAGGGGATACTTTGCATATAATCTGATTTTAGCAGCATAAGTAAATATTTTATACAGCAGTAAAAAGAACTATGGTACAGGTTGCTATGGTTCTTTTTATGATGCACACTATACAGGGTGTTTCGGAAGGGAGGAGTTTTGTAGGAGAAGCTGATCAATGGATATAAATTCTGTTGCTGGCCTTTTAAGTTATGGAAAATGCAAAGTATGGAGGAAAATTATGGATAAAATAGAAGAAATATACAAAAATGTCCTACAGGATACAGGAGCTTTCAGAGAACAAAGGACGATATTAGAGAGTAAGGTAGAAGATGTACTGAAAGAAGAAAAGGGCAGCATAAGCAGACAGGCATACGAATCGTATAGAGACAGCTTCTATGAGGTTGCGATGATAGCAGAGCAGGGAGGATTTAAACTTGGGTTCCAATATGCCGTGCAGTTGTTGGCTGAATGTTGTGAGCGTTGAATCATTTCAGGATCTGAATGATCTGGATGATCTGTTTTTTTGTTTTTATAGGGCAGGGACGGAGATGACGAAGTATTTCTTCGTCCAGAACTGAAGTGGTTTCAGTATATTCATCCGACAAAATATAGTCAACCGTTACATTTAATGCATTGCATATGTGGACCAAAGTGGGGAGAGAAACTTTCACACGATTATTTTCGATATTGCTGATGTGACTTGTATTTACATCTGCCATATTAGCGATATATTCCTGTGTAAGCCCCTTTGATATGCGGGTTTCTTTTAACTTCCTTCCGATTTCCCGAAAATTGATTTCTTTCATAATATTGACCTTTAAAAAAATATTGATAATTAATTGTAATGTTTTTATAGTTATAGTATAATAATGTACAGCTATAAAAATATTATTAATAGATAAACCTTATATTCAGGTGATAGCGCGAAAAAGATGAAAAGGATGGCAGGACATAATGAATATATTATTAGTTGGCGATGACAGCATGATTGTGGATGCTATGATTGACAAATTTAATAAAGATGATCATAGGATATACTGGCTGACGGGGAGGAAGGAAAAAGGGACTTCACGTAAGCGGGTGTTTGAAAAGTACTTATTTTTATATACGGACGGTAATATGAAAGACATTATAGAGAGCGCGTCGCCGGATGTGATATTGTTCATGGGCGCTTATGATACAAATTTTGACTGGAGATATAATGGGCAGGCAGAAGCTTTGCGCTATACGACGTCGATGGTGAATCTTTTGTCGGCGTATTCCATGTATGGGAGAGGACGGTTTATCTATCTGTCTTCACAGGATGTGTACGACAGTTCTTTCGCAAATGATATCCCTGAGACAACGCCGGTATCTCCGAGAGGTTTTAAGGCTCCTGCCGTATCCCAGGGGGAAGGTCTCTGCAGTAATTACAGAGAGATACAGGGCGCAGATACAGTCATTTTGCGTCTGGACAACATCTATAATATTCCACGTAAAGGACAGGAAGCAGGAAGTCCCTGCTTTGAGCTGTGCCGGGAGGCTTTAAGGACAGGACGGATCTCGGCAAACAGCCGCAAAAAATTCTCTATGCTTTATTTAAATGATGCAATAGAGCTTATTTATAAAGTAGTAATAAGTGATAGAACCGCACAGTCCTGTTATCATATTTCTTCCATGGAAGAGATTGATGAACTCTGGCTTGCCGAACTGATCAAGGAGAAGATGGGCGCAGGTGTGACGGTGGTAGACCATTCGTCAGGGGAAAGCCGTCGGCGGGTTTTAGACGGGCGCAGATATGAAGACGAATTTGGACAAAAGATTTTCAACCATTACGAAGAAGGTGTGCAAAAGGTTGTCCAATATATGAAGCGGTACAGCGATGAATTTATTAAAGACGGAGAGAGAGGAGGAGACTTAAGCGGAAGGTTTAAACATAATGCCAGGGTGATTTTTAAGAGCGCGATTCCTTTTATTGAGAGCCTTGTCTGTTTTATAGTGTTCTTCTGGCTGGATGGCCATACAGTCGGAAGCCAGTATTTCGGAAAATTGGATTTTTTCCTATTATATGTGTTGCTTTTCTCGATCGTTCATGGACAGCAGCAGGCAATTTTTTCGGCGCTGCTGGCGGCGATCGGATACTGGTTCCGGCAATCTTATGACCGCAGCGGTTATGAGGTGCTGCTGGATTACAGTACATATGTGTGGATGGCACAGTTGTTCATTGTAGGAATGGCTGTGGGATATATGAGGGATCATCTTCGTCATGTAACTGACGACAAGGATGAGGAGATACGGTATCTTTATGAGAAGATAGAAGGTATTGCAGAAATTAATGACAGTAATGTGCGGATCAAACAGAATTTTGAGACGCAGCTTGTGAACCAGAGAGACAGTCTTGGAAAGATTTATGAGATTACATCAAGGCTTGAGAAATACGCGCCGGAAGAAGTGTTGTTCTATGCCGCGCAGATGCTGGGACAGCTGATGGACAGCAAGGATGTAGCAATCTATCTTGTGGCAAATGAAAGCTATGCCAGATTGTTTTCTTCTACATCGCCGGATGCCAGAAAGATGGGAAACTCCATCAAATATGATGCGATGGGAGATATGTATGATGAATTGAGAGCAGGGAGAGTCTATGTTAATAAAGAGATGAACGATAAGTTCCCGCTTGTTGCCAGTGCAGTATACGCAGAAGGTAAGATGCAGTTGATCCTGATGCTTTGGGGAATCCCGTGGCAGCGCATGACCCTTGCGGAGACTAACCGGCTGACGATCATAGGTACTTTGATCCAGAACGCGACAGTGCGTGCGAGCCGTTATCTGGAGAACCTTAAGAATCAGCGGTATGTAGAAGGAACCAATGTGATGACTAAGGAGGCTTTTTCACAGCTTGTCTATGCATTTTTTGAAGCAAAGAAAAAAGAATTGACAGAATGCGCGCTGCTTGAAATACAGACGGAAAACCAAAGCTTTGAGCAGGCTTCGGCCATACTTGGCGATAATATCAGAACGTCTGATTATATGGGAGTATTGAAGGATGGAAAGCTCTATGTCCTGCTGTCCAATACAGATGCAGAGAATGCAGAAATGGTCAGGGAACGGTTTGCGCATTCTGGTTATGAGAGTCTGTTAAGGGAGGCGGTGGTATGATGCTGACAAAAGAAGAGAGCGTTTTTCTGCTTATACTTGTTCTGAATGCAGTGGCGGCGCTTGTGTATTTTTTTTATGGCTTGTTCATAGCCGCTCCTGTAAAAACTCTGAAAAGGAAGGGGGAGACGGAAATCCTGCGTGATAACAGGCGGACATACCTGATCCGGTCTGTTGTTATGGTGCTGTGCCCGGTTGTCGGTGTTCTATTCTTTTTTGTGTCACATCTGCTCTATCTGACAATTTTCCGTTTCGGCGTGAATCTTGAAGATGTAACTTTTAAAAAAGACCGTGTTGAGACACAGGTAAAGGCAAATGAGGAAGTAGAACGTAATGTGATTCCTGTGGAGGAAGCAATTGCTGTGAATGATAAAAAAAGCCTGCGTACGGCGATGATGAGTATCATCAGGGGAGAGACACAAGAGTCTCTTGCGTCTATTGCTCTGGCATTAGATGCGGAGGACTCTGAGACCGCGCATTACGCAGCTTCTATATTGAGTGATAAACTCAATGAGTTCCGTATGGATGTAAGAAAGATGTATACTGAGGTCTGGAAAGAAGACTCCGGACAGACAGAATGCGAGGAGAAACTGATAGATTACATGGATAATACCCTGAAGGAGAAAGTTTTTACAAATTTAGAGCAGAATGGGTTTGTCAGGATGATGGAGGAAACAGCGGAAATCCTATACAGCAAGGATGCGTCAGCAATGACTGGAAAACGTTATGAAGGACTATGTCTGCGGCTGATGGAGATCGGAGAATTTGAGAGTGCCAGAAAATGGTGTCTACGGCTGGCAAAACAGTTTCCGGGGGAGCTTTGTTCTTATACCTGCAGATTGAAGCTTTATTTTTCTCTAAAAGACAGGGCTGCTTTTTTCGAGACGCTTAATGCTTTGAAAAAATCGGATGTGGTCATTGACAGCGAAACGCTGGAAATGATCAGAATTTTCAGCTGAGGAGAGAGTAAAGATGGTATCACGTAGAAATTATTTTACTATTACTATAGTAATGTTTATAGTGTTCATTCTGTTTCAATTTACAAATGTGGTGTTGGAAAGCTTTAAAGGGTATGAAAAAAATCCGTATGCTGTCAGCAGACAGGAATTGTCTACACGCAGTACTGCTTATGAGACAGGAGAGAAAAAGGAAAAAAGCCTGGGCGACGAAACCCGAAGGCAGGTTGTCTATATTGGTGATGAGAGCAGTCTTATCGGCAGTGTCGTCTATAACTGGGCTGTTTATACAAAGCGTAAGATCAGCATCTACAGAACAATAGCAGAGTACGAGGCAGCAGGAGAACAGGACAGGTCACAAAATCCAGAATTTTTTGTAATGGATGCCGCGGGGATAGACTGGAAAAAGGAGAATGTGTGCGAAGTACTGACAGAATATACAGAAAAAGGAATCAATCTGATATTTTCCAATCTTCCGGACGTGTCTGTGATAGAAGAGACACCAGAGTTAAAGAAGATTCTGGGTATCAAAGAGATCAGGGAATCAAAGACATCGGTGGATGGAATCTATCTAAGAGACGGCTTTCTCCTCGGAGGAGAAGCAGTATATCAAAGTGAAGATAAAGACGAGATTAAGAAACGGCAGAATATGGAACTTTCGTTTCCGTGGTATGTACTCGGTTCAGGAGCAGACACATATATACACGGACTTCCTGCAAAGAAAATAAAAGAAGAATATCCTCCGGTCATATGGAGGAATAAGTGCAGGAAAGCTTATGTGTTTGCTGTAAACGGCAGATATATGGAAGACGCCGCAGGGCTCGGTCTGCTGTCCGCAATGTCTGCAAAAGTGAAAGAATATGAAATATATCCGGTAGTGAACGCGCAGAACATGCTGATCGTCAATTATCCTTCCCTTGCCTCAGAAAATGAAGAGGAAATGAAGAAACGCTATGGACAGACAACGTCTGATGTGCTTTGGAATATCGCGTGGCCGTCCATCATATCCGCGTACCGGAAGAATACACTAGGGCTTTCCTGTATGATGACGCCTCAATATGACTACGAAGAAGATAACTTCCCAAGTCAGACAAGTCTTGAGTTTTACATGAAGCGGATGAAAGAGCAGAGCGCGGAAGCCGGGCTGTCGGGAGAAAGTGTATCAGATACGCCGGTTGGCCAGAAGCTTCAGGAAGATGGACGGTTTATGAAAAAAGCACTGCCTGATTATAAATTTACTTCATTTTATACAGGAGAGATGACGGAAGTAGAAGTAGAGTCTGTTCTTGAGGAGGAACTGCTTAAATCAGTGCGGACCATCGTTGCGGATTACAGCAAAGGCAGCGACGTGATCGGATACCTGTCTGACAGTATTACGAAGCAAAGTGCGCTCAGTGATGGAACAAGACATACATATATGGAAGATTTCCGGGTCAGATGTGTGGAGACGGCTCTTGGTTATACCAGTGTCCGCATGGATGTAAGCGACGGGATCTATCCGAAAAGCGATCAAGAGGGAATTGACGGGCTGGTTTCTGATTTTAATTGGAATATCAGGTATCATTGGAAAAAATATCAGGCGTTTTCGGGGACGACCGTATCAGAATGCGACCAGAGGATCCGTAATTTTATGGCAGTTGATTATACACAACAGCGAAAGAACCATGAGATCATTTTAGAGTATACGAGTATGGAAAATCCGGTATGGTTTGTCCTCAGGACGGAAAAGGAAGCGGTCAGGCGCATAGAAGGCGGGGAGTCAAAGATGATTGAAGAAGGGGCATATCTTATAGAAGCCAAAGAGGATCAAGTAACGATTGAACTTGCGCCGATAGAAGAATAGAGCATATTACCGAAAGGGAAGGAATGTAATGAGAATTTGTATAATAGCGGAAGGATGCTATCCATATGTGGTGGGAGGTGTGTCTGAATGGCTGCACGGCCTGATACGCTCTTACCCTGAGCAGGAGTTTGTTATATTGTCAATCGTGGCGGACCGGTCTATGAGGGGGAAATACGTATATGAGATACCGAAAAATGTGACGGAGATACACGAGCTGTATCTGAATGATTCTGACTGGGGAAAGAAGCGGGCGCGCGGCAGAGTGCGGATGAATAAGAAAGAGTATCAGGCTTTGTTAAGTCTCCTGCTTGGAGAGCAGATAAAATGGGAACTGCTGTTTGGATTTTTTCAGAAATCAGGAATTTCTCTAAATGATATGCTGATGGGTCCTGATTTTTTAAATGCAGTTACAGAATATTATAAGTTGAATTACAGTCAGATGGTGTTTGCGGACTTTCTGTGGATGTTGCGTTCTATCTATCTGCCTTTGTTTATGGCGCTTAAGATGGAGGTTCCGAAAGCAGATATCTACCACTGTGCATGTACCGGTTACGCAGGCATATTGGGAAGTATGGCAAAATATATGTACGGGGGACGTTTGCTCATATCAGAACATGGAGTCTATACAAGGGAACGTGAGGAAGAACTGATCAAGGCAAAATGGGTGCAGGGAATCTATAAAAATATATGGATCGAACAATTCCAGAAGATGTCAGCATTGGCATATGACAGGGCAGATGCGGTTACCAGCCTGTATGAACATGCGAGGGAGCTTCAAGTGGAACTGGGATGCGATCCCGGTAAAACGCTGATCGTGCCAAATGGGATTGAGGTAGAAAAGTTTGACGGCCTTTTAGGTAAATCAGAGGAGGAGGCAAAATATATCAATGTCGGAGCAGTCTTAAGGGTGACTCCCATCAAAGATATTATGACGATGATCCAGGCATTTGGATTCGCGAAGGAGATGGAGCCTTCCTTAAAGCTTTGGATCATGGGGCCTTTAGATGAAGAAGATGAGTACGCAAAGGATTGTTATGAGCTGGTGCGGATCATGGGAGTATCGGATATCGTATTTACAGGGCGGATTGATGTTACAGAATACTATGGAAAGATGGATATGCTTTTGCTGACCAGTATCAGTGAGGGACAGCCGCTTACGATTCTTGAAAGCTTTGCGGCACGTAAGCCTGTCATTGCTACTGATGTTGGAAACTGCCGCGGGCTGATACTTGGTGAGAATGATGATTACAAAGAGGCGGGTATCGTTACGCGTATCATGCATGTTGAGGAGATCGCGCGCGCAATACTTACGCTGGCTCATGATGAAGGGCTGCGTGTCCGCATGGGAGAGAACGGTTACAAAAGGGTTGCGGCGGGATACCGTATTGAACATCTGCGGGCTGCGTACAGAAATATTTATGAATCGCTTTCAGAGAAAGAGACGGGCGAAGAAAAGGACGGGGGAACAGAACTATGGCAGGCGTAGGCGTCAGATTAAACCGGATATTTGAGAAAAAATCAATTGCGGCGGATATCGCAGGTTTTACTTATAGTATCATAATTACGATAGCTCCCACATTGGTGGTCATATTAGGCATTCTGCTGATGGGGTGGGTGCTTGGATTTGATAAGTTATCCTATCTGGAAAGAGAATTGTTTTCCTGTACGGTGCTTTATGTGTTTATCTTTTCTCTTTTAGTAGTCTCTGTATTTAACGCAGTATTATCCAAGTATGTGCAGGATGACATATATGAAGAACGATATCAGGATATCCTGCCCTGTTATTATATGGGACTGATTTTGAATCTGGTTCCGGGAAGTATACTTGGCGCGGTTTTCTGTCTGTGGGAACACTTTGTGGGCGGAGTAGGGGTTTTTTATGTCTTTTTGGAATTTTGCGCTTATATATGTATGATACTGGTATTTTACTCGATGATCTATCTGTCTATCTGTAAGGATTATGAGAAGATTTCGCTGTTTTTCTTTTTAGGAATGGCGGCTGCGTTTGTGATCTCTCTTGTCTTAAGATTTTTATGCCGGTGGGATATTTCTAAGAGTATGCTCACGGCACTTACGGCAGGTTTTTTTCTGATCGCAGTGATGGAGTTTGCCGCGGTAAAAAGATATTTTCTTAAGAACAGCAACAGATATAAGCCGGTGCTTGGATATTTTGTAAGATGGTGGCATCTTATAGTTACAAACTTTTTTTATGTCTGTGGCTTATATGTTCATAACTTTGTGTTTTGGACGGGTGACAGCAGGAGAGTGCTTGTAAAAAGCTTTGTGTTCAACCAGCCGTACGATATGGCAACCTGTCTTGCGTTGTTTACGAATCTGTCTGCTACTGTTATTTTTATCACACATATGGAAATGCATTTTTTTGAAAAGTATAAAGCATATTCAGAGGCAGTCATCGGAGGGAAAAAAGCGGATATTGAGAACGCGAAGAAGCGGATGTTCAGACAGCTTGGAAATGAACTGATGAATCTCGTGCGTGTTCAGTTTATTATTTCGGTGGTCGTATACTTGCTTTGTGTAGTATTTCTTCCTCAGTTCGGATTCGCGGGGACTGTGATGCGTATCTATCCTTGTCTGGCAGCAGGATATTTCATATTATTCCTGATGTATGCGGCGCTTTTGCTATTATACTATTTTAGCGATCTTAAAGGCGCGATCATGACGGTGCTTGGATTTTTCTTTCTTACGCTTTTCGGAAGCATATACGCAATGAGACTGACAGAGATCTGGTATGGGATTGGTCTGGTTGCAGGGTCTTTTGCGGGGTGGACGATTGCGTATATGCGTCTGCGCTGGGTGGAAAGGAATCTGGATACACATATTTTCTGTCAGGGCTTTATCCTGAAACAGGAGAATAGTCCGAAACCATCAGGGCTGGTTTATAGAAAAAGGGATGAGAGCAGGAAAGAAGCGGTAGAGTGATGAGACAAATGATGCTTATTGTGGGAGCTATGGTAGAATTAGCAGTTTTATGGTTCCGCGCTGAGAAAAAACTGACAGTAGATTTTGCGGGCTTATGGGGGATTTTGGGGGCACTTCTTATAGTAACAGGGGCAGTGTCCTCTTTTTCAGACTGGGTCAGGATATTTTTTGAAAAGCCTGAAGCTGGATTGCTGATTGCTGGTATCTTGTTTTTGTCAGGCGGATTTTTCATAAGTATCAAGCTCTCAGAGCTGAAGATGAAAAATCAGGAATTGGCTATCTATGTATCTTTGCTGCTTCAGGAAAATGAAAGGATAATGTCCGGATCAGATGAAAGAACGAAAGAGGATTCTATTTGTCATCAATACGATGGGGCGCGCAGGGGCGGAGACGGCTTTGTTAGAACTCCTGAAACAGATCGATCAAGATGAATATGAGATTTTTCTCTATGTACTTATGGGTCAGGGGGAGATGATCAAAGAATTACCTGCTAATGTCAGGCTTCTGAATCAAAGTTTCAGTAAACTGTCAGTTTTAACAAAAAAAGGCAGGCGCAGGATGGCAGGAACGATCCTGCTGTCTTTTTTACGTAACGGAGCGTTTGGAAGTAAATTATGCAGCATGTTCCAAAGTTTTGCCAGTATGGCGGGAAATGGAAATATCCAGGTTAGTAAGCTGCTGTGGCGTGTCGCTTCAAAAGGCGCCAGACGTTTTGAAACGCATTTTGATCTGGCGGTGGCATGGCTGGAAGGCGGTTCTGCCTACTATGTCGCTGATCATGTGAACGCATATAAAAAGGCGGCATTTATCCATACTGATTATATCAGATCCGGATATACAAGGGTGATGGATCAGGCGTGCTGGGAGCAGTATGAAGAGATTTTTGCCGTCTCTGAAGAAGTAAAGCGCAGGTTTCAGGCATTCTATCCGGAGTATAAAGAAAAGGTCAGTGTATTTTACAACGTGATCGATTCGGAGTCCATCACACAAAGGTCGAAGGAAGAGGGAGGATTTTCGGATGATTATGATGGAGCGCGGATTTTGACAGTAGGAAGACTTACATATGAAAAGGGGCACGATATTGCGATAGAGGCTATGATGCTATTAAAAAATTCCGGATACATGGCACGCTGGTATGTTCTTGGAGAAGGAGGACAGAGAGGAGCTCTGGAACGAAAGATTGAAAGTCTGGGGTTAAAAGAGGACTTTAGACTTTTAGGAACTGTCGAAAATCCGTACCCTTATTATGCGCAGGCAGACATTTATGTACATACTTCCAGAGTAGAGGGCAGAAGTGTAGCCATCTTGGAAGCTCAGACGTTAGGCTGTGCAGTGATTGCTTCTGACTGCTGCGGCAATAAAGAACAGATCGTAAACGGCAGGGATGGTATACTGTGCGCTCTTAATCCTCATATTGTGGCGGACAGTATTGAAAGACTGATCAAGGATAAAGAGTACCGTAAGGAACTTGGAAGGGCGGCAAAAGCCAAAAAAGCCCCAAAGGGACAGCTAAAGAAGCTGCTTGGGCTTTTATCATAGGATGATATGGAGAAAGAAAAAGAACTGCTGGTGATCATACCGGCTAATAATGAAGAACAAAATATTTCAAAAGTTATGCTGCAATTAGAGGATCAGCATATCAAAGAGACAGCAGATATACTTGTTATCGACGATGCGTCTTCGGATGGGACAGGACAGATCGTCCAAAAGAAAAAGTGCTGCATGGTCAGAAATGTATTCTGTCTGGGCTATGGCAGTTCCCTTCAGTTAGGATACCGGTATGCGCTGCGAAGAGGATACCGGTATATTATCCAGCTGGATGCGGATGGGCAGCATGATGCATGCAATATCCCGGTGATTTATGAGAGACTGCGTCGGGAGGATGAAAAGGGACGGTATCCGGATATCGTACTGGCTTCCAGGTTTATGGAGGGGAGTTCTGATTTTCCGGTTTCTGTGTTAAAAAGAGCAGCATATGCGTGGTTTCGGTCGTTCATTTACATGGTGACAGGAAGAAGGATCAAAGACCCTACAACAGGCCTGCAGGGGCTTAGCAGAAAGGCATTTTCTTTTTACGCGGGATACCAGAATTTTGATGATTGCTATCCGGATGCGAATATGGTGATCCAGATGCTGCTGCTTGGATTTTATGTGACAGAGATCCCGGCTGTTATGCATAGGAGAGCCGGCGGGAAAAGTATGCATAGCGGGATTAAGGCTGTCTGGTATATGTGCAGGATGTTTTTTGATATTCCGGCAATCGTATTTCGAATAAAAGGATTGAAAAAGGATGCAGATTTTGTTTGGAAGGAAGATAAGATTTCAGAAAAATGATTTTACAGAGAGCAGTGACCTGTTGGAAAACCCAGGAACAGGGTGGTATCACGTTTATTCTTTTGAAATCGGCGCACTGTTAAAAGATACCCTTAAAGAGGCGAAGGGAAGTCTTGCTACCGTCAGCAGTAGAGAACAGCTTGTACTGGTACGGATCAATATCGGGGCGTTTCGGGGAGGAGACATATCAAAGGAAGGACTTTCTTATATTGAGCGGATCCTTGAGCTGTTCCACATTTATGGAAAGCAGATCATACTCCGTTTTGCTTATGATACAGAAGGAAAGGGTATGGAACGGGAGCCGAAGGACGCATCACTTGTTATCAGGCATATGGAGCAGTTAGGAGATATTATATGCGGGTATGCGCAGGACATTCTGGTACTGCAGGGGATTTTTGTGGGAAACTGGGGAGAAATGCACGGCTCAAAGTTCTTGGATGTGCTGTGTATGTCAAAGCTTTTATGCAGCCTGAATTCGGCCGTTAAGGAAAGGTGTTATCTGGCAGTGCGCACACCGGCGCAGTGGCGGGCCGTCATGAGTCTTCCTATGGCAGAAAAGAGGCTGAAAGGAAGAGTAGCATTGTTTAATGACGGCTTGTTTGGCTCATCTACTGATCTGGGAACATATGGAGAGGATAATGCTCACCTGCCGGATAGATGCGGGCGTATGGGACGCAGTGAGGAGCTTAGATGGCAGAGGGAACATATGGAGAATCTTCCAAACGGCGGCGAGGCAGTGGGGGGAGAGAGGATAGTTGGGTACCTTGAGGCGGTAAAAGAGATGAAGGAGCTCCATCTTAGTTATCTTAACAGTGTTTGGCGAAAGGATCAGCTTGAGTACTGGAGGGAAGAAAAAGTAGAAAAGCCCGGCTGTTTTTACGGTTTGAGCGGGTATGAGTATATTGGCCGGCACTTGGGATATCGTTTTGTAATACGAGATGCGAAGCTCCTTTCAGGAAGGAAGCTTTCGGTAGAGGTTGAAAATTGCGGTTTTGCCGGATTATGCGAAGAAACGGAGTGTATGCTGATCGTGGAGGATGGGAATGGGAGCATGGAGCGCAGACTTTTAGATATCGATGCCCGCAGCTTTAAAAGCGGGCAGAAGACAAAGTTCGCGGTGCCTTTTACCGAGGTGACAGCAGGCAGAAAGAGCGGCAGAGTGTATTTGCGGCTGCAGAGGAAAAGAGACGGAAGAAATATATATTTTGCCAATCAGGAGCCCTCTGATATGGTACTGCTGGGAGAGTTTCATAATAAAGGCTTTTTTGAGTTTTAAAAAGAGGAGATGACAGTATGGATACATGGTACTGGGTATTTGAATATGGGAAGGTATTCTGCGGGTACTTGTTTTTGATGTTTATCTGGCCCTTAGTTGTGTTTGAATGGCATCTGCGGACAAAGGATGTGATCTATCGTTTCAGTTTTTGCGTTACAGTGCAGATCGTGATCATCAATATCATAGTTCTCCGTCTTGGGCTGTTTCACATTCTGAACCGGCAGATCGTGATGATCCTTTTTTACGGTCCCTTTATCGCAGCACTTATGAAAAAGATAGCGAAGCGCCGTACTAAGACGGTCGATACGGTAAAGAAGAAACAAAAGCTTCGCAGGAGGATCAGGCTCAGGATAAAGGAAATATGGTGGAGGTTCAGTATGCGTGCAGGAGAATACAGTATGCTGGCTGTTATCCTTATTTTTGGGATCATGTATTTTTCTTATGGTTCTTCGCAGGTATGCTCCTATGGATTCGGGGACTTATATGTACATCATGAATGGATATACGCGCTTACGAAAGGAAATGTATTTTCAGGCGGAGTATATCCGCAGGGGATGCACTGTTTTATCTATTGTCTGGATGCGCTTTTTGGCATAAGGGTGTACAGCAGTCTTTTGTTTTTACAGGGAATACATGTAGCGGTGCTGCTTTTTTCAGCATATGCCCTGTTAAGGGAAGTGTTTCACTGGCGGTATACGCCAATGTTTGTACTGGCACTTTTTTTGACATTGGATCTGCTTAACGCAGACCAGATCTACAGCATGTTCCGGCTTCAGATCACGTTACCGCAGGAATTCGGCCTGCATACACAGTTTTTGTGTGCTTTGTTTCTGGTACGTTATCTGAAAGATGAACACCGTTTTATCCGAAATCAAAAGTCTTCCCGGTATTACTGGAGTGATAATCTGTTTTTGTTTATGATGTCTTTGGCCGCATCCATCTCTGTCCATTTTTATACTACGATCATGGCATTTGTCATGTGCGCCGCGTTTGCTGTGTTTGCCGTGAAAAAAATATTTGTAAAGAAACGTCTGATCCCCCTTGCGGCTGCTGTATTGTGCGGGTGTTTTCTTGCGGTCATGCCGATGGCAGGAGCTTTGGCTTCAGGTGTCCCTTTTAATTATTCTATTCGGTGGGCAGTGAACACGATGGATGGGGAAGAGACCAGAAACTTTGACAATAGTACGGATAAGGGTCTGCAAAGGAAAGAAAAGTCTGTGAAGCTGATCCCTGTAAATGCGGCAGGAGAGATTTATGAAAAAGGCTATAAAGCTTTATATGGACGAAAAAGGGCAAATGTGATCTTATGCATTACAGGAGCTGTGATCGCTGCCTGCGTTTTGCTCCGAAAGAGGGATAAATGGAACCTTAGAAAGATTGTCAGCGGGTATCTGCCGATGATTTTATTCACTTTCCTGTTCGTGCTGATCTATGCGGCTCCGCATATAGGATTGCCGTCAGTGATCTCCGATTCGCGGTTTTTAAGCGTCGGACATATGATGGTGCTGGCAGTTGTGATGATGCCGGCTGATATGGTATTTTCCGTATTATCCTGCTGCTGCAGGGAGTTTTTTATGCAGGTGCTGTCATGCTTTTTGGTGCTTGGGATCTATGTATCTACCATCGTGCTCGGACATTTTCATGGATATCTGTTTTATGAGCTGACAAGATATAATGCGGCAGTGGAATTGACAAATACGATCATAGAAAGCTTTCCAAAGAAGGATTATGTGATCGTGGCGCCTACGGATGAGCTGTATCCTGTTATCAAGTATGGATGGCACGAAGAACTTCAGACATTTATCCGTAATACTGAAAGCGAAAGCTATACGCTCTCGCCGGGACATGTGTTTATCTATGTGGAAAAAAGGCCGCTCCAGTACGCGCAGGCATACTTCTTTCAGGGTCCGTCATGGCTTGCGCAGGAAAAATATATGGATATCTACTGGGATAAATATTCTAAAAAATATCCGGATACAGGGGCGAGTCAGGCTCCGAAGATAACAGCATCTGAAGTCTCGGAAAAAGCAGCCGGAAAACAAATGCCGGAGTATGAAAACAGCTGGTTTACATATACGAAGCATGACAGCCGCACGATCCTGGAATCAAAGGCATATGACTGGTGCCGGCGTTTTCAGAGACAGCATCCGCTTGAGATGGATATCTATTATGAGGACGATGATTTTGTCTGTTATTACTTCAGGCAGGATTTAGGTATGCCGTTTAATTTGGGGATGAACTAAGATGGCACGAAAACACAGAGTAAAATCAGGAGAATTTTTTTGCGGCAGACAGATGGTGTTTATCTTACTTTTGATGATACTGGCGGTGCTTGTACTGCCGGCATGGTGTAAAGTTCTGATCGGAGGCAGTATAAGGACTAAGGCGTATACATTTACGGAATCATCAAGGGTGCTTAAGAATCCAAACAGAGGATTTTACCATCTCTACAGCTTCACGATCACAGATGATAAGACGGATTATGAAGGGCTTACTGCGCAGATCAGTGAGAATGATGCGGATACAAAGCTTATGATGGCCCAGATAAACATCCAGTTTTACAAAAACAGAGAGATCACAAAGCAGGGCCTTGACAATATCAGAGCTCTCTTAGATGTGCTGGAAATGGCAGAAAAGCGGCTGATCATACGGTTTGTCTATGATAAGGACGGGAAGAATGAACAGAATGAGCCGGAAAGTATGGATATTATCTTAAAACATATGGAACAGTTAGAAGGAATTCTGAAAAGCCACAGCAGACAGATATTTATTGTGCAGAGTCTTTTCGTAGGCAACTGGGGAGAGATGAATGGGACACGCTATGATTCAGATGAGGATTTCAGAAAGCTTTCCAAGAAGCTTTCTGAGGTGACGGATGAATCTACGTATCTTTCTGTGCGGATACCGGCACAGTGGAGGAGGATCTTAAAGACTGACGATCCGTTGTCAGAAGCGGCAGACGGCGCTTTATCTGCCGGAAGACTTGGACTTTTTAATGACGGGATGCTCGGCAATGAGAGTGATTATGGGACTTATAGTACAGCTGCAGATCAGGATGCAGATAATGTACGCTTTAAGCGCATGAGCCGCAAGGAAGAGATCAGATTTCAGAACCAATTGTGCCGCAGGGTGCCTAACGGCGGAGAAGTCATCAATGACAATGTCTATAATGATTTTAATAATGCCGTGAAAGACCTTCGGGCCATGCATGTCTCTTATATGAATAAAGTGTATGATGAAAAGGTCCTGAATAAATGGAAGAAGGTTACAGTGACAGAAGAGGGATGCTTTTACGGAATGGATGGTCTCAGCTATATAGAGCGCCATCTGGGTTATCGTCTGGTCTTAAAAGATGTATTTTTTGAGCGGGATATGAAAAGGAAATGTCTGTCTGCAGGGGTGAGGATAAAGAATACCGGGTTCGCGCCCCTTTACAGAGAACCAAAGATCAGGATCATTCTTCAGAATGAAGAGGACAGTGAACTTCAGGTTTATCCTGTAACTCAGTCACTGCGGGAACTTTCAGGAGGAAATGAAGCAAAAAATATACAGACGCTTAGCGCGGACATACCATTTGAAAAACTTGCGGGCAAAAAATATACTGTGTATTTTTCCATGGTGGATATGGATACGGGCGAACATATCCTGTTAGGAAATGAGGAAGACGAGGAGCAGTACGGATATCGGATCGGTATGGTTGAATTGCAGTAGGTATACAGGGAGCAGTACATAAAGTGGGAAAAACAAAATCAAAAATCATGTTTTTTACAGGTGATCTGAGCAGCTGCGGCGGGACGCAGCGAGTCTTGTCTGTCATAGCAAACGGACTTTCAAGGCGGGGATATCCGGTGCTCATCGTAAGTTTATGCGGGCAGGAACATAGCTTTTTTAAGCTGGAGGAAAAGATAACAATATACTGGGCCAGACAGGAACGTAATGCAGCAGGGATTAAAGGATCTTTTTGTTATCTGGCGGCAGTTTTAAAAAAGGAGAGGCCGCGGTTTCTGGTGGATGTGGATACGGTGCTTGGCTGCTATTCTTTTTTCCTGAAGCGTCTGAGACCAGAGATTTACTGGGTTTCATGGGAACATTTTACGTTCTGCCATCCATTTAAAAAGAACAGGTTGTTGAGGAAGCTTGTGAGAAGATTAGTTGTCAGATATGCGGATCACCTGGTAGTGCTGACGGAAGCAGATAAAAAGAGCTATGAGAAGAAGCTAAGACCTCGATGCCTTGTTACACGTATCTATAATCCTGTATCCTGTAAAGACCTTAGCTTAAAATACAGGAAAAAGCCGGTGATCTTCGCGGCAGGAAGACTTGTAGAGGAGAAAGGCTTTGATCTTCTTATCCGAAGCTGGAAATTGCTGGAGCAAAGATATCCCCAGTGGTCAGTAGTCATTGCAGGTGATGGAAAAGACAGGAGGAGACTTGAGAAAATGGCCAAGGCTGCAAAGCTTAGACGGCTGCGTTTTACAGGAATCGTAACAGATATAGAAAAGTACTATGAAACGGCTGCATTTTTTGTACTTCCGTCCAGATACGAAGGTTTTGGAATGACACTGGCGGAGGCAATGAGTTATTCAAGTCCTGCTGTCAGTTATGCCTGCCCGGAAGGACCGAAAGAAATCGTAGCGGACGGTGAGAACGGGTTTCTTGTGCCGCAGGGGAATATAAAAGAATTTGCCCGGAAGATGGGGACTTTGATGAAGGATGACAGGCTGCGTATTAGAATGGGAAAAAAGGCCAGAGAGGATGTCCGGCGGTTTGAGACAGAGCTTATATTGAATGAGTGGGAAAAGATATTTGCGGTGGGCAGTTTACTTCACAAAGATATGAGGAAAAAAGATTGAAAGTATCAGTGATCATCCCTGTGTATAACGCGCAAAAATATATAAGAGCGTGTCTTTTGTCTGTAATGAGGCAGACATACCGTAAGCTGGAGATCATAGTCATTGATGATGGATCAGAGGATAAAAGCTTTGAGATTATTGAAAAATTAAAAAAGACAGACAAAAGGATCAGGCTTTTCAGACAGCAGAACCAAGGGGTATCGGCGGCAAGAAATACAGGACTTGGTAAAGCTACAGGCAGATATGTATTTTTTGTGGACAGCGATGATGTCGTTCACCCGCGCCTGATAGAAACACTTATAGAACAGGCAGAGTTTTGCCATGCAGAATTAATTTTCTGTACTTATGTAAAGCTTAACAGTGCCCGGATAGATAAAATAGCAGGAAGAGAAAAATTATGCCCTATATCTTTGCGTAATCTGTGGATAACAGGAGAGAGGAATGAATCTTTAGAGTGGTTCCATAAAAGATACAGCAGGGAATTGTCCTGTATCGGCGGTAAGCTGATACAGCGTCTGACGATAGGAGAAGTTCGGTTTGATGAAACCCTTTCAATGGGGGAAGACACTGTATTTTTATACCATATATGCAAGAATCAAGTAGCGGTATCCTGTTTTGAGAGAGGGTGGTATTATTACCGGCAGCATAAAAAGAACGTGACAGCTTCCTATACGGATGCGCAGGATATCAGATATTTGAGAGCCTATAGGACAATAAGGGACGAGGAGCGTAAAAATGGGCGTATTCCGTGGGCATTAGAGTGGGAATACCGTTATGTATGGAAGCTTTTGTCAGAATATCTTACGGCGAAAAATGAAAAGAGAACAGAAAGAAGCAGCATTTTGAAAGAGATGATAACAACGGAAAGAAGGCAGACTTTGTATCGGAAGCTCTCGGTCAGAACAAGAATGCTTTTTGACGTATTATATGCGGGCTGCACCTATGTTCCCCTTGTCAGAAGCCTGTGGCTTATAAAGCAGAAGATATGTAAGCGCAAAGTTTAAGTATGGTTTTTAAAAGGAGGAAGGCATGGAAGGACTGATTTCGATCATTGTTCCGGTTTATAATTCGGCGCGGTATATCCGTGGCTGTGCGGATTCTGTTATAAAGCAGACATATCCTCATTTTGAAATGATATTGATTGACGACGGATCAGAAGATAACAGCAGGAAGATCTGCGAAGAACTGTGTGTACAAGATGAACGGATCCGCCTGATAAACGGCAGGCATGAAGGGGTATCCGCGGCAAGGAATAAAGGGATAGAAGCTGCGCGGGGAAAATATCTTTTTTTCCTTGACAGTGATGATATGATACATCCTCAGCTGCTTGAGTTTCTTGGCAGGCTGATGGAGGATAAAGGAGCGGCGGTCGGCACACAGAGACGATACCGTATGGAAAAAAGACTGGGTAAACCAAAAGAATGGAAAAAGGAAGACTACGGCAGGGTGGAAAATGACTATCTGGAAAATGAAGAAGCATTGGAATGCCGGATATTTGCCAGCGCTGAGACAGCGCTTTTTGGGATTGGAGGAAAGATGATCCTGAAAAGTGCGTTAGGATGTGTGCGTTTTTCTGAAAAGCTGTCTCACGGAGAAGATACTTTGTTTGTGTATCAGGTTCTTTCAGGCGGCGCGGACGTAGTGGTTTTGTGCCGTGACTGGTACTGCTACAGAAAGCATGAAGGAGGAACAAGCACTAAACTGTCTGTCGTAAGCTGCAATAGTATCTATAAGGCGGAATGCTGTATCCGTAATCAGGAATTAGAGAGAGGGAAAAACCAGAATGCGCTTTTATGGGAGCTTGCAATTCTTAACACTATCATAGAATGGTATCAGTCAGGAAGGCAGAAAAAGGATGACGTCTTGATAAAATATGCAAGAAGCAGGATGGATATCGAAACGAAACAGACAATCTATCGGCAGGTCAGTGAGGCGAAGAGACGGGAGATACATTTTTTGTTTTATTGTTATCCATTTCGCCGTATGCACTGGATATATCCTTATGTTATACACAAGATACACCGGATACATCAAATATATCAGCCCCGGCTGTTATATCAGATCCAAAGACTGTCAGGTTATCCCGGGAGATATTACAGAAAAGTCCTGAACCTGATTCATATACACCGGTGGAGAGTAAGATGGGCATATAAAAATATAAAGTGGAAAGCAGTGTGGGCAGGTCAGATGATCTGGATCATCATCCGGAGAAGTATTTGGAAGGTCATGGATGTATATCATGTGATTTCGCATGGGAGGGAACATTTAGATGGAGAATAAGAAAGATAAAGCAAAGGTGGGTATCCTTACATTTCACTGCTCGGATAATTACGGCGCGATGCTGCAGGCATACGGTCTGAAAGAATATCTGCGAAGTCATGGCATCAGGGCAGAAATTGTCCCTTATGAGCCGCCATATATGACCGGCAGACATTGGTGGATCCCTTATATTCCTATAGGAGATAAATCAAAATGGATACGTTTTGCGAAAAGCGGATGGAAATCGCACCGTCAGATAGGAAGTGACTTTTTCCGTCTGAGGAAAAATATGAAAAATTTCAGAAAAAGATATCTGCTGTCAAAAGGTCAGAGAAGATTGTTTTTTCCCTGTCAGCTAAAGAGACTTTCCTATCAGGTGTATATTGTAGGAAGCGATCAGATCTGGAACCCGGATATTACCTGCGGTCTGAGGAAGGAGTACTTTGGTGTTTTTGAAAATAAAAAGAAACAAAAAGTAATCGCTTATGCGGCCAGTTTGGGAGGTGCCTCACTTTCCGGTCAATATGATGATGGATTTTCGGAGTACATAAATCATTTAGATGCTGTCTCAGCAAGAGAAGAAGCGGCAGTTCCATATATTAACCGGTTTTATAAGAAAAAAGTTACGGCAGTTTTAGATCCGGTATTTTTTCTTGGCAGGGAAGAATGGGAAAAGGTGGAAAAACTGCCGGATGAAGAGAGATATATACTTGTGCATATGACAGAACGGACACAGGAAATCATTGATTACGCAAAAAAACTCTCAAAAGACACCGGCCTTATGGTGATAGAGCTTCGTACCAACGCAGGAGGAATAACCGAGGAGAGTTTTTTTACAGTGTATACGGCGGGACCAGCGGAGTTTTTAGGTTATATCCACAAAGCGGATTACGTGGTGACGAATTCTTTTCATATGACGGCATTCAGTATCATCTACCAGAAACAGTTTATCATATTCCTGCACAGAAGTCTTGGGGCCAGGATCCGCAATATCCTTAAATTGCACGGATTAGAGAACAGATTGTATGAAGAGGAAAAAGGGATAGAGGAAAAAGCTTTTATAGATTGGAGTGAGGTGGAAAAAAGAACAAAGGAAAATATAAAAGTGTCAGAAAACTATCTGCAGAAACATTTGTCAGAACATCACGTACAAAAGGAAGAATGCTGTGGATGCGGCGCCTGCGCGGCAGTCTGTCATACTAAAGCACTCCGGATGTTATGTGATGATGAGGGCTTTAGGTATCCATATATTGACCGGAATCTGTGTGTGAGTTGTAATCAGTGTGAACAGGTGTGTCCGTTAAGGTCTGAGAGGAAAAGCTTAAAGGGGAATCTTTATTTTGGAGCACAGGCAAGGAGTGAAAAGATACGGTATTCCAGCTCATCAGGGGGTGTGTTTGAGATCTTGGCACAGTATGTCCTGAGACGGCAAGGTGTTGTCTATGGGGCTGGCTACAATGAGCGGATGGAGGTGATCCATCAGGAAATCGACAGTGAAGAGCAGTTAGACAAGATCAAGAGAACGAAGTATGTCCAAAGCAATATGGAAGGACTGTATCACAGGATAGAACAGAGATTGAAAGAAAACCGATGGGTATGTTTCTGTGGGACGCCCTGTCAGGCAGAGAGTCTTAAGTTGTTTTTAAATCATGACTATGACAGGCTTATTCTTGTTGATCTGATATGCTACGGAGTACCTTCGCCGGGCATATGGAAGGAATATGTGCAGTATCTGGAAAAAGAACATGGCGGGAAGATGACAGACTTTTCCTTCCGGGATAAAAGAAACCGGGATAACGGACATATGCGTTCTTATATCATAGATGGGACAGAATATGTGGATTCTTTGTATGAAGATATTTTCTGCCGGATCTATTTTACAAATCATATATTAAGACCGTCCTGCCATAATTGTAAATTCTGCAGTGTTGACAGAGACAGCGATCTTACGATAGGAGATTTCTGGGGAATTGAAAATGTCAGGCCGAAGATAGATGACGGAATGGGAACGTCTCTGGTCATCATACATACAGACAAAGCAAAAAAGATATGGGATCAGATTAAAAGTGGACTTGACTGGTTTGCCTGTGAAAAAGATGAGGTGCTCCAGCCGCGCCTTCAGAGTGCTACGAATATGGCGCGGGACCGGGAGGACTTTATGCGCCGGTATATGACAACTTTGTTTTCAGAATTTATAAAGTCGGAGCAGGAAAAGAGGCAGAAATGATGAAAGATGCAATAGAAAAATTTCGGAATTGGGAATGGGAAACCTATAAAAAGAGAAAGCTCGCCAAGATAAAAAAGAAAGATTTTACGATCATAGCTTCAAACTGCGGCGGAACTTTCATTTATTACGATATGGGGCTTACATATCTTACACCGACGGTTAATCTGAGTATAGAGATGAATGACTTTGTTAAAATGGCTGAAAACCTCAAGTGGTATATGGAACAGGATTTTACCAGGATTTGTGAGGAAGGAAAATATCCCGCAGGAATGCTTGGAGATATAAGGGTGGATTTTGTTCATTACGATACGTTTGAGGAGGGGGTCAGAAAGTGGGAGGAGAGAAAAAAGAGGATCAACTGGGATAATCTTTTTATCATGGGTACAGATAAGGATGGCTGTACTTATGAGACGATTCAGCGTTTTGACAGACTTCCCTATAAAAACAAGGTGATCTTTACGCATGTAAAGTATCCGGAGTTTTCGTCGGCGCATTACATAAAAGGGTTTGAAGACAGAAATGAACTGGGCGTGGTCACTTTTTTTAAAAAACAGTTTTTGAAGCGGAGATATCTGGATGATTTTGATTATGTCAAATTTCTGAACGGTTAAAAGGGGGATAGAAAATGAAAGGAATACGGCAGCAGGAGACAGTCAAAGGCAGGGTTTCAGTTGTCACACCGGTATATAATGGAGAAACTTACCTTTCGCCGATGCTGGATTCTATATTGGAACAGACTTATCCGTATATGGAAGTGATTTTAGTTGATGACGGATCGACAGACCGTACAGTTGAGATTGCAAAAGGATATCAGAAAAAATTTGAGGATAAAGGATATGGGTATCGGATCGTTAAGGCAAAGCATAAATGCGCGGCTGCCGCGATCAATCAAGGTCTGCCCTTTGTGACAGGAGAGTATCTGATCTGGCCGGACAGCGACGACAGACTGGAACCGGAATCTGTAGAGAAGCGTGTCAGATTTTTAGAATCACATCCGAAGTACCAGTGTGTCAGGTCATTGTCCTACTATTTTGACCAGAAGACAGGGGAGGTGACGCGATCGGATGAACAGACCGGAGATTTAGATAAAGAGGATCTGTTCTGGGATATTCTGGAGTCAAAAACATTTGTGTGCTGCGGATGCTATATGTTGAGGACAGAGCCTTTTTTTGAAATTTACCCAAATTGCAATATGCCCGAGTATGAATTTAATGTAGGGCAGAACTTTCAGATGCTTTTGCCTTTCATGTACCGCCACAAATGTCCCACAATCAAGGAACGGCTGTATGGGGTATGTGTCAGGGAGGGGAGTCATTCAAGAAAAAAACTGACTCAGAAGGAGGAAGAAAGGAAATACCGGGATTATGAAAAGCTGGTTGATGAGATTGCGGCTATATGCGGGATCAAAGATGAGACATCCAGAAAGCACATAGAATACTGGAAAGCAAGGCGCGCATACGCTCTTTCAGTGAAGTACGGATCCAAGAGACGGATCGTAACATCTTTATTCAGGCTGTATCAGTGCGGTAAAGTGGGCGCCGAAAGGGTCTGGCAGGAAGCTTTCTGGATTTATATCGGAAAGAATAAGTGTTATCAGTATTTGAGAAAACGTGTGAGCAGAAAGGAAATGATCATGATCCTTCTTGTCTTTTTCATCCTGATACTGCCTCCGCCGGCATACGCTCCGCCTGTGAAAGAGGGGGCGGCGATCCAGGATGATATTGATAAGACGGAAGCGGACGGTATTGCGGATCAAGGTAGTAAAGACGAGAAATTCAGTGAAGAAGACATGAAAGTACAGGCTGATAATATCATAAGACATACTTTACCAGGAATCGTCTGCTGGGGAGACAGTCTGACTTCAGGATACGGCAAAGATGACACGGCGTTTCCGAATGTGCTTTCAAGACTCATTCAGGAAAATATAATAGACACTTTTGATGTCCCATATGATCTGGAATGCCCCGGAGTAAAAAATCTGGGAGTTTTTCTGGAGGATTCTGCTACTATAGCCGGACGTTCGGGGGGAGTTCCCTATGTTACGTCAGAGGATATGGTGATCCCAAAGGAGACACAGGCGGTAGAGCTTTTGTTCCGGTTAGAAGACGGCAAGAAAGTCATGCCTAATGGTCCGGGGTATTCTGGTCTGGATAGTATAACGATAGCAGGGATAAGCGGAAATATAAGTATGGAACAGAATGGATCTAAGGAAGAGAGGAAGTACTATTTTACACGGGCAGAGAGAGGAGAGGAAGTAAAGGTTCCGGCCGGAACAAAGATCATGACGTATGGTTCTACACATTTTCTGACGTACTTTCCGGTAGTATTTATAGGAGAAAATGATGATCCTCTGGACATAAAGGAATTAGTGAAATATCAAAAAGCCATTGTAAATCATTATGAGGACAATAAAGAGAACTATATCATCGTAGGCTTATCTTCCGGAACTGAAAAAGAACGTGCCGGGCTTGAAGAGGTTATGAAAGATGAGTATGGGAATAAGTATATTAATCTCCGGGAATATATGAGTACATCTGGGATTGAGGATGCCAATAAGTTGCTGAAAGCGGGTATCAGGGCCACGGAGCGTGATAAAGAGATGATGGCAGAAGGCAGAGTGCCGGAAAGTCTTCTGGCAGAGGATGGACTGCATTTTAACCCGTACGGATGTGAAATGATCGGAAGACTTATCTACGGCCGTATGGAGCAGTTGGGATATTTTGATAAAGTAAGGACGGCTATGACAGAATTTGCGGATCAGGCTTCTTAAGAAGGATATTTTTGAAAGCGGGGTATAAAAATGAAGTTTTTCCGAAATATGAAAAAATATCAGGGGTATGCGCTGTATGTGGCGAAAGCCCAGTTGAAATCAGAAGTGGCGGCCTCTTACCTGAACTGGATATGGTGGATTCTGGAACCTTTTCTTACTATGTGTATCTATGTTATTGTATTTGGACACATATTTAAAGCGTATGAAGAAAATTATACGGTATTTCTCTTTGCGGGGATTCTTATGTGGAATTTTTTCAGCGGAGTAGTGAAGTCAAGCATAGCGGTAGTAAAAAGTAATCAGACCATCATATCAAGAGTGTATGTGCCGAAGTATATTCTTCTTATCAGTATCATGTACCAGTATGCCTGTAAATTTGGCTTTGGTATGCTGGTGGAATTTATTATGCTTATGATTTTCCGTGTAAGATTCCATATCAGTATGCTGCTTGCTGTGCCGTTTCTGATGGGATTTTTCTTGTTCACATTCAGTTGTTCCTGCATCCTGATCCATTTTGGGGTATATATCTATGATCTTACTTATGTGGTAGGCATTGTTTTGAATTTTGTTATGTTTTTAAGCGGCGTATTCTATTCTATAGAAGGAAGGATACCAGGCTGGTACGGCCGCGCGGCAGGCAGGGTGAATCCGGTTGCGTTCTTTATAGCATCGCTGAGGGACATTCTGATCTACGATATCAGACCTTCATTTATGTGGCTTTTTATATGGTGCGGTGTTTCAACAGCACTGTCGGCAGCAGGTATCTATCTGGTTCATAAAAATGAGAATAATTATGCAAAGGTAATCTGAATATGGTTTCAATAAAAGTAGAAAATCTGGTAATAAAATATAAGTCGCTGAACAGCACTTCGATACAGAGGAATTTTTTTCAGAAACGTAAAAAACGTTTTACATATACGGCGATCGACAATATATCTTTTGAGGTGGAAAAAGGAGAGATCTTTGGATTGACAGGGCGCAACGGCAGCGGAAAGTCTACGCTTTTAAGAGCGATCGGAGGGATGCTGGCTCCGGATTCCGGAGAGATCAGGCTTATGGGACAGACAGTGTCACTTCTTGCGATCGGTGTGGGATTTAAGATGGAGATGACAGGAAGGGAGAATATCTATATCGCAGGACTGTTGTTAGGTTTCTCTCAAAGAAAAATCAGAGAAAAAGAGCAGGATATCGTTGATTTTTCTGAACTGGGAGAATTTATAGATATGCCGGTCAGGACATATTCAAGCGGAATGTATTCGAGGCTCGGCTTTGCGATCACTGCCACATTAGAAACTGATATTTTGCTGATTGATGAAGTGTTAAGCGTCGGAGATGAGCGTTTCCGAAAAAAAAGCTATGATAAGATGAAGGAACTGATCAGTAATAAAGAAAAAACAGTGATCATCTGCGCGCATAACCGGACGATCTTAGAAGAATTATGCGGCAGGGTGCTTTGGATGGAAAAAGGAAAGATTGTGAAAGTCGGTAATGCGAAGGAAGTTTTAGACGGATATGAAGAGTATATGTGTAAATAAGAAAAAGAAGGAAAAAGAACAGTTTGTAAAAGCAAAAGTGAGAAAATAAGGAGTTTTACATGATATCAGTCATAGTTCCCGTATATAATACGGAGCAGTATGTAGGCCGGTGTATCGAATCAGTATTAGATTCTGTATATGAGAAGTTTGAACTGATATTGATCAATGACGGCTCCACAGACTTAAGCCTTTTGATCTGTAACAGATACAGTGAAAAAGACAGACGGGTAAAGGTTATCAACCAAAAGCATATGGGGGTATCTGCGGCCAGGAACATTGGAATAAAGGAGAGCCAGGGCGAGTGGATCGTGTTTGTGGATTCAGATGATCGTATTTCCAGTGATTTTTTAGGTATTGTAGCCCGGAAAGATTTTGAAAAGAATGATCTGATTTTGTGTGATTTTGACTCTCATGCAGAATACAGAAAAAAATATATAGCTACAGTGCATTCTTTGGGGCCATATCATTACAAGAGCGCAGACCGCGCGGAATTGATCAGACATCTGCTGGACATGCGGCAGTTAGTAAAGGGCGGGAATACAAGCCTTTGCTCCCCGTGTGCCAAAGCGTACAGGAAATCTGTCATAGACCAGTATACAATTCAATTTCCTGAGGATATTGTGATATGCGAAGACCGGATTTTTAATATGGAATATCTGGTGAGGATACGATCATGTATTTATATACAAAAGCCTGTTTATCACGTCAGCAAGCGCCCGGATTCTGCCATGCACACTTTTCATACGGACTTTCTGCAGAACGATATCAAATACCAGATACAGTTGGTTTCCATTCTGCGAAGAGAGAACCTTTTGCCGCTGACAGAAAGGGAATACTGCAGCAGCGTGCTGTCTAATATGGCGGATGTTTTGATAAGAGGGATTTTTCATCCGCACAGTGGGAGGACATATGAGGAGAACGTAAGACTATGTGAGCAGATGCAGGAAAACAGTAATTATCAGAATGCCATGAGATATGCAGGAAGAACGGGAAGACTGCCTAGAAAAATACTGCTGTTTTTTTATAAAGTAAAGTGTTATAAGCTTGTGGATCGGCTGTGCAGGGTAAGCCGTCTGATACTTAATCTGTAAGATAAGGTTTTGGCTGAATTATGGAAATTATGGAAGCGGTGAATTGAAAAAGTAAATTCCACTTTGTAAGATTAAATTCCGCTTTGAAAAAG
>CAJUAM010000017.1 GCA_910584615.1 uncultured Dorea sp.
CTTTGAGTATTATGGAGATGACATAGAAAATGGGAAAATACAGGATGTGCCGGATCTGACTCAGAATGTAGAGAAGGATATTTTAGCCGAGGAATTGAAAATGTCCTGTACCAATGTGATGCTGCAATGTCTTGATACGGAAAGCAGATGTATATTCATTTTAGGTACGATGTTTAAAGTTGACAGCCGTGTTGCAGGAGACATTTTGAAAATGACTCCGGAATCGTATCGTCAGCGTCTTTCCAGGATACGCAAAAAAATGGCGGATTTTCTTGGACAATATTGCGGAGAATATGGCACCGGCAGATGCAGATGTAAAAACAGAGTGAATTATGCAATACAAAACCATCGGATAAATCCGTTGCGGTTAGATTATACGGAAGCTGCGGAAATTCCTGTTCAAACTATGTTTGATGTGAAAAATGCTATGGAAGATATTGATGAGTTGTCACAGAAGTTTTCTTTTTGCAAGTCTTATCAGTCTCCTGAATGTACAAAACATATGATACAGGAATTTTTAGATTCCACGCAGTTTTCTATTATCCAAAATTCGTAAAGGAGATGACACATTATGGATACACAAGTAATCTTAGACTATTTATCGGCATTGAGTATGAATAACAACCGTGAATGGTATCACGCAAATAAGGAAGAATATAAAAAAGCAAATGATGAGTTTTTAGGATTATTACAGGCTTTGATAGCGGAAATCGGAAAGTTTGACAGCAGTATTTTACATAACAACCCGAAAGACCTTACGTTTAAGATAGTAAGAGATACCCGTTTCAGTCATGACAAATCACCGTATAATCCCGCGTTTCGAGCTCATGTTTCTTCAAAAGGCAAGCTGCCTGTCCCAGTGGGGTATTATCTTATGATAAAGCCGGGTGATCAGTCCTTTTTGGGCGGCGGATTATTTGCGGATATGTTTAAAGACGCGACAAGGATGGTACGGGATCATATTGACCGGAATGGTGAAGAATGGGAAAAGATTATCCATGAGCCAGAGTTTGAAAGATATTTCACTGTACAGGGAACATCATTAAAAAAAGTTCCGGCAGGATATAAGACAGAACATCCACAGGCAGAATATCTAAAATTTAAGAGCTGGTATTTGGAATACCCGCTAAAGGATGAAGAATTGAATGATGCAGATGCATTTCTTACAAAAGCAGCAGAGATTTTTCGGATTATGAAACCTTTTAATGACTATCTGAATAAGGCGCTGGCGGACTTTAAGATGCCGGCGAGGTAATAAAATATCCGGATGGAGGTTATAAGAAGCATACGCAATAAGAATAAAGAACGAAATTGAATTATATAAAAAATCTTGCAGAGTATAAACCGGTTGATTTATACTCTGCTGTGTTATATTTTTAGATTCTTTAAATATTTTTTTTGTTGCAGGGCATTGTTATCAAAATACTTTTTGAAATCCGCCTGCGCCTTTAGGCCGGTACTATTGATTTTCCGGATAGACAGGCGTTACGATTGGCTTTCCGTCTCTATCTACTAAAACAGTCATTCCGCAGCCGCTTGTCATATTAGAAGACATGAGTACATAGTTTACACCTGTCTCAGTATCTACAATAATTTTTCTGATATTTGTTACTCCTTGTGAATAAGTTTCTACAAAACGCTCTTTTGCCATTTTTGATTGCTCCTTTCTGATTTCTACCATTAAGTATAATATTTTCATATTTAATTGTAAATTATTTCTTGCTATAAGTTCAAAAAAATAAAGTATGAAATGCTATTATCTGTGTATATCAATAGCGGTAAAGTCCCTATGATAAAATAAATGTTCTTGAAGTAAATCTTAAATTTCAGTATACTATCCCTAAAGATATAAGAGGATGTGCAGCAGATGAAGAATATCAATGAGCATATTAAGACAGGAAAATTAAAGAAGGCATACCTTCTCTATGGTGAAGAGTCATACTTGAAAAAGCAGTATAGAGATAAGTTAAAAAAGGCGCTGCTGTCGGAGAATGATACGGTGAATTACGCTTATTATGAGGGGAAGAAGACGGAGCCGGAACAGCTCATAGATCTGGCAGAGACATTGCCTTTTTTTGCAGAGCGGCGGCTGATCGTGGTGGAGAATTCCGGATTTTTTAAAAATGCTGTCCCGAAATTTGCTGACTATATCAAGACAATGCCAGATACTGCCTGCTTTCTTTTTGTAGAGGATGAAGTAGACAAGCGGGGAAAGATGTTTAAGGCAGTAAAAGATATAGGCTATATTTCAGAGATGGGAAGGCAGGACGAGAAGACTCTTCTCTATTGGATAGCGGGACAGATCAAGCGTGAAGGAAAGCAGATCAAGGAATCAGCAGCCAGGTACTTGGTGTCTAGGGCAGGTACGGATATGGAGCTGTTGGAAAAGGAGCTTGAAAAACTGTTTGCTTATACCCTTGGAAGAACTGAGATTACATTGGAGGATATTGAAGCTGTCTGTACAACGCAGATCTCAAATAAGATTTTTGACATGGTAGAAGCAGTTGCCTTAAAGCAGCAGAAAAAGGCGCTTGATTATTACTATGATCTGCTTGCGTTAAAGGAGCCGCCTATGAGGATACTTTATCTTCTGGCCCGTCAGTTCAGGCTTCTTTTAGAAGTCAAGGAGTTAATGAAGCAGGGATATGATAAATCGCAGATTGCAAAGACGGCGAAGCTTCACCCATTTGTGGCAGGTAAATATATGAGACAGTGCAGGGACTTTTCTAAAGGGCAGTTAAGGTCGATCATGGAAGAGGCGGCAGTATATGAGGAACTTGTAAAGACCGGGCGGTTAAATGACAGGATGAGTGTAGAACTTTTCATTGTAAAGTACAGCCTTGCGTGCTATGATAGCAAATAGCAGCAATAGATAGAAATGGAAGGACTATAAAAGTGGCAGAGATAAATAAAAGTAAAATTCGTAATTTTTGTATTATTGCCCATATTGATCATGGCAAATCTACTCTTGCAGACCGTATCATTGAGATGACAGGTCTTCTTACAAGCAGAGAGATGCAGTCACAGGTATTGGACAATATGGAGCTTGAACGCGAGCGCGGCATTACGATCAAAGCACAGACCGTGCGTATTGTCTATAAAGCGAAAAACGGCGAAGAGTACATTTTCAATCTGATCGATACACCGGGACATGTGGACTTTAACTACGAGGTGTCCAGAAGTCTCGCGGCTTGTGACGGTGCGATCCTTGTAGTGGATGCGGCACAGGGTGTGGAGGCACAGACGCTGGCCAATGTATATCTTGCTTTGGATCATGATCTGGATGTTATGCCTGTGATCAATAAGGTGGATCTTCCTAGTGCAGAGCCGGAACGTGTTATAGAAGAGATTGAAGATATCATTGGGATCGAGGCGCAGGATGCGCCGCGCATCTCCGCGAAGACAGGGTTGAATATAGAAGAAGTGTTAGAGCAGATCATAGAAAAGATACCGGCACCGTCAGGAGATGCGAAAGCTCCGCTTAAAGCTTTGATATTTGACTCGGTATATGATTCTTATAAAGGTGTAATTGTGTTCTGCCGGATTAAGGAAGGCACGATACGTAAAGGAACACAGATGCTTATGATGGCGACTGGGGCGAGGGCAGAAGTTGTGGAGGTCGGTTATTTTGGCGCCGGACAGTTTATCCCTTGTGAAGAGCTGAGCGCAGGCATGGTGGGATATATTACTGCAAGTATTAAGAATGTGAAAGATACCCGTGTCGGTGATACGATTACCAATGCGCAGGCACCGTGCAGTGAACCTCTGCCTGGATACAAAAAAGTGAATCCGATGGTTTATTGCGGAATGTATCCTGCGGACGGGGCAAAATATCCGGATCTTAGAGATGCTCTGGAAAAGCTGCAGCTTAATGATGCTTCACTTCAATTTGAGCCGGAAACATCTGTCGCGTTAGGCTTCGGATATCGCTGCGGGTTCCTTGGGCTTTTGCATTTGGAGATCATTCAGGAGCGGTTGGAGAGAGAGTATAATCTGGATCTGGTAACGACAGCTCCGGGCGTAGTTTATAAAGTATATAAGACGAATGGAGAGGTCATAGAGCTTACAAATCCGTCCAATCTTCCTGATCCGTCTGAGATTGAATATATGGAGGAACCAATCGTTAAGGCTGAGATAATGGTTACGTCAGAATATATTGGCGCGATCATGGATTTGTGTCAGGAGAGAAGAGGAATCTACGAGGGGATGGAATATATGGAGGAGACTCGGGCAGTGCTCCATTATCGTCTTCCGCTCAACGAGATCATTTATGATTTCTTTGATGCGCTGAAATCCCGCTCCAGGGGCTATGCCTCCTTTGATTATGAGCTGGACGGATACATGCAGTCCGAGCTTGTGAAGCTGGATATCCTGATCAATAAGGAAGAGGTGGATGCGCTTTCCTTTATCGTACATGCCCAGACTGCCTATGAGCGGGGAAGAAGGATGTGCGAGAAGCTAAAGGACGAGATACCGCGGCATCTGTTTGAGGTGCCGATCCAGGCAGCGATCGGCAGTAAGATCATTGCCAGAGAGACTGTGCGTGCTATGCGTAAAGATGTGCTTGCAAAGTGTTACGGCGGCGATATTACCCGTAAGAAAAAGCTTTTGGAGAAGCAGAAGGAAGGAAAGAAGCGTATGCGTCAGGTAGGCAGTGTCGAGATTCCTCAAAAAGCATTTATGAGTGTGTTGAAGCTGGATGATAAAAAGTAATGAAACCTTTAGAAATCTATGTTCATATACCGTTTTGTGTGAAAAAGTGTAATTACTGTGATTTTTTGTCTGCGCCTGCCGGAAGGCAGGAGCAGCGGAGATATATAGAGAGCCTTTGCAGGCAGATCCGTTCTGTTGGAGAAACTGCAAAGGCTTATCGTGTTATTAGTATTTTCGTTGGAGGGGGTACGCCGTCTATATTGGAAGAGGAACAGACAGCGCGGATTTTTCAGTCTCTTAGAGATACCTTTTATATAGAAGGAAATGCTGAGATCACGATAGAGATGAATCCGGGAACTGTAACGAAGGATAAATTAAAAGTATATCGCGCGGCAGGAATCAACCGTTTAAGCATCGGGCTGCAGTCGGCGGATGACACGGAATTAAAAGTGCTTGGAAGGGTACATGATTTTCATGATTTTATTGAAACTTATGGGATGGCAAGAGAGGAAGGGTTTGAAAATATCAATGTTGATCTGATGTCAGCGGTTCCGGGTCAGACCATTAAAAGCTTCACACATATACTTCAGACAGTATCAGAGCTTGGACCAGAGCATATTTCGGTTTACAGTCTGATCATAGAAGAAGGAACTCCCTTTTATGATATATACGGCGACAAGATCAGTAAGGACAGTGAAGTATGTCAGGAGTATCCAAAGCTTCCGGATGAAGATACTGAACGGCAGATGTACTATGATACAAAACGGATTCTTGAAGGGTATGGCTATCACCGGTATGAGATTTCCAACTATGCGAAGGAAGGATATGAGTGCATTCACAATCTTGGTTACTGGGGCCGAACAGAATATTTAGGGTTTGGAGACGGAGCGGCTTCTTTTCTCAACCATAAAAGATGGGTGTCGGGAAAACAGCCAGAAGTATTGAGTGTGAAGGATGAGATGGAGGAGTATATGTTTTTGGGACTCAGAAAGATGGAAGGAGTGTCAAAAATGAGGTTTCATAAAGAGTTTAACTGTAAAATGGAACATGTATATAAAAAAGTGCTTGCAGATATGGAGAGCAAGCAGCTTTTAGAACAGCAAGGAGATTTTGTCCGTTTGACAGAGAAGGGAATCGATGTCAGTAATTATGTTATGAGCGGATTCCTTTTGTAAACATTATTTTAATAATGTCTTCATCACCAGGGAATAGATTTCCTGATTTTTTTCAGACCAGTTATTGGCAATAGTAGAAGCCTCTGATCTTGTCGGAACCGTAACAGTCAGGTCGATAAGTGGAAGACCTTGTTCCATGATCTGACAGCGTACATTATATTCACTGGCAGAATTCAGGTAATAATCTGATTTGACCGAGATTTCATTTTTAAGTTTAAATTCATTGATTTTTAAAAATGCCTGAATATCTTTGCGGATGTCAGAAGAAATATCATTTTTAAAAAGCTGTACGGTTTTTTCGCCCTCTTCAGTAAGGTAATAAAGAGTGCGGTTATGTGTGGATTCTTTTCGTATGAGCCGGTCTTCAACCAGTTCTCCAAGTATCTGATGGAGTTTGAAATAGTTGGTATACCCTTGTTCCAGAACAAATTCAGAAATCTGTGAATTTGTGAGAGGAAAATCTATGCGGCTCAGCATATAGAGAATAATTAATTTATAAAGCTTAAATGCTGTTGTCATTTTAATACTCCTTTCCCTGCCAGATGTCATTTTGTTTCAAATGCGCATGCAGCTGATTTAATACATGACGTTTATTTGCGCTCCACATAGGAGCCAGCAGAAGAGATTTCGGACCGTCTCCTGTCAGACGGTGGATGACGATATCCGGTCTTAAGCCAGCGATACACCGTCCTGTGATCAACATATAATCTTTCATAGATAATACGGGGAAATGCTGGCTCTCATAAAGATCCGCAAGGTCTGTTCCTTTTAATACATGGAGAAGCTGCAATTTTATTCCTTGTATATCCAGTGTGTTCAGATAGCGGATGGTGGCAAGCATGTGGCTTTCTTCTTCTGTGGGAAGCCCTAAGATCACATGGGTGACGACCTTGATCCCGCGTGCGCGCAGAGAAGAGACGGCATTTTCAAACACAGACAGATCATAACCTCTTCGGATGAACCGCGCTGTGTGTTCGTGGACAGACTGGAGTCCAAGTTCGATCCATACGGGTTTTACGCGGTTAAGTTCTTCAAGGAGGTTTAACACTTCATTATTTATACAGTCGGGCCTTGTGGCAATAGACAGTATACGGATATCAGGGTGGTATATGGCTTCTGTAAAGATAGTCCTTAAAGTTTCGCACGGCGCGTAAGTATTGGTGTATGCCTGAAAATAAGCGATATAAGAGGAGCCGGAGTGTTTTTTTGCTACCAGTTTTTTTGCGGTTTCTATCTGTTTTGTAACAGAAAGAGCTGGATCCGCGACGAAATCTCCGGAACCTCCCTGACTGCAAAAGATACAGCCATGGGTTCCGAGTGTCCCGTCCCGGTTCGGACAGGTCATCCCCCCGTTTAAAGATAATTTGTATAGCTTTTGTCCGAAGCTGTTTTTCAGGTAATGATCGAGGGAATAGTATCGCTTGTCTCCCCAATATACAGTCTGTGCGTTCATGGCAACCTCCTGCTTTTGGACTTTACTGCCTTGAATATTATCATATCACCGCAAATCTTGCAAATCAAGCTTTGAAGAATTCTTAAAAAAGACTTTCCATAATAGGAATGTTGTAGTATAATCATAGCGTTGAAGTTATTTTCAGGAAGGTCGGTTCAGACCGCTTATCCCACTATGGCAGGACGAATATAAGAAAGGATTATATATTGATGATGAGAGAAAAGTATGAATCTCTGCCTCTTGCTACTTTAAAAGAATTGGCAAAGGCAAGAGGATTAAAAGGCATTTCAGTAATTAAAAAGGCAGATCTGATTGAGCTTATGCTGAGCGAAGATGAAAAAGAAAAAAAGGAAAAGCAGGATACAATAAAAGAGATGTCCGCGAATACGGGAGATAAAGAGGTTCACGATATCGACAGGCTGGACAGCGGAGTGAAAGCTCAGGGGATCCTTGAAGTTATGCCGGACGGATATGGATTTATCAGAAGTGCTAATTATCTGCCGGGTGAGAATGATGTCTATGTCTCTCCGTCGCAGATCCGTAAGTTTAATTTGAAGACCGGAGATATACTGGAAGGAAATACAAGGATAAAGACCCAGCAGGAGAAGTTCAGCGCACTTTTATATCTGACAAAGATCAATGAGATGAATCCGTTAAAAGCTATGCGCAGGACAAACTTTGAAGATATGACTCCTATATTCCCAAATGAGAGATTGAAGCTGGAGTGCGGCAAGACAAGCACTGCTATGCGTATCATGGATATGATGTCACCTATTGGAAAGGGACAAAGAGGCATGATCGTATCGCCTCCGAAGGCAGGTAAGACGACACTCCTTAAGCAGGTGGCGCTGTCTGTCCGTCAAAACAATCCGGAAGTACATCTCCTGATCCTTTTGATAGACGAACGTCCGGAGGAGGTAACGGATATCAAAGAGACCATAGAGGGGGAGAATGTAGAAGTTATCTATTCCACATTTGATGAGCTTCCTGAGCATCACAAGAGAGTTTCTGAGATGGTGATCGAGCGGGCCAAGCGGCTGGTAGAGCACAAGAAAGATGTTATGATCATTCTTGACAGCATTACAAGGCTTGCGAGGGCATATAATCTTACGGTCCCGCCGTCAGGACGTACATTGTCGGGAGGTCTTGATCCGGCCGCCCTTCATATGCCGAAACGGTTTTTTGGCGCTGCCAGAAATATGCGGGGCGGCGGGAGTCTTACCATTCTTGCCAGTGCGCTTGTGAATACGGGCAGTAAGATGGATGATGTTATTTACGAGGAATTTAAGGGGACAGGCAATATGGAACTGGTTCTTGACAGGAAACTTTCTGAGAAGAGGATGTTCCCGGCTATTGATATCGCGCCGTCAGGTACGAGGAGAGAAGATCTTCTTCTTACTGAACAGGAGCAGGAGGCAGTGGATACTATGCGCCGCGCATTGAATGGTCTGCGGGCAGAGGAAGCGGTTGATAATATTCTCAATATGTTCAGCCGCACAAAAAATAATGTGGAATTAATACAGTTAGTAAAAAAGACGAAATTAATCTAGACAAGAAAGAGCTTTTATGATACAATATGAAAGCTGTTTAAAAAAGAAATATAACCGCTATTAAGCGTAAAACAAATAAAGAAGAGGTGAAGATCATGAAAGAAGGAATACATCCAGCATATCATCAGGCAACTGTAACTTGTAACTGTGGCAATACATTTGTGACCGGTTCTACAAACGAGGACATCCACGTAGAAATCTGTTCAAAGTGCCATCCGTTCTATACAGGACAGCAGAAAGCAGCTCAGGCCCGTGGCCGTGTTGATAAGTTCAATAAGAAATACGGAATGGGAAAATAAGCTTACAAGTATCGGGTTGAGGTTTTTAAAATCTCAACCTTTTTTGTAGTATGGCGTGCTATAAGGCTGCCCGGAGGCAGACTTTCTGTATTAAAGGAGTGTTATATGAAATCATCAAACATCGGGGGACAGGCGGTCCTTGAGGGAATAATGATGAAGCATAAGGATGAATATGCGGTTGCTGTAAGGAAGCCGGATGGGCAGATTTTTGTGAAGAAGGATGTGTATCACAGTGTGATTGGCTGGAAATCTCTTACGAAGATTCCGTTTGTCAGAGGTATCTTTAATTTTATAGATTCAATGGTGCTTGGGATCCAGACTTTGACCTACTCGGCAGAATTTTATGAAGAGGAAGTAAGTAAGCCTTCATCTGGGAATGAAAGGGACAATAATGAAGCTTCTAAGAACAAGGGAACAGAGAGACTGATCATGGCAGGGACGGTACTGTTTTCTGTGGCAGCAGCAGTGGGTATCTTTATGGTGCTGCCTTATTTTCTTTCTTCATTATTGAAGCCTGTCATCCCCTCCTACATGTGGCGTACAGTTATTGAAGGCTTTGTGCGCATTGGTATATTTATTATTTATGTTCTTTTGATATCCCGTATGGAGGATATCCAACGGACTTTTATGTATCATGGCGCGGAACATAAATGTATTAATTGTATTGAACACGGACTGCCTTTGACAGTTGATAATGTGCGTGTAAGTTCCAGACAGCATAAGCGCTGCGGAACCAGTTTTCTGTTTTTTGTGCTTGCTATTGGTATCATTCTGCTTCTGTTTATACGAGTGGAGTCGCCGGTTATGAGAGTGGCAGTACGGATTGTCCTTTTGCCCGTCATTGCAGGTATCTCTTATGAGGTGCTGAAATTAGCGGGCAGAAGTGAAAGCTTAGTGATAGATCTTCTCAGCAGGCCGGGACTCGCAATTCAGAAACTGACGACGAAGGAACCGGATGATAGTATGATAGAGGTGGCAATACAGGCAGTGGAAGCAGTGTTTGACTGGAGAGAGTATGAAGCGGAAAACTTTGGCGATACAGCAGATTTATAAAGAAGGCAGAGAGCATCTTGAGAAAGCGGGGATTTTAGAAGCCGGGCTGGATGCATGGTATCTGCTTAAGCATGTGACGGGAATTGACAAGGCTTTCTATTACGCGCATCCAGAGAGAGAGATCAGTGAGGAAGAAAAAGAGCGGTATTTTTATTATATAGAAGAACGAAAAAAAAGAATCCCGCTTCAGCACCTTACAGGGGAGCAGGAGTTTATGGGACTTGTTTTTTCTGTTAACAGGCATGTTCTGATACCAAGACAGGATACTGAGACTCTGGTTGAGCTTGCATTAAAGAAGATAGAGAAGGGTATGCGGATACTGGATATGTGTACGGGTTCAGGCTGTATATTGCTGAGCTTATTGAAATTATGCAGGGCAGAAGATGTGACAGGAATCGGCGCGGATATTTCAAAAGAAGCGCTCTTGGTGGCAAAAGAGAATGCGGAAAGGCTCGGAGTTTTAGTACAATTTGTAAACGGGGATTTGTTTGAAAATATAGGATCCGGGGAGATGTTTGACATGATCGTATCTAATCCGCCTTATATTCCGACAGCGGTCATTGATGGGCTTGAGGAGGAAGTAAGGCTCTATGATCCATATATCGCGCTGGATGGCAGAGAGGATGGACTTTTTTTCTACCAAAGGATAGTGAAAGAAAGTATTCTGCATATAAAAAGAGGCGGTTATCTGCTGTTTGAGATTGGCTGCGGGCAGGCAGAGAAAGTGGCCGGTCTGATGGAGAAGGCAGGGTATAAAGATATAAGAGTGGAAAAGGATCTGGCAGGTCTTGACCGCGTAGTTTATGGTATGTACAATGAAGAATAGTTGTAAGGAGGAAGAGATATGTTTGACAGGTTAGAAGATTTACTCATTCGTTTGGAGGAGGTACTCAGTGAACTTCAGGAGCCGGATGTGGCAAATGATCAGAATCGTTTCCGCAAGCTTATGAAGGAGCAGAATGATCTGACTCCGATCGTGGAAGCATATAAGGAATATAAGGCATGTAAGCAGGCGATTGAGGACAGTCTGCAGATGTTAGAAGAAGAAAGCGACGAGGAGATGCGTGAGCTTGCCAAGGAGGAGCTTAATGATTCCAAGGCAAGAGTAGAGGAATTAGAACGTGAGCTTAAGATACTTCTTCTGCCGAAGGACCCTAATGATGATAAGGATGTTGTAGTTGAAATCCGTGCCGGGGCAGGAGGAGATGAAGCAGCCTTGTTTGCGGCAGAGATTTACCGTATGTATGTCCACTATGCGGAGGGCAGGCGCTGGAAGGTTGAACTGGTGGAATGTGAAGAGATCGGAATAGGAGGCATGAAGAACGTGACCTTTATGCTTAACGGAAAGGGTGCTTATTCTGTAATGAAATATGAGTCTGGTGTACATCGTGTACAGCGCGTGCCAGAGACAGAATCAGGAGGGCGTATCCATACGTCTACGATTACAGTGGCAGTTATGCCGGAAGCTGAGGAAGTGGATGTTCAGATCGACGAAAAAGATATCCGTATTGATGTTATGCGTGCATCCGGCAACGGCGGTCAATGTGTCAATACGACAGATTCTGCTGTACGTCTGACACACTATCCGACAGGGATCGTTATTTACAGCCAGACAGAGAAGTCACAGCTCCAGAATAAGGATAAAGCATTTGCGCTTCTTAGGGCAAAGCTTTATGATATAGAATGCCAGAAGAGGCATGATGCAGAAGCAGAGGCGAGAAAGAGCCAGATCGGTACAGGTGACCGTTCAGAGAAGATCCGGACTTATAACTTCCCGCAGGGACGTGTGACGGATCATCGGATCGGGCTGACATTATATAAGTTAGATAAGATTATGAACGGGGATATACAGGAGATCATAGATGCTTGCATCGCGGCAGATCAGGCGGCAAAGCTGGCATCGATGAATGACTAAGATGAAAGAAAAATTAAAGCAGCTTTTTGCTTATTATGATCCATACAAATATCTGTTTTACAGTGATATGTTTTTTGCGATTCTTGGGGCGGCAGTTACTTTGGTAATTCCGCTCATTATAAGATATATCACAAATAAAGTGGTTTACTTTACGCCTGAGGAGGCAAGACGGGAAGTTTTTCTGCTGGGAATGCTGCTGCTTGGTCTTATTGTTCTGGAAATATTCTGTAATTTTTACATTGCATATTTTGGACATATCATGGGAGCAAAGATGGAAGCGGATATGCGGCAGGATATCTTTGGACATTATCAGAAATTGACTTTTGCCTTTTATGATAATCAGAAGGTAGGTCATCTGCTTTCAAGAATTACAAGTGATCTGTTTGATATCAGCGAGCTTTTGCATCATGGACCGGAAGATCTGGTGATTTCCGTCATTAAGATCATTGGCTCACTTGTTATTCTTATGACAGTGAATATAAAGCTGGCGCTTATTATGTTTGCGTTCATTCCGGTTATGGTAATATTTGCTTTCTACTATAATGGAAAGATGAAGACAGCATTTGTACATAATAGAGAGAAGATCGCGGATATCAACAGCCAGATTGAGGACAGTCTGGCAGGTATCCGGGTTGTAAAGTCTTTTGCTAATGAAAATGAAGAAATGAAAAAGTTCAAAGCTGGGAATGATAATTTTGTAAATGCAAAAAAGTTCAGCTATAAATATATGGGTATTTATAATTCCGGCTTAGGAGCTATGACAACGCTTGTGACAGTGGCAGTCATCGTATCAGGTGTCGGGATGATGCTTGATGGAAATGTAGAGCCTGCAGATCTTATTACGTTTCTGCTTTATATCAGTAACTTTACGGATCCGGTCAAGAAACTGGTATCATTCACGGAGCAGTTCCAGAATGGTTATTCAGGGTTTGTAAGATTCCTTGAGATTTTGTCGATCGCGCCGGATATTACAGATAAGCCGGATGCGGTATGTCTTGATAAGGTGGAGGGAAACATTGAATTCAAGAATGTATCTTTTCATTACGAGGATACAGCAGAGAAGGTATTAAGTTCCATCAATCTCAAAGTCAGGGCGGGAGAATATATTGCTCTTGTGGGACCGTCCGGTGTGGGAAAGACAACGCTCTGCAGTCTGATACCGAGGTTTTATGAAGCTTCAGAAGGTTCGATATGCATAGACGGGACCGATATCAGGGATATAAAGATTGAGAGTTTGAGAAATCATATCGGTATCGTACAGCAGGATGTTTATCTGTTTGCGGGAACGATTATGGATAATATCCGTTACGGCAAACCGGATGCTTCTGACGAGGAGGTTGTACGGGCGGCAAAACGTGCCAATGCCCACGAATTTATCGTGAATTTTCCGGATGGTTATGATACGGATATCGGGCAGCGGGGAGTGAAGCTTTCCGGAGGACAAAAGCAGCGGCTGTCTATTGCCCGGGTTTTTTTAAAGAATCCGCCGATTTTGATTTTTGATGAGGCAACCTCGGCGCTTGATAATGAAAGTGAGCAGGTGGTACAGAAGTCTTTGGAAGGCCTTTCTAAAGACCGTACGACTTTTGTGATCGCACATCGGCTTACTACTATCCGCAATGCAGAAAAGATTCTTGTGCTGACGGAAGATGGAATAGCTGAGCAGGGAACCCATGAAGAACTATTGGATAAAAGAGGTATCTATGAATCATTGTATCATATGCATTTTTGACAGCGATTCATAAAAGAACAAAGAAGACAGACTAGGATAGAAAGGAAACTATGGAAGAAGTACAATTTAAGCGTGCAGAACTGGAAGATAAGGAAATTATTTCAAGATATTTAAAACATCATACCAGCAGAAGCTGTGAGAGGACTTTTGTAAATGTATTTTTATGGTCCAGACAGTATCCGGTGAAATGGGCAGTGATCGAAGGCGCATTAGTTTTTAAGAGTGAGGATGAGGAGCATGTATCTTTCGCTTTTCCGGCAGGAGATGATGAGAGTGTGAAAAAAGCACTGGAATTTATGAAAAATTACAGCAAAGAGCGCGGTTATCCGTTTACTATGTACAATATTACGCCGGATAATTTTGCAAAGCTTGAAGAATGGTATCCGAAAAGGTTTGAAATAGAATATGAACGTGATTATGCGGATTATATATATGAGGCAGAAAAACTTGCTGCGTTATCCGGAAAAAAGCTTCATGGAAAGCGTAATCATATCAACAAATTTAAGGCTCTTTATGAGGGACGCTGGTGTTATGAGACTATGACAAGGGATAATCTGGAAGAGTGTTTTCAGATGGCGCTTAAGTGGCGCAATGAGAATGGGTGTGAGGAGGACGAGGAGAAAAATGCGGAGATGTGCGTGACTCTCAATGCTCTCCGGTTATTTTCAGAGTTAGGGCTTATAGGAGGGGTTTTGAGGGTAGATGGAAAGGTTGTTGCATTTACATTAGGCGAACCGGTCTGCTCAGATACTTTTGTGGTCCATATTGAGAAAGCTTTCGCGGACATTGAGGGTTCCTATACGATGATAAACCAGCAGTTTGTAGAACATGAATGTATGGATTACCGGTATATCAACCGGGAAGAGGATACGGGGGCAGAAGGTTTGAGAAAAGCGAAGCTTTCCTACCGCCCGGTATTTTTGGTGGAAAAAGGCAGTGTGAGGGAAAAACAACAGTAAAGGAGAATGAAGATGATTGCAGAGAAAATGAAAAATATGGTGGCAAACAGTTCGGCTATCCGCGCGATGTTTGAAGAGGGAAACAGGCTTGCAGAGATTTACGGGGCGGAGAATGTATTTGATTTCAGTCTTGGTAATCCTAATGTTCCTGCGCCGGGGGCAGTAAAAAAGGCAATCCAGGAGATTCTTGAAGAGGAGGATCCAGTCGCCCTTCACGGCTATACAAACAGCAATAGTGGTTACGCGGATGTGAGAGAGGCCGTTGCTGCTTCTTTGAATGAACGTTTTGGTACTGAATTTGAGGGAAAGAATATCGTTATGACTGTAGGCGCGGCGGGAGGGCTGAACGTTATCTTAAAGTCTTTGATCAACCCGGGAGATGAGGTTATTGCGTTTGCTCCGTATTTTGGAGAATACCGTTCTTACACAAATAATTACGACGGCGTGCTGGTGGAGATTTCCCCTGATACTGTTGATTTTCAGCCAAAACTTGATGAGTTTGAGCAAAAGATCACCAAAAAGACAAAGGCGGTCATCGTAAATACACCGAACAATCCGACTGGCGTTGTCTATTCTGAGGAGACCATCAAGAAACTGACAGCTATAATGGAGGACAAGCAGAAGGAGTATGGTACAGACATCTTCCTGATCTCTGACGAACCGTATCGTGAGCTTGTATATGACGGGGTTAAAGTTCCGTATCTTACAAAATATTATGATAACACGATTGTCGGTTATTCCTACAGTAAATCACTGTCTCTTCCGGGAGAACGTATCGGATATCTTGTGATTCCGGATGAGGTGGCGGACAGTGATGAAGTGCTTTCGGCGGCGAATGTTGCCACACGTATATTAGGGTTTGTAAACGCGCCCACTCTTCAGCAGAAAGTTGTGGCAAAGTGCCTGAATGAAAAAACAGATATTTCTTACTATGACCGGAACCGGGAAGCGCTGTATCGAGGATTAAAGGACTGCGGATTTGAGTGTATCAAACCAGAAGGGGCATTTTATCTCTTTGTGAAATCTCCGGTGGCAGACGAGAAACAATTCTGTGCGGCAGCAAAAAAATATAATATCCTGATCGTTCCGGGAAGTTCTTTTGCGTGTCCGGGATATGTACGGCTGGCTTATTGTGTTTCTTATGAGACAATCGTTAATTCCCTTCCCAAATTTCAGGAGCTTGCAAAGGAGTATTTTTAAATGAAATCATTTGAAAAAAATATCCGTAAGGTAGAACCCTATGTGCCGGGTGAGCAGCCCCAGAAAAAAGTGATCAAGTTAAACACCAATGAGAATCCGTACCCGCCTGCGCCGGGGGTAGAGAGGGCATTAAAGTCCATGGATATGGATCGTATGCGTCTTTATCCGGACCCGACGGCAGGAGAACTTGTGAAAGCGCTGGCGTCCTATTACCACGTGGATGAGGATCAGGTATTTGTGGGGGTAGGATCTGATGATGTACTTTCTATGTGTTTCCTTACATTTTTTAATTCAGAAAAACCTATATTTTTTCCGGATATTACATATTCTTTTTATAAGGTATGGGCGGATCTGTACCGGATTCCTTATGAGTGCTGTCCAGTAGATGATAATTTCCGCATAGTAAAGGAAGATTATTACAGGGAAAACGGAGGAGTGATTTTTCCGAATCCCAACGCGCCTACAGGGCTGTACATGGAACTTCATGATGTGGAAGATATTATCGCGCGCAATCAGGATGTGATTGTGATCATAGATGAGGCGTATATAGACTTTGCAGGAAAATCCGCGCTGGAATTGATTGATAAATATGAAAATCTGATCGTTGTCCAGACTTTTTCTAAAGCGCGCTCAATGGCAGGTATGAGGATCGGGTATGCTATCAGCAATCCTCTTCTGATCAAATATCTGAATGATGCCAAATATTCTTTTAATTCATACACGATGAACCAGGCTGCGATCGTGGCCGGAGTAGAAGCAGTGAAGGATAGGAAATATTTTGAAGAGGGAGTCTGTAAGATAATCAAGACAAGGGACTGGGCGAAGAAAGAACTGGAGAGGATTGGTTTTTCATGTCTTGATTCGAGAGCAAACTTTATCTTTGCCGCTCATCCGGAATATGAAGCGAAGGAACTATTCGAATTGCTGAAAAGCAAAGGAATCTATGTTCGTTACTGGGGCAGTGACAGGATTGAGCAGTATATGCGGATTACTGTCGGTACGAAAGAAGAGATGGAGGCTTTGATTAGTTTATTAGAAGGGAGAATGCTATGACAGAAACATTGATACAGGGAATTATTGACGCGCTTGGAGGCAGTGTGGGAAAAGAAGTGATCGTGTTTATCATTTCCATGATTCCAATATTGGAGCTTAGAGGCGCCCTTTTAGTTGCCGGGCCGCTTCTTGGGGTGCCGGTATCGGTAGCTGTTCCTTTAAGCGTAATTGGAAATATCATTCCTGTACCTTTTATCCTTTTACTGATCACACCCGTGTTCCAATGGATGAAAGGAACAAAGTTATTCAGGCCGATGGTTGAAAAGCTTGAGAGTAAGGCCATGAGTAAGAGTGATAAAATAGAAAAATATGAGTTCTGGGGGCTTGTTCTTTTTGTGGGGATCCCTCTTCCGGGTACAGGCGCCTGGACCGGTTCTTTGATCGCTGCTCTTCTTGGAATTAAATTTAAGAAGGCATTTCCTGCGGTTATTTTAGGGATATGTATGGCTACAGTGATCATGTGTTTCATTTCTTATGTGCTTTTAGGAGGAGTGAACGTATTAGGGTAAGCAAAAATAAGTGATAAAATCGCAGTGTTTATTGAATGGGCAGTAAACGCTGCATATTTTTATGGTTTTAAGACTGTGCCGCCGCAATATCTATACCGTCTGTGGAGTGCGGTTGCGCTGTCCGTTAAGGTATGTTAAAATAAATGCAATGAATTTGAAGGAAGGGGATTTTTGAAATGGACAAATTATACGACGTAACTGCAATGGGCGAGCTTTTGATTGATTTTGCGATGAATGGACAGAGTGAGCAGGGAAATAATCTGTTTGAGGCATGTCCGGGAGGCGCGCCCTGCAATGTACTTGCGATGCTTAATAAGCTTGGCAGGAAAACGGCTTTTATTGGAAAGGTCGGGGAGGATCAGTTTGGACGTCTCCTTAAAGACACAATTTCCGGAGTAGGGATCAATGCGGAGGGACTTTGTATGGACAAGGAGGTTCCGACTACTCTTGCATTTGTACATACGTTTCCGGACGGAGACCGGGAATTTTCATTCTACCGTAAGCCGGGAGCGGACATGATGATTACTGAGGATGAGGTTGATTATGATATTATCCGCAGTTCACGGGTATTTCACTTCGGAACTCTTTCGATGACAGGAGAGCCGGCAAAAACAGCAACAAAAAAGGCTCTTGAAGTGGCAAAGGAAGCGGGATGTCTTATTACCTTTGACCCGAACCTTCGTCCTCCGCTCTGGGATACTCTTGATGAGGCAAAGAAACAGATGGAATATGGTTTTCAGTATTGTGATGTGCTGAAAATATCAGACAATGAGATTCAGTTTGTATCTGGAATGGAGGATTATGATGATGGAATCCGTTACCTTCAGGAAAAATACAATATCCCTCTTATTTTCCTCACTATGGGGAAGGACGGAAGTCGTGCTTACTATAAAGATTTAAGGGTGGAGCGGAAGGGATTTACTGTGAAAGCGATCGAAACAACCGGTGCGGGAGATACTTTCTGCGGCTGTTCTATTCATGGAGTATTAAAGTACGGATTGGATAATCTGACGGAAGAAAATCTGGGAGAGATATTAACCTATGCCAACGCAGGCGCTGCTCTGATCACGCTGAAAAAAGGAGCTATCCGCTCTATGCCGGAACCGGAGCAGATTGATGAATTAATTGAAAAGTAAGGAGACACATACAAAATGGCAATGAGAATTAACAATACACTTCCATCACCGCATGAGTTGAAAAAAGAATATCCTTTGTCTGAGAGGCTCATTGCCATGAAAGCCTGGCGGGATAAAGAGATACGAGATGTTTTCATGGGAAGATCGGATAAGTTTTTAGTGATAGTCGGGCCTTGTTCCGCGGATAATGAGGAGGCGGTCTGCGAATATGTAAACCGTCTGTCCAGACTGAATGAAGAAGTGTCTGACAGATTGATCCTGATTCCAAGAATCTATACGAATAAACCAAGAACTACCGGGGAAGGCTACAAGGGAATGCTCCATCAGCCTGACCCGGATAAAGCTCCGGATCTGTATGCGGGAATTCTCGCGATCCGTAAGCTGCATATAAGGGCGATGGAGGAGAGCGGCCTGACGGCGGCGGACGAGATGTTATATCCGGAGAACAGAAGTTATCTGGATGATATTCTTTCCTATGAGGCAATCGGAGCCAGGTCTGTGGAAAATCAGCAGCACAGGCTGACAGCCAGCGGAATGGATATACCGGTCGGTATGAAGAATCCTACCAGCGGAGATTTGTCTGTTATGCTCAATTCTGTGATAGCCGCGCAGATGGGACACAGGTTTATTTACCGCGGAATGGATGTAACGACGGATGGGAATAAGCTTGCGCACGCGATTTTGCGGGGCGGTGTAGATAAATACGGTACCTGTATCCCGAACTACCATTATGAAGACTGCGTAAGGCTTCTTCAGCTATATGAGAAGAAGGAGTTAAAATACCCGGCAGTTATTGTGGATGTCAATCATTCGAATTCCAATAAGGCATTTAAGGAGCAGATACGGATTGTGAGTGAAGTGCTGCACAGCCGGAAACATTGCGGCGGTGTGAGATCGTTAGTAAAAGGTGTTATGGTAGAGAGCTACCTGAAAGAAGGAAGACAGGATATCTGTGAACATATGGAATATGGGAAATCTATAACGGATCCGTGTCTTGGATGGGAAGATACGAAAGAGCTTATTAAAAAGATCGCAGGAGAATGTTAAAATAAAAAACGGCAGGTGCCGGGAAGCAAAAGCTAAAGGTACTGCCGTTTCTGTGCATTTTGTTCGGTTTTTTCAAGCACATTGATAAAATCCAACAGGAGTTTTCTGGAATCAGGTGAAAGTTTTTGGTATCTGGCAAACAGTTCTCTTCCTTCATCTAGCGGGAAGGCGCGCTTAGATGAGTCAAGATTTATATATTCATTCATATTTTTATCGGTTACCAGATAGTCGACTGTAACATCGAAAAGTTTAGCAAGCGCTGACAGATTTTCCAGTGAAGGCTGACGGTTCTTTGTCTCATAGCCTGCAATCGTGGGACGAGCAACGCTAAGACGGTTTGCAACGTCTTCCTGTGTCATATGGTGTTCTAGTCGGAGTGTTTTTAGTTTTTCAGCAAAAGGCATAAGCGCTCCTCCTTTCCGTAATCTGATGATTATATTTTATCAAGTGTTGCGTTAAAGAACATGATGTGTGCTGATACACAACATAATATTGGTATTATGTTCCGAAACGAAACAAATATTCTGTGAAAGTAAAGGGTTATGAGGCATAATGAGACAAGAAAGATTTAAAATGGAAAGAGAAGGTCTTGTAACGGAAGGCCAGGAAGTTGAGATCAGTGAAAGAAGTGCTGTGACAGGACAGTTTACTTATTTGGTGGAGCCTTCTATCGCAATGTCGGGGATTTACCGTACCAGTGAACGGATCATGGCACGCAGAGGGATCATTAAAAAGATTGAAAAGACGGAAAAAGGGTTTTATCTCCTTGTAGAGATGGAAGATTAGCTTTTGCTTTCAGACACCCGTTGACATACATAACAAAAGAAAATATAATTTAAAGAAAGCAGCAAAAGTATGAGGGGACAAAGAGCCTATGATAATTGCGAAAAATGATGAAGAAAAAAGAAGCACATTGTGGAAGGCGGCGACGATCGGGTCGTCGGTCGTTATTGTGCTGATAGCAATCTATCTGCTGACAAAGCTTTTTACTTCCAATCCATTGGAGGGAAGCTGGGAGGATGAAGACGGCAGTCTTTCCATGACAGTTAAGAAGGATGGAATACTGATCGTGAATGTGCCGGAGCTTTCGGATAATGAAGAGGTGGACGTGAAGATGAATTATACGCTGGATCGGGATGAGAAGACCATTGTCATTCATCTGGATGATAAAGAGCTTGAAAAGCTTTCTGATATGTCGGATGGGAAGTATACAAAGGAGACACTTTCCCAGGCAGTGGATTCTATTGTCACCACATTTAATTACAGCGTGGACAGAAGCTGTCTTACTTTGACGGAGCGTGAATATGGAGAACAGATGATATTCTTGAAAAAGTAACATTGGCAGATATCCCTCTATTTGTCATCGGTGTATGTGGTGGTGATAGAGGGAATTTTTATGGGAGGTGTTTTAGATGTTCAGAGATGATACGAAAAAGGTATTGATAGGGGATGTAGTGATCGGAGGCGGGAGCCCGGTTGCCATCCAGTCTATGACTAATACAAGGACGGAGGATGTTGAGGCAACAGTGTCACAGATACAAAAGCTTGAGACAGCAGGCTGTGAGATCATACGCTGTGCTGTGCCGACGATGGAAGCAGCGAAAGCTCTCGCCAGGATAAAAAAGCAGATACATATTCCTTTGGTCGCGGATATCCATTTTGATTACAGGCTGGCAATCGAAGCTATAGAGAACGGGGCAGATAAGATACGTATCAATCCAGGCAATATCGGGGGATCTGAATGTGTGAAAGCCGTAGTTGAGAAAGCAAAAGAAAAGGATGTACCTATCCGGATAGGGGTAAACAGCGGATCTTTAGAAAAAGATCTGGTGAAAAAGTACGGCGGTGTTACAGCAGAAGGGCTTGTAGAAAGTGCGCTGGATAAGGTCAGATTAGTTGAGGATTTTGGATATGATAAGCTGGTAGTAAGTATTAAGTCTTCAGATGTTATGATGTGTGTGAAAGCACATGAGGAACTTGCAAAAAAATGTCCTTACCCGCTCCATGTAGGAATCACAGAATCGGGAACTCTTCTGGCAGGTAATATTAAGTCTTCCATCGGCCTGGGGCTGATCTTGAATCAGGGGATCGGTGATACTATCCGTGTATCATTGACCGGTGATCCGGTAGAGGAGATCAAATCAGCGAAACTCATACTTAAGACACTTGGATTGCGCAAAGGAGGGATTGAAGTTGTATCCTGTCCAACATGCGGGCGTACAAAGATCGATCTTATCGGACTGGCGAATCAGGTGGAAGCTATGGTGTCGGATATTCCGCTGGATATCAAAGTGGCAGTTATGGGATGCGTGGTGAATGGTCCCGGCGAAGCGAAAGAAGCAGATATAGGAATTGCCGGAGGGATCGGTGAAGGACTTCTGATCAAGAAGGGTGAGATCATAAAAAAGGTCAAGGAAGAAGAACTATTGGGAGTCTTAAGACAGGAGCTGGTTAACTGGAATGAGTAAGACATTTTTTGAAGTGTTTCCAACAATAAAAATGGACCAGGATATTAAGAGGATGTTTGACGGTGTGGAGGTTACGAAGGTAGCGACAAATACAGACCGTGACTTTATCCATGTCCACATATTAGGAAAACATCTTCTGCCCAAAAAAACAGTTTGTGCCGCTGAACAGATACTGAAAGACCAGCTTTTTGGAAAGAGCAGGATTCAGGTAGATATCATTGAACGGTATGAACTTTCTAAGCAGTATACTCCAAAAAACCTGATGGATGAGTATATGGACAGTTTTATTTTTGAGCTGGGACAAAGAAGCGCTGTGGAACGGAGTATGTTAAAGCAGGCAAAATACTTTTTTGAAGAGGGTAATATCCTCTGCCTCAGGCTTAATGACACGATTGTATCACAAGGAAAAAAGGAATCACTGACAGGATATTTAAAAGATGTATATGAAAATCGTTTTGGACTTGATGTTGATATACGGGTGATGTATGAGGCACCGAAGGAAAGCAGGCTTAAGTACAATGAATTGAAAGTGCGTCAGGAAGTAGATGAGATCTTAAAGGCATCCGCGGCGGCTCATACAAAGAAGGATGAGGGGGATGTAAAGGAAGAACGACCGAAAGCAGAAGAAAAGCAGCAAAGCAGCAAAAACGGCAGTCAGAAATCTTTTGACCAGAGATTTTCAGGGAGCAGAAAGCGGGAAGCTTCTGTGAATATAAGGCGTTCTAACGACCCGAATGTGGTTTATGGGCGGGATTTTGACGATGAGCCGTTAAAGCTTTGTCAGGTTGTCGGAGAGATGGGAGAGATTACCTTCCGGGGAAAGATCATCAGTTTTGACATGCGGGAGATCCGCAATGAAAAATCAATTCTCATGTTTGCTATTTCCGATTTTACAGATACGATCATGGTCAAGATGTTTGTGAGAAATGATCAGCTCCCACAGATACTGGCAGAGGTGAAAAAGGGAGCGTTTTTAAAGATCAAAGGCGTTACGACCATAGATAAATTTGATGGAGAACTCACTATAGGATCCGTATTTGGTATCCGCAAGATTCCGGATTTTACGGAAAGCAGGCAGGATATAGCGCCGCAAAAGCGTGTAGAGTTACATTGTCACACGAAGATGAGCGATATGGATGGTGTATCTAAGGTGGAGGATATATTAAAACGAGCTCACGACTGGGGCCATAAGGCAGTGGCGATCACAGATCACGGTGTTGTCCAGGGATTTACCGAGGCACATCATTATCTGCAGAGACTGGACAAATCGGATCCTTTTAAAGTGATCTACGGGGTAGAAGGGTATCTGGTAGATGATTTGCAGGATGTGGCTGTCAACGAAAAAGGACAGTCTCTTTCGGATACTTATGTTGTATTTGATCTGGAAACGACTGGTTTTAGTTCTGTGAAGGATAAGATCATTGAGATTGGCGCGGTAAAGGTAGTTAATGGAAAGATCACAGACCGGTTTAGTACGTTTGTTAATCCAAAAAGACCGATACCTTTTAAGATTACACAGCTTACCGGTATTAACGATCAGATGGTGATGGAAGCTTTGGATATCGAAGCGGTGCTTCCGCAGTTTCTTGAATTCGTGGGGGATGCAGTACTGGTGGCGCATAATGCGGGATTTGATGTAGGTTTTATCGCACAGAACTGCAGGTATCAGGATATCGTTTTGGACTTTACATCAGTAGATACGGTGGCGATGGCGCGGATCCTCCTTCCTACGCTGTCCAAATTTAAGCTGAACGTAGTGGCGAACGCGCTGCATATTACTTTGGATAATCATCACAGGGCAGTAGATGATGCAGAAGCGACGGCAGAGATTTTTGTGAAATTTATAGAAATGCTTAAGCAAAGAGGCATTCATACGCTGGAGAAGCTCAACCAGTTCGGCGCGAAAAGTAAGGAGATGGTCAAAAAGCTTCCTTCTTATCATGTCATCATTCTGGCGAAAAATCAGGTGGGGCGTGCAAACCTTTATACCCTTGTGTCAAAATCCCATCTGGAATATTATGCAAGACGGCCAAGAATTCCCAAAAGCGAACTGTCAAGATACAGAGAAGGATTGATCGTAGGGAGTGCCTGCGAAGCGGGAGAGCTTTACCAGGCTGTATTAAATGACAAATCACAGGAGCGTATTTCAAAGATCGTGAATTTCTATGACTATCTGGAAGTGCAGCCTCTTGGGAATAACCGCTTTATGATAGAAAGTGATAAGATCAGTAACGTAAATAGTGAGGAGGATCTAAAAGAGATCAACCGGCGCATTGTGCATCTTGGGGAACAGTTTAACAAGCCGGTGGTCGCTACTTGTGATGTTCATTTTTTAGATCCTGAGGATGAAGTGTACCGAAGGATCATTATGGCGGGGAAAGGGTTTGGAGATGCGGATAATCAGCCCCCCCTTTACCTTCACACAACAGATGAGATGCTGACAGAATTTGAATATCTCGGTTCGGAGAAAGCAAGGGAAATTGTTATTGATAATCCGGGAAAGATTGCCGATATGGTGGAGAAAATATCTCCCGTCAGGCCGGACAAGTGTCCGCCTGTCATTCCTGATTCTGATAAGCAGCTTCGGGAGATCTGCTATCGTAAAGCCCACAGTATGTATGGGGAAAAGCTTCCGGAGATTGTGACCGAGCGTCTGGAGAGAGAGCTTCACTCTATTATCTCCAACGGCTTTGCCGTGATGTATATCATCGCCCAGAAGCTGGTATGGAAATCTAATGAAGACGGATATTTGGTAGGTTCCAGAGGTTCTGTAGGCTCTTCTTTCGTGGCGACTATGGCGGGGATTACGGAGGTAAATCCCTTAAGCCCCCATTATTACTGTGAAAAGTGTCATTACAGCGATTTTACGTCTGACGAGGTGCGCGCGTATGCCGGGGGCTGCGGATGGGATATGCCGGATAAGCGCTGTCCGGTCTGCGGGGAACCTTTGGTTAAAGACGGGTTTGATATTCCTTTCGAAACATTTCTTGGATTCAAAGGGAATAAGGAGCCGGATATTGACCTTAATTTCTCAGGAGATTATCAGAGTAACGCTCACAAATATACAGAAGTTATCTTTGGAGCCGGACAGACATACCGTGCCGGTACTATTGGTACATTGGCGGATAAGACTGCATTTGGGTATGTGAGGAATTATTATTCAGAGCGCGGACAGGGAAAGAGGGTCTGCGAGATCAACCGTATTGTGCAGGGATGTACGGGGATCCGGAGGAGTACGGGCCAGCATCCGGGAGGAATTATCGTTCTTCCGTTAGGAGAGGATATTAACTCCTTTACCCCGGTACAGCATCCCGCTAATGATATGAATACGGATATTGTTACAACACATTTTGATTATCATTCCATAGACCATAACTTGCTGAAGCTTGATATTCTCGGTCATGATGATCCTACGATGATCAAGACTCTGGAAGAATATATCAGTTCTCCGGCTATGGAAAATGAATATAATGAGACAGATCACAAGTTTGTGGCTACAGACATACCGCTGGACGATAAAGGAGTAATGTCTCTGTTTCATGATACTTCGGCTCTTGGTATCACACCGGATGATATCGGGGGCTGCCCGGTAGGCTGCCTTGGAATACCGGAATTTGGAACAGATTTTGTTATTCAGATGGTAGTGGATACAAAGCCTCAGTCTCTGTCAGATCTGATTCGTATCTCGGGATTGTCTCACGGGACGGACGTGTGGCTGAACAATGCCCAGGAGCTTATAAAAAGCGGCAAAGCGACTATTTCCACAGCAATCTGCACCCGTGACGATATTATGACATATCTTATTAATAAAGGGATGGACAGCGAGCTTTCCTTTACTATTATGGAAAAGGTAAGGAAGGGAAAAGGACTGACACCGGAGTTTGAAGAGGCCATGAAAGCCGCAGGTGTACCGGACTGGTACATCTGGTCCTGCAAGCAGATCAAATATATGTTTCCGAAAGCGCATGCCGCGGCATATGTTATGATGGCATACCGGATCGCTTATTGTAAGATACATTATCCGCTGGCATATTACGGAGCGTATTTCGGAATCCGCGCGGATGCATTTTCCTATGAATTGATGTGTCAGGGAAAAGAAAAGCTGAATCAGTATATAGATGATTATAACCGCCGCGCGGCAAGTCTTTCCCAGAAGGAACAGGCAACTTTAAAGGATATGCATATCGTGCAGGAAATGTACGCGAGAGGTCTGGAGTTTGAACCTCTTGATATTTATAAGGCACAGGCAACAAAGTTTTTGATCGTAGATGGGAAGCTTATGCCGCCTTTTATCAGCATCGAGGGAATGGGGGGTAAGGCTGCGGAGGCTGTGGCAGAGGCTGCAAAGGATGGAGTGTATCTGTCAAAGGATGATTTCAGACAGAGGACGAAAGCCAGCAAGACAGTGATTGATTACATGGCAGGCATAGGGCTTTTAGGGGATCTGCCGGAATCCAATCAGTTATCACTTTTTGATCTGTAAATTGGTTTATCAGTTTTCATATCATTCAGTGAGAATATAAAAACAGGAAGGAATGACAGCGTATGAGTAAAAAATACAGAGGAATCATTTATATTGTCCTGTCGGCATTTTGTTTTGCGTTTATGAATATGTTTGTCCGTCTGGCAGGTGAGCTGCCTTCTGTACAGAAAAGTTTCTTTCGGAATTTTGTGGCGGCAGGATTTGCTTTCATGATCCTTTTAAAAGATCGGGTACCTTTCCGGTGTAAAAAAGAAAATCTGATCTATCTGCTTTTGCGTGCTGTGTTTGGCACAATGGGTATTCTGTGCAACTTTTATGCTATAGATCATCTGGTGCTTGCGGATGCGTCAATGTTAAATAAAATGTCGCCTTTTTTTGCGGTACTGTTCAGTTTCCTGGTGCTAAAGGAAAAAGTAACGGTGCCGCAGGCATTGATCGTGGCAGGTGCTTTTATTGGAAGTATGTTTGTAGTAAAGCCTACTTTCTTAAATATGGATTTGATACCTTCTGTTATCGGATTGTCTGGAGGGATCTGTGCGGGGGCGGCCTATACAATGGTGAGAAAGCTTGGAGAAAATGGTGAGAAAGGACCTTTTATCGTGTTCTTCTTTTCCATGTTCTCCTGTGTGATGACATTGCCGTGGCTGATATTTGACTATCATCCAATGACTGCAATGCAGCTTGCAATGCTGCTTATGGCAGGACTTAGCGCTGCCGGCGGACAGTTTTCTATTACATCGGCCTACACATGCGCGCCTGCGAAGGAGATTTCGGTATATGATTATTCCCAGATCATATTTGCGGCATTTCTTGGATTTGTTGTATTTGGGCAGATCCCGGATATTTTAAGCTGGCTTGGTTATGGGATTATCTGCACGATGGCGGTTGTCATGTTCTTATATAATACAAAGTCTGATCATGAGAAAAAGGAGTGTTAGTCATGAAGCAGTCGCAGATCACTCTGTGGTGTCATGAGATCATTGCTTCTCAGGCACCGAGGGGAGGATTTTATATAGATGCAACAATGGGAAAGGGAAATGATACATTGTTTTTATGCAGACTCGCAGGCAGGACGGGCAGAGTGCTGGCATTTGATATACAGGAAGAAGCGCGGCTGTATACAGAAAAGCTGTTAAAATCTCATGGGATGGAGCAGAGGGCAGAGCTGGTTTTAGACGGTCACGAGCATATGGAAGATTATGCGGAAAATGAGACTGCGGATGTGATCTGCTTTAATTTCGGGTATCTTCCCGGCGGTGACCATAAAATAGCAACGTCTGCGGATACGAGTATAACAGCGGTAGAAAAAGGACTTTCTATATTAAAGCATGGCGGGATGATGAGCCTTTGTATTTACAGCGGCAAGGATACAGGTTTTGAGGAAAAGGAGGCGCTTCTTTCATACCTTAAGAATCTTCAGGCAAAAAAATTCACGGTGATTGTAAATGAATACTGGAATCGAAAGAATTGCCCTCCGGTACCGGTGTTCATATTTAAAAAATAGCGGCAGGAAGGTCTTCTGCCATGGGAAGGAGAAGAAAAGTGATGAGAAGAAAAGACAGGGAAGTTAAAAATCCGGAACAGATCAGAAAAGTACTTGAGGACTGTAAAGTATGCAGGCTGGGACTTTTAGACGGCATGATACCTTATATCGTTCCGATGAACATGGCGTATGATTTTGACGGGGAAAAACTGGTGCTCTATTTTCACTGCGCAAAGGAAGGAAAAAAAATAGAACTGATACGTGAAAACGGACAGGCAGGATTTGAGATGGATAAAGAAATTTCACTGGTAGAGGGTGATACGCCCTGCCAGTACAGCTGCCGGTATGAAAGCATCATCGGAAGCGGACATGTACAGCTTATAGAAAATGAGCAGGAAAAAAGCGAAGCCCTTGCAAAGATCATGAAGCATCAGACGGGGAAACAATTTGATGATTTTGAAAAAAATAGGAACCTTTCTCATGCAGTTATGGTCATTAAATTAACTGCACAGGAGTATTCATGCAAGAGTAGTGTGTAAATCCTGCCGTATATACCGGACTTCCAGGTTTTCTCAGTATATCTTGCTGGCAAATTACCACTTTAAATTGAAAAAGCATTATGCTATACTTAAAGATATTTACGAAAGGATGGACCAAAGAATGTCAGAAACGAATAAAGTAATCATGCTCGGCAATGAGGCAATTGCCAGAGGCGCGTATGAGGCAGGGGTAAAGGTGTCTGCTGCGTATCCGGGTACGCCGAGTACAGAGATCAGCGAATATCTGGTGCAGTATAAAGACAGCCTGTATTGCGAATGGTCTCCTAACGAGAAGGTTGCCGTAGAGGTAGCAGTCGGTGCTTCTCTTGCAGGGACAAGAGCAATGGCATGTATGAAGCATGTAGGATTCAATGTGGCTGCAGATCCGGCATACAGTGTTTCATATATGGGAGTGAATGGAGGACTTGTGATTGTAGTCGCGGATGATCCCGGACTCTACAGTTCTCAAAATGAGCAGGATACAAGGATGGTAGCCCGCGCGGCAAAGCTTCCGGTCATTGAACCGGCAGACAGCGCGGAAGCGAAAGAATATATGAAGCTTGCTTTTGAACTCAGTGAAAAGTTTGACCGGCCCTTTGTATACCGGACGACGACGAGGCTTGCCCATTCCCAGGGGATTGTAGAATTAGAAAACAGACAGGACATCCCGGATAAAGAGTATGTTAAAGACATCCGGAAAACTGTTATGATGCCAGTAAATGCCAAGATCCGTCATGCCGAGATTGAAAAGCGGAATGAAGAGCTTATGGAGGCTGCGAATACGCTGTCTGTCAACAGAGTGGAGATGAATGATACGGAAATCGGTGTTATTACCAGCGGGATTCCGTATCAGTATGTGAAGGAGGCACTGCCGGGTGCTTCTGTTTTAAAGCTTGGTCTGGTGAATCCGCTTCCAAGAAAGCTGATTGAAGAATTTGCAAAGAAGGTTGACAAGCTTTATATTGTGGAGGAACTTGATCCGGTTATCGAAGAGCAGGTGAGATCCTGGGGGATAGAAGTCATCGGGAAAGAGATATTCACCGTGCAGGGAGAATATAGTGCCAATATGCTTAGGACGGCGATTTTAAAAGAAGATCTTGACCTGGCAAAGCCTGCTTTAGCACCAGGCAGACCACCGATTCTCTGTCCGGGCTGTCCACATAGAAGCGTTTATTATGTACTGAATAAATTAAAATTTCATGCGGCAGGAGATATCGGCTGCTATACCCTTGGAGCGGTAGCACCTCTTAGTGTGGTAGATACTACTATGTGCATGGGGTCAAGCATCTCTACCCTTCACGGTATGGAAAAAGCAAAAGGCAAGGATTACATAAAGAATTGGGTGGCAGTGATCGGCGATTCCACATTTTTGCACACAGGTATCAACTCATTGATGAACATGACATATAATCATGCGGCAGGAACTGTTTTGATCCTGGATAATTCTACAACAGGCATGACAGGACATCAGGATCATGCGGCGACGGGAAAGACACTGCAGGGAGAATTGGCCTATGCTATTGATATTCCGGAGATCTGCCGTGCGGTAGGTGTTAAAAACGTCATAGAAGTTAACGCATTTGACATTGAGAAGCTTGAAAGGATAATTAAAGAAGAGACGCAGAAGGAGGAAGTATCTGTTATTATTACAAAATCCCCCTGCGTACTTTTGAGTAAAGCAAAAAAACCTCTTTATATTGCTCATGCAGATAAATGTAAAAAATGCGGCATGTGCATGAAGCCGGGCTGTCCCGCTATGACGAAGGATACAGACGGTACAGTCAAGATTGACGATACAATGTGCACTGGGTGCGGGCTTTGCGAAAGCCTATGCAGATTCGATGCGATCGAATTGGTAAAGGAGGGCGACAGATAATGGCAGTGAAAAATATTATGATTGTCGGCGTAGGCGGTCAGGGGACTCTTCTTACCAGCAGGATACTGGGCGGTCTTGCTACTTTGGGCGGTTATGACGTGAAGCTTTCTGAGGTTCACGGGATGGCGCAGAGAGGCGGAAGTGTGGTGACTTTTGTCCGCTATGGAGAAAAGGTGGCAGAGCCTATTGTAGAGGAAGGACAGGCGGATGTTATCATTGCTTTTGAACGGCTTGAAGCATTAAGATATGCTCATTTTTTGAAGAAGGACGGTGCATTGGTAGTAAACGACTGGAGGATCGATCCAATGCCGGTTGTAATAGGGGCAGCAGAATATCCTGAAGGCATTTTGGACACGTTACGGAAGATGTATAAGGTTTATACGGTTAATGCCACGGAAGAGTCTAAAAAACTTGGGAACCCAAGAGTGTTTAATCTGGTTGTGCTGGGGATTGCGGCGCAGCACATGGACTTTACAAAAGAGCAGTGGTATGAAGTGATCGAAAAAACTGTGCCGCCAAAGACTGTCGATATCAATAAGAAAGCGTTTGATACAGGATATCATCTGTAGATAAAGGGAAGATGATCAGTCTTTAGATTATAAAATAAATGAAGGAAAGAATAGGAGAATAGACATGTCAAGAGTAGAACTGGCTGATTGGAAGGAACAGATCAAAGACCCAAAGATTGAGTGTATGAGCAGAGATGAGATGAGCACTCTGCAGGGAGAGAGACTTGTAAAACAAGTAAAGAATGTATATGAGAACGTGCCGTTTTACAAAAAGAAAATGGATGAGCTTGGAGTGCTGCCGGGGGATATTAAAGGAATTGAGGATATTGTCAAGCTTCCATTTACGACAAAGGAAGATTTAAGAGATAATTATCCGTTCGGCCTTCTGGCTGTTCCAAAGGAGAAGATTGCAAGAGTTCAGGGAACTTCCGGCACAACAGGAAAGCTTACACTGGCATCTTATACACAGAAAGATGTTGATGTATGGGGAGAGTGTGTGGCAAGAGGACTGATGATGGCAGGTCTGACATCCCAGGACAGGATCCATATATGCTATGGATATGGTCTCTTCACAGGAGGCATGGGGCTTGATCTCGGCGCGCGTGCCTTGGGTGCCATGGCTATTCCCATGTCGTCAGGTAATACAAAACGTCAGCTTATGTGCATGGAAGATTTTGGGGCAACAGCATTCGCCTGTACGCCTTCTTATGCATTGTATCTTGCAGAGGCAGCGGCGGAAGCGGGGATTGTGGACCGGCTGCAGATCAGGGCGAGCATCAATGGCGCGGAGCCATGGACAGAGGCTATGCGTAAAAAGATTGAGAGCATCTTAAAGATCAATAGTTTTGACATTTACGGACTCTGCGAGATTACAGGACCAGGCGTGGCGATGGATTGTATACATCATAAAGGACTTCATGTATATGAGGATTACTTCTATCCGGAAATCCTGAATCCGGCTGATCAGAGTGCGTGCGCGGATGGAGAGACAGGCGAGTTGGTATTTACAACGCTTTCCAAAGAAGGTATGCCTCTTTTACGTTACCGGACAAAAGATTTAACAAGTATGCAGCGCAGCACTTGTGAATGCGGAAGGACACTGCCAAGAATCCAGAAGTTTACCGGACGTACCGATGACATGAAGGTTATACGCGGCGTCAATGTATTCCCGACACAGGTTGAGTCAGCTCTTTTATCTATGGGCGGCGGCGTAGCACCGCACTATATGCTTATTGTGGACCGGGAGAATAATCTGGATGTCCTTACTGTTATGGTGGAAGTGGATGAGAAGTATTTTTCAGATGAGATCCGTAGATTGGATGAACTTAAGAGCAAAGTAGGCGCGGTCTTGAAACAGGCACTGGGTGTATCTGTAAAAGTGAAACTTGTAGAGCCAAAGACCATCCAGAGAAGTGAAGGAAAAGCAAAACGTGTTATCGATAACAGAGAATTATAATAAGGAGGCATAACATGGGTATCAGTAATACAATACAGCAATTGTCAGTATTTTTAGAGAATAGGGAAGGACGCCTTGACGAAGTGTTAGAAGTTCTGGCAGGTAAACAGGTGAATATTGTGGCGTTGAGTCTGGCAGATACATCTGATTACGGAATGCTGCGCATGATCGTATCAGACCCGCATAAAGGGCGTACGGCGCTTAAAGAGGCAGGGATTACGGCTATGCTTACAGATGTAGTGGCACTTCGGGTTCCTCATGCCACAGGATCATTATGTAAAGCAATGCATCAGATTGTAGAAGGTGAAGTTAATGTAGAATATATGTACGCATTTGCGAATGGAAGCGATGCGGCAGCAGTGCTTAAGAGTGACGATCCGGCAAGAGTGATTGATATTCTGAAAGGAAGCGGATTTGATGTGTACTCAGCGGATGAGGCATACCGCGCGAATCAGTAAGATGGGTGGTTTGATAAAAAATATGGCAAATTTGCAGGAAACTATGCGGAAAATAAGAGATTGCGGGCAATTGTACGCGGTGATGTCTTTATGTACACAGATGCCGTTCGTATATTGCGATCCGGAAACGTATGATGATGAAGTGTTTGTTTATTTTGATAAGGATGAGGCGGAAAAAGGGGCCAGATGGCTTTTGGAAAAAAGAAATCCCATACAGCTAGCCAGGATAGACAAAAAGAGCCGTCTTCCGTTTTTTACCAGTCTGCTTCCTATGGGGATAAATGCTGTTTCAGTGGATAAGGGAATGCCGGAGGAGAAAGTATTGCAGTTAGAGCAGTTGATCCACAGACAGAAGGCAGAACAGATGCCAAAAGGACAGATCCGTATAGAGAATCCGGAGCTTCATCTGACCTCTCTTTACCTTGCCCAGGAACTCAGAAAAGAGGCGGATTCAAGCGGCAGACGGTCTGAGGAACTTAAAGAGATGAATGAAGAACTGGCAGCACATTTTTGCCGGGGAAAATATATTATTGCTGTTGAAGAAGGAAAAGGGATTCCACTGTTAAAAAGAGATGAGGATTCATATCAGCCGATCTTTACAGACATCCGGGAGTTCCAGAAGTTTAACCAGAAGAAAGAATATGGCGCGGCAGTGATTGAATATGAAAAGATCAAAGAGATACTTACTCCTGGAACGAAAGGAGTCGCGGTAAATCCCTTTGGGGCTAATATCCTGTTGAAGATCAGATAAAAATCTGGTAATAGTAAAACATACGAAAAAGGATGCAGCGTTTACGCTGCATCCTTTTTGCCGAAATCTCATTTTGTGTATTACTTTTAAATATTCAAAGTGCCATATATAAAAAAGGTACATCGAAATTTTGATTATCGTTCCTAAATTTTAGAGTTTTGTGACATTCACTGCCTGAGGGCCTTTCGCTCCTTCTGTGACATCATACTCTACTGCCTGTCCCTCTTCCAGAGACTTGAAGCCTTCCATATTCAGTCCTGAATAATGTACGAATACATCGTTTCCAGCTTCGTCAGAAATGAAGCCGTATCCTTTTTGGTTGTTAAACCACTTAACTGTACCTTTCATTACGATACCTCCATAAAAATTAATCATGTATCACCATATTATCCATGCAAGCGACACTTCGTCAGAATACCATGATTTGAGTAAAAAGTCAATGGATTTGTGGATATTTTTGATGTATAGTAAGGCGGAACCGCTTGACGAAAAGGGCGGAAAAGTGTAAAGTATAAATTGGTATAAAACAGTAAAGGAAGTGCACTATGATCACACTGACTGGGAAAAAAGTTTCCGAAGGAATTGCCATTGGAAAGCTATCATTTTATAAAAGAGACATAAAAGAAGTACGCCATATTTACGTAAAGGATGTAGAGAAGGAAATCTCCAGGCTCCAGAAAGCAAAGGAGCGCGCGTTATTTGAATTGCAGGAATTATATGAGATTTCTATCCGGGAAGTTGGAAAAGCAAATGCAGCTATTTTTGAGATGCAGCAGGATATTTTAGATGATGACAGACTCTGGGGCAGGATCACGAGTATTATCCTGGAGGAGAAGCTTAATGCGGAATATGCGGTGAAGACAGCGACAGAGGAATATCTGAAGGCAAACAGGGATAAAGGCAATGAATCGGATGTACGTGATGCGGCGATCCGCATGATCAGGATCCTGTCAAGGAGCTGGAAGGATAAACTGTATGTAGATGAACCGTTTATTATGGCGGCGGGAGATCTGTATCCAAGTGAGGCGGTACAGCTTGATAAAGAAAGAGTGTTGGGATTTGTCACAAAATATGGAACGGTTAATTCCCACACGGCAATCATTGCCCGTACGAAGGGAATTCCGTCAGTTATCGGGCTGGGAGAGTCTCTAAAGACAGAATATGAGGGGAAGACGATCATTGTAGATGGTTATGAAGGTAAGATATATATTGAACCGGATTATACATTGCTTACGAGGATGAAGCGGCGTCAGGATGAGAACAAAGTACATATCACGAATCTGGAACGCCTGAAGGGTAAGGAAAACATTACACAGAGCGGACAAAAGATAGATATCTGTGCGAATATCGGGATGAGGGAGGATATTGAGCGGGTTATCCGAAGCGATGCTGGAGGTGTCGGGCTTTTTAGAAGTGAATTTCTTTTTATGGAAAATGGCAACCGGATGCCAACGGAGGAGCAGCAGTTTCAGGCATATAAGCTTGCGGCGGAATCCATGGGTATGAACAGAGTGGTTATCCGTACAGCAGATTTAGGCGGAGATAAGAAAGCGGAATTTCTGGAGATGGAAGAGGAGCATAACCCGGCTATGGGTCTTAGAGGAATCAGAATGTCTCTTGAGAAAGAGGAGATGTTTAAGACGCAGCTCAGGGCTATCTTGAGAGCCTCCATCTATGGGAATGTGCAGATCATGTTTCCTATGATAACGAAAGTGGAAGAAGTTATAAAGGCGAAGGAGTACCTTGAAGGCGTAAAGCAGGAACTAAAGGCAGAAAAAGCTTTTTTTGATGAAAACATCAAGGTGGGAGTTATGATAGAAACTCCGGCTGCAGTTATGCTCAGCGGAGAATTGGCGCGAGAGGTAGATTTTTTCAGTATCGGGACGAATGATCTTACACAGTTCACGCTCGGTATGGACAGGACAAATGAATCTGTCATGAGTCATTACGATACACAGCATCCGGCATTGCTTAAGATGATTCGTATCGTTACGAATAATGTCCATTTGGAAGGTAAGACTATCAGTGTGTGCGGGGATCTGGCAGCGGATCTGTCAATGACAGAATTCTTCGTTCAGATAGGAGTTGATGAGTTATCGGTTGCGCCGAATCAGGTTCTGGGACTTAGAAAGAAGATTCGGGAGATCCAGTAAATTTAAGACAGCAAAGGAGTGAGATTATGTGGACAAGAGGACAGTTAAAAAGTAATGCGAAGATTAATATGCAGCGGAATTACTGGGGCTGCGTAGCGGTTGCATTTATTATGTCAGTGGCAGAAGGGATCGGTGCTGCGGGAGGTTTTAGAAGCGGCGCGCGCAGTAGTATGACGGATGACAGTTACAGCAGCTATGAAAGCTATAGCTTAAGTGATATGAGCGGTGCTTTAGCTCTGGCAGGAACGGTACTGTTAGTTATAGGTCTTATGCTGCTTGTATTTGGGATACTTCTTAATGTTTTTGTGGGAAATGTGCTGCGTGTCGGCGCTAACAAATTTTTTGTACAAAACCGTACGGAGGCGGTGCGTGTAGGAACCATATTTGACGGATTTCGTTCAGGACAGTACAAGAATATTGTCCTTACTATGTTTTTAAAGGATCTGTATGTTACATTATGGACATTTTTGCTTATTATCCCTGGGATCATCAAGGAACTTGAATATATGATGGTACCTTATATCCTTGCAGAAAATCCAGGTATGAATCAGAAGGAAGCGTTTGAGATCAGCAAACGGATGATGGATGGTGAGAAGTTAAATGCTTTTGTACTGCAGCTTTCTTTTATTGGATGGTATCTGCTGGCAGCAATCACCTGCGGTCTGGCGGGGATCTTTTATGTGAATCCATATGTAGAGGCAACTATGACAGAACTTTATGCATATAATAAAGGAAAAGCTTTTCACGAAGGATATATTCAGTAGAAATATATCTGATGAGAAAATTTTTTGAAAAATAACTTACATTTATAGAATTTGTATGATATAATTAAGAAAAGAAAGGATTATGTCGGCAAATAACGAACTTCATAGATGATATACCAGATGAAGCTGGCGTACGGTCTATAAGCGGAATGTGCTTAGATTGTGCGCCTTCTCTATTTTGAGAAGGTGTCCGGCAGTTTCCTTTTCTGAGCAAACGGGGATGTCAGATAGGATACAGCGCAATGTCAGTGGATGAACAGGAGGTAAATATGTTCAAAATTGGTGATCAGGTAGTACATTATAAAGAAGGTGTCTGTGAAGTGACAAATATTGGAAGATTAAGCATAAGATGTTCTGACAGGGAGAAAGAATACTATACATTGAAACCCTTGTATAATGCGGGTGGGACACTCTATATGCCTGTGAATGGGCAGAAAAAGCAGTTAAGAAGGGTGATATCGTCGAATGAAGCCAGGGAACTGATTGATGATATGCCGAATATTAATGCTTTGAATGTCAGTGATGAGAAGAGAAGAGAGTTGATGTATAAAGAAGCGTTGTTTGAAAACCAGTGCAGATCATGGGTGGCGTTGATGAAGACTTCTTATATCAGGAAAAAAGAGCGGATTGCAGTTGGAAAGAAGGTAATCAATGTAGATGACAGGTATTTGAACAGTGCAGAGAAGTTTCTGTATGGTGAGCTTGCAGTCGCATTGGATATACCGAAAGAAAAAGTACGCGAATATATTGTGGAAAAAATGGAATATTAAGATAAAAGTGCTTTGGCGGCGGGGAGCGTCCAAAGCACTTTTTTATGAGAATAGAGCCAGAAGGAATAAGCATATTATGATGCCGACAATAAGAATACTGAGCCGTATAACAAATTGCGCTGCTTTTTTCTTTCTGATCTTTCCGCTGTGGGGTGATTTCTCCTGAGATAAGAGAAATGCCATATAATAGTCACGGCTTAGATTATAATCGAATTTAAGGGCTTTATTTTTGGAAAGCTGTGTATATTGTAAAAAGGCATTCCAATCCCTGCAGATGGCTTTCCAGCCATTTAAAATTTCCTCTTTCATATTAGCTGACGGAGAGTGGGTAAAGAACCCAATGTCTGAACGATAGCGGTTTAAATTCTGATAGACAGGATCTGTCTGTTTTCCATAAAAGCTTTCGAGCGATTTTTTAAGCCCTGCCAGAGCAGCGCTTCTGGCATCATGGTTCTCGTTATAGGAATCTATCATATACCGGTATATTTTCTGAAAACTGTCTGCCTGATATGCAGGGGTCAGGCTCTGATTCCTGTATTCGGGAGTCTGCTTTAAACTCTGGGCGTTCTGAAAAAAATATTCCTGCGCATAAATGCCCATCGCATATTTCAAAGCAGATGCGGTTCCTTCCTTAAGACCCGCCTGTTCGATAAATGTCTGTGCCTTCAAAGATGATATCCCTGCTGAGAAGCCAAGATATTCCTCGCTGGTGTAAGGGAGTTTTTCCGGCTTTGTCTGCAGAAAATTCTGGTTCATATATTGGATAAAATTCTGTGCCTGTCTGATATCGCGAAGAGTAAATACTTTACCTCCTGTGAGATATCCGCCGCGCTGAAGAACTTCAGCGGCTCTTGTTGAGCTTCTTTCAGACTTTCCTACAAAAGACTGGTATTGCGTGTTTATCCGTGCTTTTGTATCTCTTTGATAAATGACTCCCTGTGTAAGTTTTTGTCCTGACCCTTTTTGATCTAAGTTCTGGGCGAAAGAGCCTGTGCCTCCAAAGGAAGGATTTTGGTTTTGTGAAGTTAAGGGCTTTCGCTCTGCCATGTTTTCAAATAAACCATTAATGAGCGCTTCCCCGGAATCAGGCCGTCCGTACTGCCCGAGAAATTCAAGGAGTTCTTGAAAGTGTTCGGTTACTAACTGACGGAGCGCATTCAAAGTAAGGGCATCAAGCTGTGCCATCAACTGCAGCTGCAGGCTGCCTGTATAGTTGGAGAGAATATCCTTTAATAGGGACTGGAATATGGAGTGTATATGATTTAAATTGCCCTGCACAGATAATGAGGAGTCATATTTCCAGTGAAGCATTTCTGACAGTTTCCGGTCCAGGATTCTTGCATTAGCTGCTTCTTTGTCTGGGTCTGTGTATTCATCATCTTTCGTAGATTCTAATTCCGCGCGATCTTGCTGCTTTTGGTTTTTGGCGATTTCTTCTTCCTTGGCAAGTGCTGCATTTAAGATCGTTTCTCCTGCGCGTATTTCTTCCAAAGAAGCTTCCAGTTCCGCGAATTGTCCATCAACCGGTATTTCCTGCCCAGAACCTGTTAAGTTATCTGTACCTTGCTGTGAAGGCGGCACAGGGATCAGGGGTTTAGGCGGATTCTGCGCTGCTGGATTAGTAGTGATGATATGTTTATTTGCTGTATATTGGATATCCATAGGTATGTCACCCCCTTTTATATATTATCGGCAGAATACGGTAAAACTTGAAAATCACAATACTTTTTTCTATGCATACAATATATTGTTATGATTTTCAAGGAGGATATTATGAAGAAAAGAGTGTATGCTGTATTGTTGGCTGCTGTTATGGCTGTTATGTCTCTAACGGCGTGTACTGGCAAAGATGAGGCGAAAAAAACGACAGAAGATACGACAGAAGAAGTAAAATCCCAAGAAGATACGTCCCAGGAGGGAATGCTTCCGGCTACAACGAAAGTAGTATTAAACGAGGTTGCGCATTCTATCTTTTATGCCCCGATGTATGTGGCGATTGAAGAGGGGTATTTTGCGGAAGAAGGGATAGATTTGGAACTTGTGACCGGATTTGGGGCAATATAGTTAGTACAAGACAAAGCAAATTAAAGAAAATCCACATACTTTACTGTATAATCGTCTTTCAGATAAATCTCTTTGATAGTACAGCGCCAGAATGAACGTTGATTTTCGGGTGTTAATTTCTGATACATATTCTTAAGATCTGTCTTTAGCAGTTCCTCCAGATCAGAATAATCCTTCTGCGGCTGTGGGCGGATCTCAAGCAGAGATTTCAATTCCTGCTCGATCCGGCTATATTCTTTGTTATAATAATCCCATTCTATCCGTGACTTCTGAAAAAGGAGATTTAACCTTTCAAGTTCTTTTTGGAGTTTTTCCGGGGTTTTGGTATTTTTTGTTTTCATTTTTTGTTCTCTGATCTTGCCATATCGGATCTGATATTTTTCATATTCCATGGACAAATTGTCAAGCAGGTATTTCTCAATAAGGTTCTGGCTTACCCTGTGCCGGTTTTTACAGAGCCGGTCAAGCATTGCTTTATTACAGCGATAATAGCAATAAGTACGCTTTTCACCCGTTTTCCGGTTGATGATAGAAGAACAGCCGGTACCTACAAGTTTTTGACCGCATACAGGGCAGTGTATCAGACCAGAAAAAAGGTAAACTCTTCCAGAAGGAGTGCGTTTAACATTTTTCTGAGAAATATTCTGAAGTTCGCTCCATTCCTGTTCCGTGAGATAAGCAGGGCAGTAAGGAAAGCCCCGGTATGTACCTTTGTAGAACTCGCTGGAGAGCATAGTACGCAGCATACTATAAGAAAAGTCTGTATCATATTTATCTTGCATATATCTGACAGTGCCGGTTTTTGATTGATGTTTCTGAAAATACTGAAAGAAATCTTTCACCATATGTTCGGTATCCGGATCTTTGATCATACATTTGCGCCCGTCTACTATACTGGATTTATAGCCTATGGGCATGTTTGCCTCACCAAAGATCAGCTTGCCCTGACGGATAGAAGCCTCATTGACAAATCGGATACGTTCTGATGTTGTGTCAACCTCATTCTGGCCAATGGACAAGACAACATTAAGCTGCAGCCTCCCATCACGGGTTTCCATGTTAATTCCTGGTTCAGATACGGAGATCCAGTGAACATCATGTGCATCCAGAATATCCTGAACCTTGTAAAAATCTGACAGGTTACGAAACCATCTGTCGAGCCGCCAGAAGATAATAACATCAATTTTACCGGTTTTTACATCCTCAAGGAGAGAATGTATAGCCTTTCGCTTTTTTAGCTCTTTGCGGGCGGTTTTGCCTTCATCAGCATACACTCCCGCAATGACCATATCATGTTCGGCAGCATAGCGTTCCAGATATTCCCGTTGCGCCTGAAGGGATTTGCCGTGTATCATCTGTTCTGCTGTAGAAACTCTTATGTATACGGCGCAGCGTTTGATTTTTTCAGACATTCATGTCACCTTCCTTTGGTAAATGTATGTAAAAATGGGTATAAAAATAACACCTGTACAGATGCCAAAGGTTTGTGATATAATCTATTTGTTAGTTAGGTTATATCGCTTTTGGCGGTATACAGTCTATATTTTATGAACCGTTCGGTGCTGGTAACACTGGACGGTTTTGTTTTTACTCATATTTTCAAAATAGCAATATATTACTTCAGCAATTCTGATATGATAATGTGTAAATCTTCATACACACATGCAGAGATATCATCATCGAAACTGTATTGATTTGATTTTTTGTCATTTTCCAAATCATATACCATAACAGACAGCTTTTGGGGGTTTATGATCCAGTATTCTCTAACTCCGGCAGTACGATATTTAAAAAGTTTGACCCCGTAATCGTGTTGTGGGTTAGATGGGGAAGTAACTTCAATTATCCAATCCGGAGCCCCATTGCATCCCTTTTCATCTAGCTTGCTCTTGTCACAGATGACGGACACATCGGGTTCAACATAATTACTGTCGTCTTTATTTAAAAACACTGCAAACGGTGCGAGAAAGACTTCGCAGTTTCCTTTTTTCTTATCAATATAGTCAGAAATTTTCCTGGCAATGGCGTAAGAAATTCTTTGGTGATTAGTGTTTGGCGGTGCCATATCATAGATTTGACCATCAATTAGCTCTGCGCGTTTGCCATCCGGAAGAGCGTAGATATCATCAATTGTATAAAGTTTTTCCTGTGGTAATGCCATTATGCGAACCCCCTTTTTTGTTTTTACAGTACAATCCGGCCACTCGGTATTATTATTTATCTTTCATGTATATCAATAACAAACCTTACATGAACGTTTTTTCGGACACTTGGATACAGATCCACTCTTTATTGATTTGGAACGGCTAAGAGAAGGACACTTTTTTGTGCTATGGTAAACGCTACCGCCAGAAGTCCAGTATACGGTCTTACTTTTAGAAGGAGTACTGGAAGCTTTCTTCTTGTTAGAGACTTTTATTGTACAAGTTGCTTTCTTTCCGGATTTCATTGTAACTGTGATTTTAGATGTTCCTTTTTTCTTGGCAGTAATCTTTCCCTTCTTCGATACGGTGGCCACTTTCTTATTACTTGACTTCCAGCTTTTTACAGAATCACCTTTTGCAAAAGATACCTTTAGTGTTTGTTTTTGAGATTTCTTCAAACTTACGGTTTTCTTAGGAAATTTCGCAAACGGTTTTAATTTCGCAATAGCTTTAGTCTCTTCTTTCATGCAGACATAGCAGGAGCGTTCTTGTTTGCCTTTTTTGAAAACAGTAGCCCCTTTTACTGCATACCACTTTGACCAGTCATGGGCTTTGGGATTTTTTGGTATTACTTTAGTTTGTTCTTTATAACAGTCTTTGCAGGTTCTATAAGACTCCCCATCATTTAAACAATCAGGAGCTGTATAAACTTCCCAATTAGACCAATTATGAACACCGGTAGCGGGAATATCTTTCCATTCGTCTTTGTAACATTCAGAACATTCTCTTCTCATAGACCCGTTTTCAGCACAAGTTGCCTCATATTCAACTTCCCAATCAGACCATTTATGGATACCGGTAGCAGGGATTTTTCTTTCATCCCAGTCGTAACATTTAGAACAAGTTCTCGTTTCATACCCATCATCGGTACATGTTGCGTTATATGATACCTCCCAGTTGGACCACTGATGATCACAAACGTCTTCAGCAGATACAGCTAACGGAAAGCAAAGCATAGCTGCAACAGCAATAAGAAATTTTGATACATTCTTTTTCATTTATTTTTCCTCTTTTCTTTTGTATTTATAGCAATAGCGCTCCAGTCATACACTATTTTGAGTCACCACATCAATAATTATGCTGCTTGGGTAGAGTAGTCTATTACAGTTACCGTGATTTCGCTGGAGATTTTTTGGATACCATCAAATATGGACTCAATTTTTTGGCAACCAGGGTGGAAAAATATTCCTCTCCACATTGGTTGCATTTTTGCAGGGTACATTTTTAATGACAATAACATAGTTATCAATTTTTTCTACATAATCCATAGTAGCTTTTTTTAAAGATCCACCACAATATACACACATGATTATTTCTCCTCTATTTTTAATCCCAATTAATAGCATCATGCGGTATGGTGCCATTTTGAACCCGGTCTTTTCTCCCCTCTAAGAATGCTTCTATTTCATCCAGTTCAGGCTTCTCTTCTGGAATGAATTTTACAATGACTCTGTAAAGAACATCAATATCATTTTATGGAACTAATTCAATTAAGTTTTTAACATTTCTCTGCTCATACTACCCTCTTACCACTTTTCCCATATATATATTATTGTTTCAATCGCTGAGAAGTTTTGACTTAAGTAGCAGAATCTATATATGCATCCATTATTTTTTCAGCATATTCTGTGTAAACATCCATTAATTTTTTACTCCATTCTTCATAGGTGTCATAATCATCACCATTTGAGTACATGATATTTGCCATTTCTTCAATGCCTTCATTGGATATTTCCGCAAGCTTATTTACTTTATCGTTGGATATTTCCGCAAGTTTATTTATATCCCCGGAATGCTCGGCGGCTTCGTTCTTGTATTCATCAACAAGACCAGGAGTGGCCTCTTTTATTTTTTCTGAATATTCATCTAAAATGCTTTGATAGGAAGCGTTATCCGTTGAGCTATCATTAGAGGAATCATTCTCAGATAGATTATCATCAAGAGTCTCATCCTCAATGGGTTCCGTTTCATCCTCGTTTTGCACGATGTTTTCGTTAAATTCTTCTTCAATAACATCAGTGCTTTTTACAGATGAAATGATTTTGTCAAAATATGAATCATAATTGCTTTCGGAAAATGAGGAGAAAGTTATCATTACAATTCCTTCATAACAGTTAAAGACAACTCCTTGAGTTTTATAATTTGTCTGCTCAATCTCCATATTATAACTAAATTTTTTCATCTTTATATTGTTCGATTCGAAATCTTCGGATTGAAAGCCATCTGTATCATAACCGGAATTCAGTAATCCGTCAGCAAATTCATTAAATGATGTTTCGGTTAGGATATCACCGTCTATTTCCTGATAGATTATGTATAACATGCCATCACCGGAACCAATTTCTTTTTTATAGTGATATATTTCAGTATCGCTGTTAGTATCAGGAGTTTTCCAGGAATCAGGTATTTCGTAAGATAATCCAAAAGTTGTTTCTTGTTGTGAATAGGTTTCTTGTGGATCGTTTTCAGAAGTCGATTGTTCTTGTGTAGATGAACAGCCAAAGGAGAATATTATTGTAAATAATAATATCATCCCCAAAAGTTTCTTTTTCATAAATTTTTCCTCTTTTCTTTTGGTTTTATAGTAATAGCGTTCTAGTCATACACTATTATTACCTGTATTTTCCAGTAGATATTCGTTTATTAATCAGCAGCTTTTATACAGCGTTCAAAAATTAGAATAGTATTATTAATAGTGGCATTTACCCCCAACATGGCATTTTTACCAATCTCGTTTGTAGTTATGGAGTGCAATCGCCATCCATCTAATGCGTAGTTAGTAATAGTACTTTCGAGATCGGCTTTGCTTGTTTTGCCAAGTATCTCAGAATCGGATATGATTTCAACTTTATACTCATAAAAGGCATTTTTAAGAAGTTGCTCATTTTTTCTTAAACTAATTTCCTTTCTCTGTTCGGGTGTAAAATGATATTCTTCTATTGAATATCCGCAAAAATCACACACAGAATTTCCCTGATAAATAAGGTGTTTACAAATGGGGCATATTTGATTAGTGGGTTCAGCTTTCGCTGGGGCATTATCTATTTCTGTGATTTCTTTTTGGGAGAATTTTTCATTTGCTTCTTGTAAATACTTCTCAATAATTGTTTTGTATTCTTGAGGAGTTTCCTTGCTTATATACAGTAAGTCTTGTTTATATTTTTCAAACTCTTTTCTGTCTAATGACGCAATGGATTGATCTAATTTTTTAAAAAATGTTCCACAATTATTGCAAACAATTAAATCGCGTCCAGTATATGGCTCTTTCCCGCCGCCCATTAATCCACACGATTTTCCACAAATAGAACAATTTGCCATAATTATACCCTCTTTTCTTTTGTTTTTATTGTAACAGCGCTCCAGTCATACGCCATTATTACCATTATTTTCCAATAATCTTTTAAAAATAGTAGTGTAAAATAATTATATGAAAATACTACTTAATCAAGTAATGTATAAGAAAAACTTAACTACTCGTCAAGCTTCATTATTGACAGGAGTCCCACGATCTACCATAGCGGATATCATCACTGGAAGAAGTATGCCGCGGATTGATACTTTAGAACAATTGGCAGCAGGACTAAAAGTCAGTATTAACGATTTATTTGAGTCACCATATCAATAAGTGTCCGAGAACTCGGACAAATTCAAAAATTCCGTCAGTTCTTCCTCCCCCAAGTGTCTTATAAGTAAAAGGAAATATCTTACAAATATTCATAAGAACGTTTGTTTGAATTTAACAATTGATATTCCATGTAAACAGTAGTATTATATTTTTAATGAATACAAACACACGTTCTAAATAAACGCGGGGAGGTATTACATATGAGTGTTGAAGAATGCAAAAAGCTAATTGCTGAGATTATCGCAACAAGTCAAGATATCGAATACTTAATAGCAGTTTACACGTTTGCAACACATTATCCAGATCAGAGCAAGAAAAGGGAATAGCTGAGGCTATTCTTTTTTCTTTGATAAAGTGCTGGAAAAATCTCTAAAGAAATCTAACAATACTTTTTTGTTTTCTGGTGTCAGCTTGCTATATGTAACGACCAGTGTTTCAAAAAGCTGGTCTTTTTCACCAAGCAAGGTAGCAGCCTGAGCAACCAGATCATTTTCTTCCAGATGAAGAAACATATTTTCGGGACCGCCTTCTCCTGTTCTCAACCAGTCTATATTTACTTTCCGCTCATGCCAGTTGGAAAGCATAATCAAGTGTTTTTCAGTAACATTATTTCGCCCTTTTTCTATATCACATATCCCAGAACGCGTCATTCCAAAAATCTCAGCAAATTCATCTTGTGTTTTATTGCATACCTTTCTTAACTGTTTAAACCTATCGTTTATAGTTTCCATGCTTTACCTCCTCATTACAAATTCAATATATCATACGTCAAGAGAAAAGTAAATATAAAAATACGTAAAACGAACAAAAATATATTGACAAAAGACGTTAAACGTAATATAGTGTACGCAAGATGAACAATGGAGGTGAGGAAATGCAGGAGATAAAAGAAAAGAACGAAGTGAAGGAGGAAGAAATTTTGGAGCTGGCAGAGATGTACAGAAAAATGACACCTGCGAACAGATTTTTTATGGTATCCGCATCCGGATTGCTGCTTGCAAGTCAGAGCAATATAGCGCAAGAACCGGAGAGGGCAGCAGGATAGGAGGTGAATGGGAAGAAAGATGAATAAATCAAAGTTAACAATTAGGACAGATGGCATTCATGCAAAAGTAACTATAGATGGGAAAGAGGTTAAAAAGGTTACTGGATATTCTATATCCCATAAAGCATCGGGGGCTCCAATTATACAATTATCAATAGCGTCTACAGATATGTTATTTGAGTCCGATGCGATTCTTGAGTTGCCGGAGCCGTACAGTGAGTTTTATATAGCAAAACAAAGTCTAATCGACTCCGGCTTAGTTACGGAAAAACAATTGACAAACCTAGAGCGACTGAGGAGCTGATGCATATATAGGACATTCATTAGGAGAATCGCATTTGTCGCCGTAAAGATTATATTTGCATCTAAAAGTTCCTTTAATATGGCAGGATTCTTGAAGCGTTGAGGCATCAACATAGGTAATGGCTACGGAGTAATCTGTATCTTGTGTAGGGCAGTAGCCGCGAACTATCTTTACCATAAAAATTCCTCCTTTTCTTACGTACTCGGACATGGCAGTGTCCTGTACTTAAATTATAGGAGAGTCGAAACAAATTAACAAGATAAAAAGAGTATAAAGAAATGCCATCGGGCAGCAGGATAGGGAGACGACATAGATTGAGCAATATAATTCAGTTTAGCAATAACATTGAGTTATCAAAGAGTAACAAAGAGATATGTAAGCAGAGAATGACCGTTTACGCAAGGAAGCATAGACATGGATGTAAAGCGCGGCAATCTGTGAAAAAGTAAGTAACAAGTACAAACAGTAAATCATACATTTAAAGGAGTAAAAGGAGAGTGGTGAAAGATATGGATGCGGATTTCAGGGGATTAGATATACCAAAGATCCACGCTGTTCTTGTCTCACTTTTGGAAGAGCAGGAGCGAGCGAAAATCTCTTATACAATAGAACGTGTTGAGGAAGATAAAACCGCCTGAGGCGGTAGAAAGGAGGACAAGCCTTGAAAACGGATAGTTTTAAACAGGCACAACAGCGTGTGGCCAGAAGGCGGCGCAGAAGAATCAGGTTCATACTCGTTCTGACCGGTGTGTTCCTAATCGGGGTTACGGCCGGATCCACAGCATGTGTACTGGTGATGATGAATTGCGGCTGATATAGGAGGTGAAGGCATGTCAAGGACGAAAACATTAAAAGAGAAGGTAGACCAGTATGCGGAAGAGCACATGGCTGCCTATGAGGAGTGGACTCATGGCGAGATAGTAGATATGTGGCTGCATGAAGGCAAGGAAGCTATTGTCTGTATCCGGTATGAGGATGGCCAGTACTGGCATTATGAAGAGACGCAGGAGGGGTTGAAATGGTGGTAAGAAAAAGAGCGCTAACCAAAGCCCGGCAAGGCGGTAGGCGCTCCCACAATCAAACAAATATATTATAACAGAATGAAGGAGAAGCGTCAAATAATTAAAAAGGACAGGCTCATTTGCAGGGAGGGGATGGAGGTAGACGAAGAATACAGAGAAGTAATAAACAGATTTTTTGAGTTATACAGAGAACTACAAAAGAGCAATGATCTGACGCTTCACTGCAGCTTCAGCATGTACAGCGATGGAATCATAGAAGTGTGGGAGCGAAAGGGCAAAGAGACGAACTGTATCTGCAAAGTAGAAGAAAAGGAAGATATAGCATGCTATGAAAAGGCAATGGGAGTCCTGAAAATGCATAGCTGGGAAGGAGGTAAGGTATATGGAAAGAAAGCAGGGTAAGAGAAGGCAGGGGCGGACAAGCCCGGGATAATAAAAAAATAAGCACATCTACGGCAATAGATGTGCCCGTGACTTACGCCACCACAGATAAAAACTCTACATAAACATAGTACCATCTGTGGGGCGGAAAGTCAAGGGAATACGGGGATTTTCGCCCGTTTTTCAATCTTGATAAGGATATTAAAAATAGATTAGGGAGAGCAGATGGCAACAAAGAGAGTACGTTATTTTTTTGCGGATGTAATTGAGGTGGAAGAGTATCATGACGGGAGATATGGAGCTCCTGGAAGAGAGCGCAAGAAAAAGAGAAAAGCTACGCCAGAGGATATGGAAAGAGTCAATCAGTATAACAAGGAAAAAAAAGCAAGACATCGCTTGAGAGAATATTTTAAACAGGATGATTGGTTTATGACATTAACGTACCGGAAGGAATGTCGACCTAAAAACATGGCGGAAGTCCAAAAGCATTATAAAAATTTTTATACAAAGGTACGCAAAGAATATCGAAAAGAGAAGTATGAATTGTTTTGGATAAGAAATATCGAAAACACGACAAAAAATAATTGGCATATTCATGTAGTCATAAATAATATTCCGGGAGTGAATGTAATTGAGATATTTAATCGAGTATGGCCACATGGAAGGATCTATGATCCAAAACCGTTATATAAGCGGGGGGAATTTGCTGACCTTGCAACTTACATAACGAAAGATGAGAAAACCACAAGAGAGGTAATAGGAGAGGTTTTAGACCACAAAGTTACAGAAGCGAGTTATTCAACTTCTAGAAATATGCCGTTGAAGCCACCAAAAACAAGAAAGTTGAAGCGATGGCCCAAAGAAGTAAAACCCCGAAAAGGATATTATATAGACAAACGTTCCTATTTTGAGGGGATTAACCCAGTAACAGGATATAAATACCGGCATTACACACTCATCCGGATCAACAGGAGGATTTAAAATGCAGGAAGAAAAAGAGGTGAAGATCTACATAGAGACAACCCTTGGCGGTCCCTGTGTAAAGGACGGGTGGTACGCAGCGCTCCTTGAATACCGGACAAAAAAAGGCCCTGCGACGGTATGGTTTACCGGTATGGAAGAAAAGACCACATATTACCGCAGTGTCCTCCTGGCTATTATATACGCACTCAGGAAGTTAAAGCCATGCAGGGCGGTGATCTATACAAGGTGCAGTTATATTTTGGGGATCTATGATCATGGTACGTTGGAAGGATGGAGCCGTGTTGAGTGGAAAAAACCTACCGGAGAAGATGTAAAGAACAAAGATCTGTGGCAGCAGTTTCTTGATGAGGTTAACCGTCTTGGAGGGAAGGATAAAATCACCTTCCAATTTAGTAAACATCACGATTATAAGGATTTTCTCATGAAAAAAATACAGAAAAGGCAGGAAGAGCTAGAAAGGCAGGCTGAAAATAAAGCCGAAAAACAGCAGAAACGTTGATTTTACTAAATGCGGAAGGCATTTTCACAAAAACAGCAAAATAGACACCAAAAATCGCGAGAAACGCTGATTTTACTAAATGCGGAGGGCATTTTAAGGAGGAAAGATATGAGGATATCTAAAATAAATTTGGAAATCTATTATGATATTCCCGGATATGATGGCAAATATCAGATCAATTATTTCGGAAATCTCAGAAGAACTCTGAAAAATGGGAGATTCAAGGAGTTACATCCCTATATCAAGAGCAGCAACAGAAGGAGGGTGGTAAAATTAAACTGCAAAGAAAGGGTTGTGATGGGATTGATGAAGGATACATTTATTGGAGAACTCCCAGAGGGATATGTACTGTACCATAAAAACGGCATACTTTCTGATGACATTCTGAGCAATATCGGGATAATCACCAAAGCTGATCTGGGTAAACTTACTGGTTTACGGAATAAATGCCATATACAGGTAGTAAAGATTAATCAGAATGGAGAGATCGTAGATTGTTACAAGTCCGTAAGGGAAGCTGGAAGAAGAAACTTCATGGCATATCAGACAATCTTAGACAGGCTCAATGGAAATGTGAAAAGCCTTTATGCACCCGATGGATATGTATATGTCAGAGACTCCGATCGGGAGATACAAAGGGCGGTCAGGGAGATAGAGCTAGACCGTACAAAGAAATGCGGGGCCTGTTTTGCAGAGGCACCAGATGTAATTTTTGATTTTTAAAACGGAAGGAGGACGAATCCCCGGCCGGGAAAGATATATCGGATTCCTTTTGGAAATGGAATATTTGGACTTTTTGAAAACAAAGATAGAGATTGCCGCCGAGAGCGGATTCACAGTCGACAGAGGTGAGCTGAACAAAGCCCTGAAACCTCATCAACAGGACGCTGTTGCATGGGCGTTAAGGGGCGGAAGGAGAGCGCTGTTTGAATCATTTGGACTGGGGAAGACAGTGCAAGAAATAGAGTTTTGCCATCAGGCAGTAAAGAAAGAGGGCGGGAAGGCGCTAATCGTCCTTCCACTTGGAGTGAAGCAGGAATTTACGCAAGATGCCATTAATGTTCTTGGATATAAGAAACCAAGATACATAAAGAATCAACAGGAAGCAGTGGCAGCAGATGAGGAAATATTGCTGACCAATTATGAAAGGGTCAGGGATGGGGACATAGATCCGTCATATTTTACAGCGACATCACTGGATGAAGCCTCTGTATTGCGAAGTTTCGGCAGCAAGACCTATCAGACATTCCTTGATAAATTCAAGAATGTACCTTATAAGCTGGTTGCAACAGCTACACCATCCCCAAACAGGTATAAGGAACTAATTCATTATGCGGGATATCTTGAAGTGATGGATACAGGACAAGCTTTAACCAGATTCTTTCAGCGGGACAGCCAAAAAGCGAATAACCTGACGTTGTACAAGAATCAGGAAGACGAATTTTGGTTGTGGGTGAGCAGCTGGGCGCTTTTTATTACAAAGCCGTCAGACATTAATCCAGCATATTCTGATAAGGGGTATGAACTGCCACCGCTTAAAGTGAATTGGCATGAACTACCGATATCCTATGGTAACGCAACGGAGAAAGATGGACAGATCGCATTGTTTAACGAAGCGGCAGCAGGACTTAAAGAAGCGGCACAGGTCAAGCGCGAAAGCATTAAAGAGAGGGTTTCCAAAATGCGGGAGATCGTAGAAGCTTCGCCGGAAGAGCATTTTGTATTATGGCATGATCTGGAAGCGGAACGGCTCGCTATTAAAAAGGCGCTGCCTGATACGGTGGAAATTTACGGTTCACAGGACTATGACCTGAGGGAAAAACGGGTAATTGATTTCTCGCAGGGGAACACAAGGCTGTTTGCAACCAAGAAATCGTTATCCGGATCTGGTTGTAATTTCCAAAGGCACTGCCATAGGGAGATATTTCTTGGTATCGATTATGAGTTTAATGATTTTATACAGGCAGTTCACAGGTGTTATCGGTTCTTACAGACAGAGGAGGTTACGATTGACATCATTTACATGGAGAATGAACGCGAGATTAAAGATACGCTGATTAAAAAGTGGGAAAACCATGAACACATGGTAGGAAAGATGACAGAAATTGTAAAAAAATACGGTTTGTCGGCAGCAGGCATGGAAAAAACATTAGGAAGGAAGATGGGAGTAAAGACGGTGAGGATAGAAGGGAAGAATTACACTGCGGTTCATGATGATTGTGTGGTAGAAACAAGACGGATAGAATCAAACAGTATTGGGTTGATACATACCTCCATTCCGTTCGGGAACCATTACGAATATTCTGAAAATTACAATGACTTCGGGCATAACGGGAATACGGAGCGGTTTTTTGAGCAGATGGATTTCCTGACTCCTGAACTGTTAAGAATCCTTAAACCCGGACGAGTGGCAGCAGTCCATGTAAAGGACCGGGTTTTGTTTGGAAATGCTACGGGAGATGGGATATCAACCATAGAACCATTTTCCGCGTATTGTATCTTGCATTATATGAAGCACGGATTCCGCTATTGTGGGATGATCATAATACTGACAGATGTAGTCAGAGAAAATAATCAGACTTATCGGTTGGGATGGTCCGAACAATGCAAGGATGGTTCAAAGATGGGCGCCGGATGTCAGGAGCTTATTCTTCTGTTTCGTAAGCTTCCAACAGACCGATCAAAAGCTTATGCGGATGAACCCGTAAAGAAGAGTAAGGAAGAGTATACGCGGGCAAGGTGGCAGATTGACGCGCATGGATACTGGAGAAGCAGCGGGGACCGTCTGGTATCAAAAGACGAACTAGCAGATATCTCCGTTGATAATCTGCAGCGTGTATACCGGCAATACAGCCGGGAGCATGTATATAATTACAAGGAACATGTAAAACTGGCAGAGAAGCTTGACCAGAAGAATAAACTTCCGGCGGCATTTATGGTAGTTGCCCCAGGTTCCTGGAATCAGATGGAGATATGGGATGATATTAACCGGATGCGGACATTAAACACCCAGCAGAGCCGAAGACGGCAGCAGATGCATGTATGTCCGCTCCAGCTTGATATTGTGGAAAGAATCATCAACAGATTTTCCAATGAGGGGGACACGGTGCTTGACCCTTTCGGTGGGATAATGACAGTGCCGATGACAGCAGTCAGGATGAAGCGAAAAGGGTATGGCATAGAACTGAACCCTGATTATTTCAGGGACGGGGTTGGGTACCTTCGAGAGGCGGAAGAGGAAATAGAAACACCTACATTATTTGATTTTATAGGAGAGAACATGGAATGCACACGGGATAAAGTAGTAAAAAGTATTAGGGAAATAGACCTGACTGGCCTCAGATTTCCTATCATTGCTATATATAAACATCCAGATGATTATCCGGATAAATACGTGGCAAGGATATTCGATATTAACCGTTACACATATACCGTGATCCTTAAAGATACTCTGCAGGAACTGCAAGAGGACATTTCACGGAATATATCAAAAACTTTCATCCCGAGGGATGAGAAAGATGAACCATGTATGGTGGGGAGCTGGATATGACAGGAATGATGTTTCCCAAGGAGAAAAAGAGAAAAAATAAGAGAAAGAGTCCCAAAAACGTAATGGTGAAAGGCAGGAAACGCCTTTGGAGTATCTTTTCTGTAAACATGAACCGGTGCATGTACACCGGATCTAGTGAAGTGGAAAGGCATCATGTATTCCATCATACAAGCGAAGAGAAGATCAGGTGTGAGGAATATGGTTTTATCGCTCCCCTGCGCCCAGATCTTCATCCGAATGGAGCAAGGGCAGGAAGATATGCTGTACAGGTAGACAGAGACCTGAAGGAAAGAAGTAGGGAATACTATCTGACGAATTACGGAACGGAAGAAGATTTTAGACGAGAGTTTTATTATGTGAGTTAAGAAATGGAGGATTAATTATGGCATTTGATACATTTAAAGACCTGAAAAAAGGAGACAGGGTAAAGTATGAAAACGTTCCGGATGGAACTGGGAAAAGACTCTCAGGAGAAGGAAAAGTATATGGTTTCGGGAAATTCGGAGGAAAGGATTTTGTCTGGATAAAGGACGATAGAGGGAAGTTACAGGAAATTCCTTATGAAGAGGTAAAGAAGGTATAGCACCAACTGGAATGTATCACACGCAGCCAGTAAATATAGACATCCTCCGGCGTCTGCCGGAGGGGAAAGGAGGAAAAGTATAATGATAGAGTTTAATAAAATATATGCAGTGGATTTTGACAGAACATTAAACCTTGCGGAAACCTATCCACAGCTTGGAGAACCGAATAGAGAGTTGATTACTTTCCTTAAGGAACGGCAGCAGGCAGGAGATAAGATTATCTTATGGACATGCAGAGAGGGAGACTTGTTGAAATCAGCAGTCAAGTACTGCAGGAATTATGGTCTGGAATTTGACGCTGTAAATGATAATTTGAAGGAGAACATCGAACAATTTAACAATAACTGTCGGAAAGTATTTGCAGACTACTACATAGATGACAGAAACGTAAGCTTCAGCAATCTGCCGTCCGTCACACTGAAAGGATCAAAGGATATGCAGAGTGTAGGGATTGCAGAATATATCATGCGAAGGTTCGGTAAAGTAGAATAGAGAGCATTAAGCCCACTATTCTCCATCGTCCTTGCTTTGATCTGGACGTTTTGCAGGTGGAAGCGCTGTTGCTTCTTCATAGCTGGCAGTTTCGCGATTGCCATCATAAGTATCTTTGGATTCAGTGTAATCAATTGGCAGTCGTAAAAGATGATTTTTCTTTCATGTGTACACACTCCTTTCAGAAATAGGATGTACATGTGAGCAAGAAATATGTATTTAAAAAAACAATAAACTAAGGATTTTCAGGAAGGGGAAAAAGAGTCGCGCGCATAATAACCGGTTTCTCCTGATGAGGATATGACAAAAGAAAGACAGGAATTAGTAGAAGATAATATACAGCTCGCACATTTCGTTGCGAATCGTTACCGTAGTATGTCGTTGGAGTTTGATGATATCCGGTCATCCGCGTATCTGGGACTGGTAAAAGCTGCTAGCAATTTTGATAACGGAAAAGGAACGACATTTGCAACGTTTGCAGTAACTGTGATAACAAATGAGATTTTGATGTATGCCCGCAGGCAAAAAAAGCATAACCGGGTGACGGCTTCATTGGATGCGCCGCTTATTTCGGATGAAGACATCTCGCTTATGGACGTTATACCGAGTACAAAAGATCCGTATGGAGTGGTTGAACTGGAAAGGGACATCAGCAGACAAATAGACTGCCTGAATGATACAGAGCGGAAACTGTTGCTGGTAAAGCTTGGCAGACCTGATATTACACAAAACGAATTATCGGAAATAATCGGAATCACACAGTCAATGGTATCAAGGAAAATGAAGACTATCAGGAGGAAATTAGTTAACTGATGATAGTATGGCAGCAGCCAGATAAAGGAGAACATAGAGATGTATGGATATATAGCAGGAGTTACAGATACAGATGAAATAAACTTTTGTCCGTATTGCGGTGAGGAAGTATCAATTATGCATGCGGGAGGGACAGTCACATGCGATTCATGTAAGAGAAGATTCGGAGTCGTAGAGCTGGACTCAGAGGAAACATAGAGAAAGGAGCCAAGCCTCCGGCCGGGGTGACGTGTACACAGGCTTCTTTAGATAATATAGGAGATATTTTTATCATTTGCTTGATTTGGAGGTTAGGAGGATAGGGAATATGAAGTACAAGATTGGTAACACCTTTATGAATCAGTTAGAAATAATGGCTATTGATAAGGATAGGACAAGACAATATTTTTTAAGCGGCAGTCAAGATACAGGATGGTGGAGCGAAGCTGCGCTTGATGATTTGAGAAAAATGTCATGTGGAGATTGCAAATGGAAAGGGAAAAGACATCAAAAATGTAGTTGTTGTATCAGAAACAATAACATGAAAGATAATTATGAATATTAGACAGAGCATAAACAAACTCCAAAAAGCACTGATGCAGCATGGGAAAGGATCGGAAAATATGTTTATACCATATAGATGTGAAGATTGTATTTACGGAATATATAACCATGAAGATAGCTGTTATGAAAATGGTTGCTCCGCATCAGATGATGATGAATGTGAAGAATTATTTCAGGAAGATGATAGGACATGAACATCCGAGCAACCATAAACAAACTGCAATCCGCTTTGATTACAAAAGGCTATATCTATAAAATAAACACATACCAATTTTACAGCGAACAGCAAAACCGCATGATTACCAGTTACCGCATTACGGAAAAACAGCCATACCGTAAGAAAAACGGTGAAATGTCTAAGAAAGATGTGGAACTGCTGAATAGCTGTAGTCAGGTGGAAGTTTTGAAGTGGTTTGCTGGGAAATGGGAGAAAAGGAAGAATGAGACTGATTGACGTAGATTTACTCTTAGAAGAAATAAACAGCTTTTCCATGAGAATTACAGGACCGTCTAATGCTATGGCGATTATAATCATGGAAGAAACAAAGAAATCTATTGCAAAGATGGCTGATGAACAACCTATCGCCTATAACGTGGATAAGGTTGTGGAGCGGTTGGAAAGCGTGTCTATTCCAGAAGATAAAGTATTATATGCAAGTCCGGATGAATTTGGCCAGTTTGTAAAATTGAAGGATGCAGTTGAAATTGTAAAATCCAGTGGCATTGAATGAAATTGGAGGGAACATGAGATATAAGTGTATAAAAGAAATGTGTCTACCTAAATGCGATGGTGACGGTTTTGAAATACCGAATGAATACGGATTTGTGACAGTTGGAAGCATTTGGGAAAGAGACGATATGGGTAATCTTATTGGTGGTGATGTGCATTTAGATTCACTCAATGATGATTGTGATTTTGGATGGATTGAAATGCCGTTTGAAGAATTAAGAGAGAATTTTGTTCCGGAGGAAAGAAATAGGTGATAAAAAATGAGATTGATAGCTTCGGATCAGGTTGATTTTGGAAAAATTTTTATAGGTGCGTCTGATTTTGCGAAAGACACAAGAGAGGCGGCGCAGAAATTTACGGATAGCCAGTCTGCAGTTTTAGAGATTGATGAAAAGATGGCAGTAGATATCAAACAGGCAATCAAATATTTTGAAGATGAGCTGTCACAGATAAAGGTATTCTCTGATATCGTTTCCTTCCGGGAAGTCGAACGCAGGAGCATAGAGACAGCACTAAAGATTCTGAAAAGAATACAGGAAGCCATACAGAAGGGGCAGCAGGATGGCAGCAGGCAGTGTGCGACATCGTACGAATCAAGGTGTTAGGAGAAAAGGATGGCAGCAGGACAGAAAGAACAGATGGATAGAATAAGGACATGCCCTGTCTGCGGCAGGGAATTTACAGACCGTACTAGAAAATATTGCAGTCCGAAGTGTTCAAAGGAAGGATACCGGAAAAGGCAGGCAAAGTATAGTATCGAGAAGTATCATACAGAGAAGGACAAGCAGAACAAAGAAGCCAAGAAGCCAAAGAAAGAAAGCTCGCTGGAAAGACTGGCAAAGGAAGCAAGAGAAGCCAGAATGACTTACGGGCAGTATGTTGCTTTAGGATATGCAGAGATAAAAAGGGGTTGATATCATATGCAGGCAGTGCAGACAGAGAATGAACAGAAGAAAGAGTACCTGAAAGGTTACCGCACCCATGTCAGGAGGATTAATCGGATAGAGACAGAGCTTGCAGAGCTGCGGGCCATGCGCACTTCAATGTCGATGAGTAATGACGGTATGCCGCATGGATCAGGACAAGCAGATCTGTCAGGCTATGCTGCAGAACTTGATCAGCAGGAGCGCAACCTTATCAAGGAACGCTATAATCGGATTAAAACTTATGAAGACATTGCCGGCCGTATTAAAAAGCTAAAGAGTGAGAACGAGAAAGACGTATTATTCTACCGGTACATATCCGGTTTAGCATGGTGGGAGATAGCGGAGAAGATGTCATTTTCTGAAAGGCAGATATTTAGGATTCATGGGAAGGCATTGATACATTTCAAACTTCCAGAAGATTTTAAAGATGTCAGTGAATGTCAGTAGTAACTGTGATATTATGGTATCATCGAGAAGCGGAAGGGAAGAACCGGAAGCTTCTCATCCACACACAATAATGGAAAGGCATTCTGTATAAAAACAGGATGCTTTTTTACCGTGAAGGATGTCGAAGGATTTTGTTGTGCGAGTTTGTGATTTCGTCATTTTTTATAACATTATATATATAAAATAAAAATATCGTTTGAAAAAAAGTTAGATTGGGTGTATTATGAGAATGTCAATTAGTTCGCAAAATCCGAATATTTATTCACGGGGAGAAAAAACAATGATTGTAATGGACTTGAAGATAGATAATTTTTTTGCTTTTAAAGATTTTCATATTAATATGTCATATCCAAAAAAAATTATTAATTCAAATATTGAGGGAGAATTTTTAAAAGGCAGGGAAAACTTTAGATATAAAAAAGTTAATATTTTAATGGGTGCTAATGCTACAGGAAAAACTTCGATTGGTCAAATGCTCATGACAATCTTTAATTTTATAGAAAGAAAAGAGCCAGGAAGACTTAAAGAAAAAGTAAGTGACAAAAGTAATGTAGCTTCTTTTTCAATGGATTTTGTTGTTCATAGTTATAGGTTATATAGAATAGATGTAGCAATAATGAATAAAAAAAGAGATGGTGATAGTGAAGTAAAAGTTTGTACAAGGTTTGTAGAGATAAGTAAAAAGGATAGTTATGAAACATGTGCTAAAAGGATAGAGGAAATACCAATCTGTATGGAAGATGATTTTGTTTCAGAATTGGAAAAGATTGAACATTTGGGTTGGATGTTTGCATATCCATCAGACTCAGATAGTGGAGCTGTCCAATGCTCGGAGAATAAGAACTTTCCTACCATATTAGATCATACATTAAGGGCATTAGATCCGTCTATTAAAAAAGTAGAGAAATTGACAAAGGTTGATAATACTTATGTCATTCGTATGAATAGTCAAGATTTAATTATTCAAGATGGAGAAGTTATAAAAAACAGTATATTATCGAGCGGCACAAAATCTGGAATAGATGTTGCACATATGCTGTCTGCAATTTACGCAGGTGAATGTGGCTTCTATTATTGTGATGAGAAATTTTCGTATATACATACTGAAATAGAAAAAGCATTTTTGAGTATTATGATATATGGTTTAAAAAATGACGAACAACTATTTTTCACAACACATAATACAGACATTGTGGAGATGTCTTTACCTAAGCACACTTTTACATTTTTAAAAAAAGATATGAATGATGATTCTCAACCAATAAAATGTATAAGTGCATCAAGATATCTTAAAAGGAGCACTGATTCTTTGAAAAATGCAATTGATAATGATTTGTTCTCAGTTTCGCCAAACTTAGAGTTGATTTATGAAATTTCGAATTTAAAGAATAGTCAATGAAAGTATTAGTACAGAAGAAGGTGTGATATGGGCAAGAGTAAATATTATCATTATTTTGTCGAAGGGGCAGATGAAGAAAAAATTGTCAATTTATTAAAAACTGATATGCAACTAATACAGCCAGGGAAAGTTCATGTATTTAATGCTATAGAACAGAAATTTACAAGACCAAGATTTATGTCGATGAAAGCTGGAACTACTATTGTACTGGTGTTTGATACAGATACACAAAAGATTTCGACATTACTAGACAATATTAAATTCTTGAAGACAATAAAATCTATAGTAGATGTTTTATGCATAACACAAGTCCAAAATTTAGAAGACGAATTAAAACGTAGTTGCAACATAACTCATATTAAAGAGTTAACAGGAAGTAGTTCAAATAGTGATTTTAAGCGTGATTTACTTAAAGCAAGTAATTTGGATGATAAACTTACAAAGTTTGGATTTAATTTTGATAAATTTTGGGTTACTAATGATACGAGAATATTTAAAGAGATTAGGAATGAAGCATATAAAATTAAATTAAAAGAAAAGAAGAAACTTAAGAAGTAAGCGCGTAAAGCATTATTAAGGAGTATCTAGAATAATTCTGGGTACTCCTTATCTAATACGACATCGCACGAGAAGAGAGGTGGTGAGATTGCCAAGAATACGAGATCCGAACAGAGACAGGGCATTTGATATTTATAAATCGCATAATGGAGAAATAGATCTTATCAAGATTGCAGATAAATTAAAAGTCTCTCCCGGGACTGTCCGTGGATGGAAATCTAAAGATAAATGGAAAGAGAAATTGAATGGAACGTTCCGAAAAAATACGGAACGTTCCAAAAGGAAAAAAGAAACAAAGAATGGGGCTGTTGAAGAAGAGGTTAATTCGGTCGTGGAAAATTCCGGATTAACCGCTAAACAACAGCTTTTTTGCTGTATTTATATCCGCTGTTTCAACGCCACAAAAGCATATCAAAAAGCCTATGGAGCAGATTATTATACAGCAATGTCAGCAGGCTCAAGGATGTTAAGAAATGTTAAGGTAAAAGAGGAAATCCAGAGGATGAAACAAAGTCATTTAAACCGTGAATTTTTAGAGGAATCAGACATCTTCCAAAAGTACATGGACATCGCTTTCGCCGACATTACAGATTATGTACAATTTGGTCGCGAAAACGTCCCGGTCATGGGCCCGTATGGTCCGGTAGAAGTCAAGGATAAGGAAACGGGGGAAAAGAAACAGCTAACAAGAGAAATCAATGTTATTAAATTCCGGGAGTCTTCTGAGGTGGACGGTACACTGATCAGTGAGATCAAACAGGGAAAAGATGGAGCTAGTATTAAACTAGCTGATCGAATGAAGGCTCTTGAGTGGCTGGCAGATCACATGGATCTTGCTACGGCAGAACAAAAGGCGAGAATAGAGCAGCTGAAAGCGAACACAGAAAGAATCCAGAGGGATTCCAACATAGAAGAGGATGAAGGAGTTGAGATATACAATGACGCGCAGGAAAAAGCAGGTGAGGATATCGGAGATCATCATTCCGAAGTATCTCCCGATATTTAATAATACAAAGGTTAAGCATATCATTCTGACCTCAGGACGTGCAGGGACAAAGTCGAGCTATGCGGCTATCCGCTCCAACTATCAGATAGTAGCCGATTCGCATGGTTCCGTAGTAGTACTTAGGAAACATCACAATAAGCTGCGGAAAACAGTGTATAAAGAAATGCTCCGGGGAATTAACCGGCTAAAGATACCGAAAAGCAAATTTCGAATCACGAAATCACCGATGGAGATCACCTATAAGAAATACGGTACTACGATATATTTCTCAGGTTCAGATGGTATTGATGATACAAAGGGTATCATTGATGAAGACAAGCCGATCAAGCTTGTTATCATTGATGAGCTTACGGAGTTTTTTGAGGATGGTGAAGGAGAAGACGAATTATCTAATATTGAGGCTACCTTCGTTCGTGGAAATAGCAGCGGTTTTCAAATGATCTATCTGTATAATTCGCCAAAGAATCCGAATGCACCAGTAAACCAATGGTGCAAGAAAATGGAAGAAAGAAAAGACTGCATCCATATTCACACTGATTACAAGGATGTGCCAGAGGAATGGCTTGGACGTGACCTTATAGAATCGGCAGAGGAAATGAAGAAAACTGACCCGAAACTGTACCGCTGGATTTGGCTCGGAGAGTCCATTGGTGTAGATGACCTGATCTACTATATGTTTAATGCAGAGGTGCATATCTATGATCCGGAAACTTTCACAGAGGAATCCAAAGAAGCGATAGGAGAGATCGGTGTCGGTGTAGATTACGGGCAGCAGAACCCGACAGTGTTTGAAGCGTTTGGTATTGATTATGAAAAACAGTTATTCCGGGGGTTGAAGGAATATTATCATTCTGGACGTGAGTCCGGGAAACAGAAATCCCCTTCAGAATATGCCAAGGATATGAAACAGTTCTGTGATGAAATTGAAAAAGAGTATAAACGAGTAGTCAGCGCTATTTTTATAGACCCATCGGCAGCAGGACTGATCGAAGAAGTCAGAAGGCAGATACCGCATATTGATATCATTCCTGCAAGAAATGATGTAAAACTCGGAATCAGCCGTGTGCAGAAATTCTTGTCCTTCAACAGGATGACGGTCAGTATAGCACAAAAATGGCTGATTAAGGAGATGGGGTTATATCAGTATGATCCTAAGAGCATTGAGAAAGGGAAAGAAGAGCCAGTTAAGGTATCAGATCATGCAGAAGATGCCCTGCGGTATTTACTTGTTGGGATGTGGAGGCAGATTGTCTATATGCTGCCAGTGTCAGAAAGGGGTGATGAGGATTGATACAATATGAGAATATTCAGAAAGCGATGGGTGTTGAGATTGCAGTTTCGCTCTGCATGTCAAATGCTATTTACCGATGGAACAACATGTATACAAACCATGCCCCGTGGCTGAAAGACGGGGTAAAAAGTCTCAATCTTCCGGCAGCTATATGCACGGAGATGGCGCGGCTTGTGACAATAGAGTCCGAGGTCAGTGTTTCAGGAAGTGCTTGTGCCGATCTGATAGCAGGATACATGAAACCGTTCCTTGAAAAGCTGCCGGCTTATGTTGAATATGCCTGCAGTACGGGCGGGATTATGTTCAAACCATATGTGTCAGACGGCAAAGTATTTATAGATGTAGCAAAAGCGGGATATTTTTATCCCGTAGAGTTCGACAGCGCAGGCGCTATAACAGGAGTAATTTTTCCAGAGTTCAAGAGGAAAGGGAAGAAACTATATACGAGGCTTGAGTACCATCAGCTTTCAGACGGTAGATATTTTGTCGTTAATAAAGCATTTGTGAGCAGGAAAGCCCAGATAAGAAACGATGACATCATTAATATCGGACAGGAAATCAGGCTGGAGGATGTGCCTGAATGGTCGGACATTGATCCCTATGTTGAATTTAACAATGCTGACAGGACCCTGTTTTCCTACTTCAATATTCCAATAGCCAATAATACAGATCCGGATTCACCGCTTGGCGTATCGGTATATGCAAGGGCAGAGGATCAGATTGAGGATGCGGATAAGCAGTACGGCGCTGCTATGTGGGAATTTCGTTCTAAAGAAACAGCGGTTCAGGCGGCAAGGGAGTTTTTTAAGAAAGACAGACAGGGAAATACAGTTCTTCCGAAAGGAAAAGAGAGGCTTTATCATGATATGGGGGCAAATATTTCCGATATCAACGGCAAGCCTTTTTTTAATGTGTATTCCCCAGAGATCCGCGATGTCAGCTTTTTCAATGGATATAACAGGATTATTCAGAAAGTCGAGTTCAACAGCGGACTTGCGTATGGGACATTGTCGGATCCGCAGACAGTGGATAAAACCGCAGAGGAGATCAAGGCAAGCAAGCAGCGCTCTTACGCTACTGTAAAGTCCATACAGAACAGTCTGGAAAAAGCAATCCGGGTTCTGGTAGATGCAATAGACGCATGGATGGTAATTGAAGAGCTTGCACCATCAGGCACAGTGGATGTTTCTGTTTCATGGGATGATTCCTTAGTGACCGATAAGAAGACAGAGCGGGAGCAAGATATGCAGGATGTCTCTATTGGAGCAATGGATATAGCCGAATATCGCGCGAAATGGTATGGTGAGACAATTGAACAGGCAAGACGTAATCTTCCGGCGCAGAATACGGTAATGGAGTGAGCATATGGCAAAACCGGACATTGATAAGATTTCGCTGAGGATGGACAACATCTGGAGGGCAGCAGGACTGAGAGTCATGCAGGATGTTGTGCGAAGAATTAAAAAGACCGGAAAGATCACTTCTACGGCAGATTATCAGATAAACCGCTTACTGGAATTAGGACAGTCTACAGAAGAGGTTGAGAGGACTTTGAAGGAAGCGCTCAATGCTACATATCCGGAAATGTTCGAACTGTACGATGAAGTGGCAAATTGGCAGTATGTACGCAATAGGGATGTTTACGAGCAGGTAAATGGGAAATTCATCCCTCCGGAAGAAAACGAATGGCTACAGAAAATGTCAGAAGCAGTGAAGAGACAGACAAAAGACGAGCTTGCGAATCTGGCCCAGTCCTATGGATTTACTATTATAATTGGCAGCAGGCGGGTATTTACTCCGTTCTCTATGTATTACCATCAGTACGTAGATTCGGCGATCATGGACATCATCAGCGGTGCATTCGACTATAATACGGTCATACGGCGGACAGTCAAACAGATGACGAACAGCGGACTCCGAACAGTGGACTATGCAACCGGAAGGAGTAACCGGGTGGATGTGGCGGTCAGAAGGGCTGTTATGACAGGCGTTTCCCAGATAACTGAAAAAATCAATGAACGAACAGCAAAAGAGCTGGGAACGGATTACTTTGAGGTAGACTGGCATGCCAACAGCAGACCGTCGCATCGAGAATGGCAAGGAAAGGTGTACAGCAAAGAAGAGCTTGAAACCATCTGTGGACTCCATACTGTCACAGGATTACATGGTGCAAATTGCAGACATGACTATTACGCATTTGTTCCATGGGCTTCAAAGCGTATGTATCCGGATGAATGGCTGGAAGAGCAAAACCGCAAGGAAGCTATAACAAAAGAGTGGCAGGGAAAAGAATATGACGCCTATGAACGCACCCAGAAGCAACGGCAGATGGAGACAGCCATGCGTGCGCAGCGTGAAAAGGTGCAGCTATTAAAAGATTCCGGAGCAAGCAAAGATGAAGTCATGCTGGCAAGGTGTAAGTATCAGGCGCAGTTAAATGAGTATTCACGGTACTGCAAGAAGATGGATCTGCCCGAGCAGAGAGAACGCATCTATTATGACATGAGAGGAAGAGTAGCACCTTCAAGTGTTGCACGGAAAAGCAAAACACGGTATAATCAAAATAGTACAACAAAGATAACTGACGATTGGAAAAACAAAACCCATGTACGAATTCCAAAGAACTATTTTAAGAATGCCGTTATTGAAACCAGTGAGAAAAAGGGGAATAGTGTTCAAATAAACAGAACATTTTATGATGAAAAAGGGCAGATGAGTAAACAGATTCATTCAGGGAACCATAAGAATTCAAAACAACATCCATATGGCATAAACGGTGAACATGCGCATGATTATGAATGGAAAGATGACAAAATTGTAAATAGAACAACTAGAGAACTAAATGAGGAAGAGAGAAAGGAGAATAATGATATTTTATGAAGCCCGATGATTTAAAACAACTGATATTGTCATTGACACAGGATGTCACTTTTGAGTTTGAGGGCAGATACGCTTGTATTAATCCCTATAATTCAAGAAAAATAGAGGTTGGTTATGAAGAGAAAGTCAAAACATATAGTGATATTGATGAGGTTATGAGTGATAAGTTTTATCACGGAAAATCCCTAAAAGATATTTGCAGTCAATTACAGATTGATTAGATACCACCCATTCTTCGAAGTGAGTGGTATTTATATATATTACGCAAAAAGGAGGCGCAACATGGACAATTTTAAAATTATCTATAAGATTCTTTCAGCCTTGGAAAAATCTATGGATATGGGAGGAATTGATGTAAATTGCATCAGCGCAGAACAGTTGAAAGTTTCTCAGGAACGTTGGAGCAGGTACATGGAAATGCTTACAGATGCCGGTTATATCAAGGGTGTTTCTATAAAGAAATATGTGACGGGAGATATGGTGATAAATATTGATGAAATCAGGATCACTTTGAAAGGACTGGAATATCTCAGTGAAAATTCGATTATGCAGCGTATGTATAAGGCGGCAAAGGGATTTACGGATTTGATTCCGTAGGATGTTGCGTTTTAAACCACTTTCCATTTATGGGAGTGGTATTTTTATACCTATTTAGGTAATTGCGAAACTCGCTAAGCTCGTTCGCAATCTTGAACCGAAACAAGA
>CAJUAM010000018.1 GCA_910584615.1 uncultured Dorea sp.
AATGCCGCTGCTTTTTTTAAGAAAAGGATCTCCTTTTCCTTTTCAGCCAGTTCCTTGCGCAGGCGCAGGTTGTCTTTCATAATTTCCGCTTCATTAGCGGAGGAAGGAATTTGAAGGCTTTGGGCTTGGCATTCTTTCTGGAATTCATTGCACCAGCGACGGACACTTTCTTTGGAGATTCCATACTCTGTGGTGATGCTGTTGATCGTTCTTCCTTCCTCCAGCCGGAGGCGGATAATCTTCTTTTTAAATTCAGGAGTGTAATTTTGTGGCATAATAAGCACCTCTTTTCTTTGTGAAATAATTATATCTTATTAGCCACTACTGTTACAACTTTACTTTATCACAACAGTCTGCCCCTTCATCAAGCCATTTCGCATACACTGCCGTCGCATACCTGTGACGGAGAAGATATACGCGTACCTTTACATGGCGTTTTTCTGGGTTCGCTGCATCCCATAAACGGCGGAATGTATCCGCAAGCCACCGCTTCTGGTATGGCTCTCCTGTCGGAGATGGAAACATATACTCTGTGTCAGGATACACTTCCATGCTTTTATTCATATAATCGCGGCACATTCCTGCAACGTCATCAGAAACCGGGATCAGACGCTCCCGGTGGGATTTGTTTTGTCTTATAAACAGAGTCCTGTCTTCATAGCAGAAATCAGAACGTTTTAATTCCCTGCCCTCGTTTGGGCGCAGGCCACAAAAATAGATCAGTCTGTAAATGACTGGGATGATCAGATGGCGGCATGGGCTTACTTTGCAATAAGGCTCCCTGTCGCTCTCAGCGAACAGCCTGATAAGTTCCCTGTCAGTAAAAATGTACGGAGTTCCCCTGTATATGGCAGGGAAAATGTCCGTGGGGACAATGTATCCGGCATATCCCATTGCATACAGGTATTTCGACAGTTCGCGTAGCGGGGTGATCCTCCGGCGGAAGCCTTCCGGAGTCTCCGTATCCCTTTTTTTGCACCATGGAAGGACAGTGCTCTCTGTAAAAGTGTCATGGCACGATTCCATAAAATATCTTTGGAAATCTTTCAGATAGCTTTCGTAAGTTTTCCTCGAATAGCCAAGGCTTTCTTTATATTCAAGCATTTCCCGGATGTATTCAGGAAGGTTCATTGCTGCCACCTCCCAACGAATCAAATCCAAGTGTGCAGTTGTGCATACCCTGCAGGTCTGCAGAAATATACTGCTTTGTAGCTTTCATTCCTTTATGGCCCAAAACCTGGGCCACCACATCAACAGGGGTTCCTTTGGCAGTCATTCCTGTCCCAAGTCCACGCCTTATGCCATGCAGGGTTTTCCCATCTCCAGTGGCATGTGCAATGCCAGCCTTCTTCTGGTATTTGCGGAAAATGCACGCAATAGATACTCCATCGTGGTATCCTGTGAAAGGTGCCTGACGGCGGATAAAGACATTCCTGGAAGCTGTCTCCGGACGGCCATTCAATATATAGTCAGCAACTGCCTGCATCACTGGCATGGGGATAGGAAGAATAAGGGGGCTATCGGTTTTTCCCTGTACGATCCGGAGCTCTTTCTTTTTCCAGTCAATATCATCCAGCTTCAGCGAAGCAATGTCACCTGCCCGTAGCCCGCTTACAGCTGCCAGGGACATGGCAGCAAAATCACGTTTTCCGTTGCATGTTTTCTTGTCAATGCTTTCAAGCAAGTGCGATATTTCCTCTGACGATACACATCCACGGACACGATGGTCTCTGCAGCGCGGGGCAGCAAGCAGCATCCAGAAATTCTCGCTGTACAGGCCGTTTTCACATAAATACCGGAAGAAAGCCCGCAATGCGTAAACGACATCATCCATGCTCTCTGGTCTTGATTTTGAAATTTCGACCATGAAACTCCGGACATGCTCGGATGAGATACTGACAACATCCGTACATCCACTGCCAGAAATGGATAAAAGAAAACGCCGGCAAATGGAGTTGATGCAGTCCTTATGCTTCTTACCACAGTTTTGAGTCTGCATAAATGAATCAAGGACGGATCGGAATGGCTCTGGTAAACTTTCTTTTTGCCTTTTGCTGAATACTTTCCAAGTAAAGCCTCCGGTATCAAGTATCTCCACAAGGATACGGATTCCCCGAATCCGCCAGTTAAGTGTGTGCCGCGATATCGTACCATCTTCAAACTGCTGAAAGAAAAAAGTCTCCTGTGATCTGAGCAACTCTGAATCCACGCATCCTTGGTCTGCAAGTCTTCTTTCCAATGGTCTGAAAGCGGAATGGCGGTAATCCTTGATTGTGCCTTCTGCAAGGTTGAGTTTTTCAAGGCAGACCACCGCCATGTCAATAAGTTCTGATAATTGTTTATACATATGTACTGTACCTCCAATGATAAAACTAACAACAGTTCCATCATTATGGTACATAATTATCCCGACTTTTTGTTATGTGGATACTGAAAACATGGCTTTTGCCATAGAATTTCAGGATAAATAAAAAGTCGGGATAAGTGGTGTGAGAGGACGGCGGTTAGTCACCGCCTCCTACTCGATTGTTTTTATAGTATGATGGTATTATGTGGGATTTGAAAGTTGAGTATCGTCAATTGTATATGGAAAAACCGTTATCTCGAAGCGGTTTCTGGCGCCGCGGTATCTGGCCAGAGAATATTCGATAGGGCGGTCGTATATGTTGTATCCGATTGAGGAAAAATGCTGTATTGGTTTTCCTTGCTCTATATTTAGGTGTTTTTCATCATTTTTATCGGCTTCTATAGCTTCTACAATACGGTTTACACGGAAAACAGAGGTTTCTTTACTCTGGTTCAGTATACTGTAGAGTCTTTCCTCTTGAAGATTATGTTCCAATACAAAAAAGCAGATGGAGTAAGGAAGATAAGTTTCCAAAGTAACGATGGGCTCCCCGTCGGCAAGACGTTTCCGGTAGAGATAGATTACCCGGTCCCCTTCTTTCAGACGGAGATTTTTTGCTACGGCGGAATCAGCTTTCATAGTCCTGAAATCCAGAACTTCTGTACTGGGCGTCATTCCGGAGCGAAGAATCTGATCGTTAAAGCTCTCCAGCTTTTTGATAAAATCCTGGCTGATTTTTGGCTGCGCTACAAAAGTTCCTTTGCTTTTTATCCGGTACAGCCACCCTTCCTGTACCAGTTCGGTGATCGCCTGCCTGCCGGGGACGTTATCCTTATGGTTTTTTGACGTCAGATATAAGGACATGGCAAGGGAGCTTCCGCCGGCTCCAAGAAGAAGCACATCTCCGCCGTATTCCTTCCAGTAGTTTTCCGGTACGAAATTTTCCAGCGCAAGTCCGCTGGAAATAGGGTCATTTGCGTGTCCGCACAGCTTGCCGTCCTGCTGATTGATGAAATCTCCCCCAGCATCAAAGCATATGGGTCAAGATAATCAAAGAGGTCTTTAGCGGCATTATATAAATCAATTTTATGCGTTATTACTAGGGCGCCGAGAGAATTTGGGTCATTTTTAATATAATTTACAACTTCACGATATTCTTCGGCAGGGGAGTGCAAAGCAAAATTAAACCCTTTTATGCAGGCGTCGAGCTTTAAAGCATCCGCTCACTTAGGAAATACTCTCATAATAGAGGATTGCGAAGTAGTGACGCCAATAAAATAAAAAGTCGGGGTTTTCGCTGGTTCATAGTTATTCATCTCATTTATTTTTTCTTGTTATTAAGTCTTAACATAATTATGTTATGACTTAATAAATTAATGATGTCAATAGTATTAGTTTTCCGAAAGGTTAATCTTATTTTATGAGAAAGAAAATAATTGTATAAAGCATGAAAGTTGTAGTATAATGTATTCGCCATATTTTGAATGACAGAAAATGTCTTGCAGCAAAGGAGAGGAAAACATTATGAAGTATGAGCTTACAAAAGACTTGGAAACGGGAAATGCAGTAATAGACAGGGAGCATAAGGAGTTGTTTGGTGCGGTTAACAGATTGCTTGACGCATGCGGAAAAGGGCAGGGGAGAGCAGCAATGGAGAGCGCAATTCAGTTTTTGCTGGATTATGTGGACAAACATTTTGCCAATGAAGAACGCTTGCAGAAAACCAGCGGATATCCGAATATTTCAGCACATAAGACGTTCCATGCGGGTTATAAAAAGACACTGAAGGAAATAGCGGTTCAAATACCTGATACAGGAGCTTCCGTATCGGATTTAGGAAAGCTGAATAATCATATTGCTGTATTGATCAGTCATATACGGAGCGAGGATAAGAGGCTGGGAGAGTTTTTAAGATAACACTGAAAATGCGTATTTTGTTATAAGAAGGCAGGTTCGATCGAGATTATAGTAAGAGGTATAAGATGAAAAGGCAGTCAACGAATATAGAGGTCAAAAAGAATAACAGAAATTATATATTCCGCTACATCTGCAGGCATGGTGTAGTGTCAAACCCGGATATAGCTTATGCAGTAAAGATGAGCCTCCCTACGGTGACACAGAACACGAAGGAGCTTATTGAACGCGGACTGATTGAGGAGACAGGAGAGCTTGAGTCAACGGGCGGAAGACGGGCAAAAGCTTTATCTGTGGCGGCAAATGCGAGACTGGCGGCGGGGCTTGATATTACAAAGAATCACATAGGGCTGCTGCTTACGAATCTTACAGGAGAGATCTTGAGATATAACCGGTACTTTCTGCCCTTTGAAAATGAGGATAGTTATTATCTTACAGTGAATGAAAAATTAGAAGAGTTCCTTGATGATGCGCTGACAGACAGGGAGAAGATCCTGGGGATTGGGATTTCTTTTCCGGGTATTGTGGATCTGGATAGTGAGATGATCATCTATTCACACATTCTTGGGGTAGAATCCATGCCATTTGCATCTGTAAGCCGTTTTTTTAAGTATCCATGTTACTTCCTCAATGATGCCAATGCGGGAGCGTATGCAGAAGGGATACGGTCGGAGAGTATGGAAAGGTTTTTTTATATTTCTCTGAGCAATACTGTAGGCGGCAGTATTTTTAACGATGATAAACTGGTACAGGGAAAGGGCTTCCGGTGCGGAGAGGTTGGACATATGACGGTCATACCTGACGGATCCCCGTGCTATTGCGGGAAGCTTGGATGTCTGGATGCTTACTGCGCGGCTTCCTATCTGTCCGATGTCACAGAAGGGAAGCTTGAGCAGTTTTTTGTAAGACTGGAGCAAGGGGATAAAGAGATTCGGGATATCTGGAACAGATATACGGATTACCTTGCCATAGCGCTCAATAATATACACATGATCTTAGACTGCGATATCATTATCGGAGGATATGTAGGCAGTTATGTGGGACCGCATATCCAGGAAATCTGGAAAAAGGTATCAGACAGGAGTACTTTTACAGAGGATAGTACTTTTGTAAAAAGCTGCAATTATAAGACCGGGGCGGCGGCACTGGGCGCGGCACTGAGAGTGATCGAGCTGTTTGTTGAAAAGATTTGATCAGATAACAAAACTTGGATATATAGGGAATAATAGAGGGATTCTGCAGCAGGGATCCCTTTTTTGATGTCTTAAGAAAGTGATTATGGTGGTTTTTACTAAAAAACATGGGATGAAATTAGAGGAAATGACGAAATCAAATGAGAATCATCAGTTGATGTTGACAAAACCGTCCGCAAACAATAAGATAAATACATAATAAAAGACGTTAATTAAGTATCAAAAAAAAGGAGGAACTATACATGGATGGAATGATGAAAACAGCAGTAATGCTCGGAATTGGAAAGATGGGATTTGAGGAAAGACAGATTCCGAAGGCAAAGGATAATGAAGTACTGGTTAAATTAGAGTATGTAGGAATCTGCGGAAGCGATCTGCATTATTATGAGGCAGGTGCCATCGGAGATTACGTGGTAGAGCCGCCTTTTGTCCTTGGTCATGAGCCGGGAGGTACAGTAGTAGAAGTAGGAAAAGATGTTAAGCATTTAAAGGTCGGCGACAGAGTGGCACTAGAGCCGGGAAAGACATGCGGACACTGTGAGTTCTGTAAGACAGGCCGTTACAATCTCTGCCCGGATGTTGTGTTTTTTGCAACTCCGCCGGTAGACGGAGTGTTTCAGGAGTATGTGGCCCATGAAGCAGATCTGTGCTTTAAGCTGCCGGATAACGTAAGTACATTAGAGGGCGCTCTTATCGAGCCTCTGGCAGTAGGATTCCATGCGGCTATGCAGGGCGGCGCGAGAGCCGGACAGACAGCAGTTGTTATGGGAGCAGGCTGTATCGGACTGGTAACTATGATGGCATTAAAGGCTATGGGCGTATCAAAAGTATATGTAGTGGATATTATGGAAAAACGTCTGGAAAAAGCAATGGAATTAGGCGCTGACGGAGTGATCAACGGAAAAGAAAAAGATGCGGTTGAGGAAGTACTTAGGCTTACTGACGGAAAGGGATGTGACCTTGCGGTGGAGACAGCCGGGACAGAGTTTACAACAGTGCAGACGATCCATATGACGAAGAAGGGTTCTAATATCGTGCTGGTAGGTTACAGTAAGAGCGGTGAGATGAAGCTTCCTATGAGTCTTGTCCTTGATAAAGAGCTGACATTTAAGACCGTGTTCCGCTACCGTCACATCTACCCGATGGCTATTGAGGCAGTAGCGGCAGGAAAGGTGAATCTGAAAGGAATCGTTACAGATATCTTTTCGCTGGATGAAGCGCAGAAGGCTATGGATTACAGTGTGAACAACAAAGCAGACATTGTAAAGGCGGTAATCCGTATAGCAGAGTAGCAGGCAGTTGATCCTGTTAGAAAAAAATGACAGAAGAAAAGACCGGAGTATGCAAAAAAGCATCTTCGGTCTTTTGCAATAACTTTTATGTCCGGGGCGCGGTTACTTCCATTCAAGCATATAGCGCTGGAAAGTAACTGCGTCCTGCGCATCTTTATCAAGCTGTGCTTCTGTGGCGCCGCGGCTGATATCATGCCATATGTGGATATCCTTGCCGACCTGCCCGCCCATGGCCACAAAAGGTTCCATAACGACAGTTCCGTCATACTGGATATCCCGTAAGGCTTCACCGATCTCGCGCCATGGGGTGCGTCCTTTACCCGGTACCATGCGGTTGCATTCTCCGGTATGGAGATGACCGAGAAGACTGCCGGCAGTGCGGATGGCACCGGCAATACTTGTTTCCTCGATATTCATATGGAAAGTGTCTAACATTACTTTTACGTTATCCTGGGCAACTTCTGTTACAAATGAAACGCCTTCTTCTGCCGTATTGAGAATGTGGCTCTCAAAGCGGTTCAGAACTTCCATTCCAAGATCAATATCATACTGTTTTGCGATAGGCGCAAGTGTCTGCATACCTTCTACGCTGCGCTTCCAGTCTTCTGACTTGTCGGCATTATCAAAGTTTACCGGCCAATAAGAATAGAGAGCGCCGCCGATCAGATGGATATCAAGCTGTGCCATTACATCAAACAGGCGTTTGTACCATTCGACAGCATTTTTTACAACAGACGGGTCAGAAGATCCCATGTTATGATCATATGTAGGACCGTAGCCGGCAGTAAGTTTTATGTTGTTCCTCTCGGCACAGCTTTTTAATGATCTGATCTGATCGGGAGTATAATCAGGAAGGGGCGCCGCACCCACTTCAAGGATGTCAAAACCAAGCCGCGCGACCTTGTCTGCGTAGTATTCGTAATCTGCAGCCCATTCTTTTTCCCAGTATGCATAGTAAATACCGTGTTTCATAATCGAATCTCCTTTATAAAAGTGTTTTATATATGTGTTTATTATAACACTGATGTCTGTAATTGCCAAGAAGGTTTACAAAGAATTTAACAGTATCAAATGCTGTATCGCTCCCTGGTGATCAGGGACGGTTGTAAGGATTTCCTGCAGTTTTCTGGCTGCTTTCTCTTTCTCTCCGAGACCAAGGTATCCAAGGGCGATCAGATATCGGCAGTAGGTATCGTTTCTGTCCTGGATCCTGGTAGGGAACACTTCGATCTCAGGAAGAGACACGGCAAAGTAATCATAGCCGACGCTGTCAAATAAGTGTTTTTCGCCAAAGGACAAAAGCTGATGGAAGCATTTGCGGGCAGCAGCAGTATTGCCAAGCTTTTCATTGGCAAACCCCTGATAGAGGATCGTATCAGACGGCTGGTCATTATAGTAGAGCACGCTGCCGGGCTCATCTAATCCGGTTGACGCTTTCCAGAAATGTTCTGCCGCGTTCTCTTTGTCTCCAGCTGCTTCATAAATAAGGCCAAGGTAATAATCGGCAATATTATCCTGAACATTTGGAAGCTTTCCTTCTCCAAGATTCTCCGGGTATGTTTTTGACTGTGTGAGAAGCTTTATGGCTTCATCATAACGTTTCTCATTTTGGAGAGAGACAGCCTTTTGAACCAATGCGTAACGATACTGTGTGCTGACCTTTCCTTCGCCGCCTTCCCATGGATGAAAGCGGTGGGTGATCAGACAGTCAAGGGCTTTGCCATATTGTCCTGTATTATTGAGAAGCGTGATATATTCAATGTATAATGCATCCCGTTCCTTTATAAGGCTTTTGTTTTTTTCTAAAAGAATAAGGCGTTCATCCACGGAGTATCCGGCTTTTGAACATAACTGGTCATACTCAAGCAGAAAACGGGAATCCTGCGGATTAAGTTCCAGAGCTTTTTTCATGGAACAAAGCGCTTTTTTAATGTCCTTTTCCTTGTTGTAATACGCGATGGCAAGATTACGGTGAGCCATTGCGAAATCAGGCGCCTTATATACAGCAGCTTCCCAGTGTGATACAGCGGATGGGTTTTGTTTTTTGTCATAAAGAAGACATCCCAGATAGTAGTGGGCGTAAGGAGCATTACCTAACAGGCGGATACAGCTTTTAAGGATAAGGGTTTCCTCTGTACGGTTCGGGAAACAATACGCATGATCACGGGATTCGCCCAAATGATACTGCGCGGCTGCTTTCTGGCTGTCTCCTTTTAACTCATATGCATAGCCCTGATAATAAGCAATCATTGGAGAGGTATCACTGCAGGCTGACAGGATATTTAACGCATCGTCATACAATCCGGCCTTTATATAATCAAGAGATAATTCCAGATAATTGTGCGCAGGCTCTCTCATTGCAGTTTTCCAATGTGCAAGGTTTCCTGAGGAGAGGGCAGATTCATAACGGATTCCCATATCTAACGGATCGATCTGCTGGCTTTCAAGGAGAAAGTCCTTTGTGTCTTTTCCAAGTGTTCTTAAGATAGAGGCTTTTAATGCCCGTGCTTTCATATTATGCCAGTTGCGGATCAGGGACTGGCCGGCGAAATCAAGTGCCGACTTATAATCTCCTCGTCTGCAGGACAGACAGGACAGCCAGTAGTAGCCGCTGCTCTGTGTCTCATAACTCCAGGTAGCTTTATAGAAAGCATCAAAAGCTTCATCGTCTTTTCCAAGCATGACAAGGGCAAGGCCGAGATTATAATAGCATTCGCCGTAATATGGATTGGGATTTTTCCATGTCTGTTTTTCAATTGCTTTTTTAAAGTGTTTCACGCTCTCACAAAAATTCCCGCGGCGGTACTGCAAGAGTCCGTATCCGTTGTTCAGCCGGATATCGCTTGGGTCTCTTTTTAAGCCTTCCAGATAATAATCATCCGGAGAGAATGTTGCATGCCGGTACTGTTCCAGATGGAGAGCGGCAAGGTAAAGTTCTTCTGTGGACTTTAACTTTTCCGGAGCAAGCAGAACTTCAGCAGGCTCTGGCGTCGGTTCAAGCTCTCTTCTGACCTCTGTATAGGAGACAAGAAGATTACCGTGGCAGTCTTCGACTGACACGCTGCATCCGACTAAAGTATCCAACGAAAAATCAAATGCTGCATCATAGACTTTTTCGGGTGAAAGATCCGCATGGTCTGTAAAGAGTGTTTCATTATTTTTGGTGAGCCTGATAAGCGCGTTGTCAAATATTCCGGAGGCATATGCTTTGAGGATGCATTTGCTTTTTGAAAGTCCGATGCTTACAGAGGCGTCTTTAGTGGCATTTTTAATGCGTCCCACATGTTTATACGGCATGAAATACTGGGTAAAGGTCTTTTCCTCATAAGGCTTCAGCCATGTGAAGTCAGGCTGGTTGTCAGCATATACTCCGGTCATCAACTCAATATAAGGGCCGTCTGTTTCTGTAAGGTTCCGGTCCCACGCTTGTCCGAAGTCGCTGTTTCCCCATGTCCACTGTTTTTTGCCGGGAGAGATGTGGTGGTCAGCCACATGGAGAAGGCCGGCATCCTTCTTTTCATCAAAGTTGCCGATAAAATCGTAATCAGAATGAGCTGCCATATAGGAAGTAGGGACTTTGACATTGCGGTAGCAGGAAATATCAATGCCTTCGGAGTAGTCATATTTGTAATATTCTCCGGTTGCGATAGGGAATGTGGATACTGCGCGCTTTCCGTGATCCATTACTGCATGGACATCCGGCGGGAATACGGAGTAAGTATAATCATTTACCGGAACTGCCGGGTTCGCCCACCAGAGGAAAGTCTGGGGAGTGTCTGTCCGGTTATAGAGCTGCCCTTTGATCTCGATATATGCTTTGTCCGGATAGAGTGTAAAGGCAGCCATACCTTTTGTGCCGTACATTTTATCAACTTCACTTACAAACACGGTAGAAGAGCCGTCTTTGTTCTCCTGAAAGCAGCAGTCAACCGGAGAGTATGTGGATGGGCGGTGGTGCTGGGGCCAGTTGAATTCAATACCGCCGGAGATCCATGGACCGGTAAGGCCCACAAGGGCAGGCTTGATCACATGGTTATAATATACAGCGTCATAATTGTTGGTCTTATCAAGTACCCTCTGGATCCGTCCGCCCAGTTCAGGCAGGATCATGACCAGCAGATAATCATTTTCAAGATATACGGCACGATATTTTACATCTTCTTTTGCATCAGATATTTTTTCAGTTACCGGAAGCGGATATACTTTGCCGGTACTTCCCTGATAGGCTCTGTTTTCAAGAAAGAGAGGGGATTTTTCCGCGGCGGCAGGTTTGTAGGTTGGGATAGTGACTATTTCTTCCCATACGTGTACTTGGTTCATGAGTTTATCTCCTTTCATTATCAGTCATAGGGTTCTGATCTTTGTTTCTGAAATAAGGATATCATGCCAGTCGGGGACAGAAAATGGCATATAGCATAAAAAGATGGACGATATTCTTTTTTGATGATATATTGAGAATAAAGAAAAGAAAGTGTAGAGTGTGTTTGGGATGGATGATATGTCAGGAAAAGAAGAAGGATTCAGAGATGAAAAATATGTGATTATACCGACGGAATCATTTGCGGAATATATGGAGCATCCGCTTATAAAGGCCATGTATCTGACAGATGTGGGATTTTTTCCGAAGGCCCGTTCACATTATAAGGAACGAGAAGATGGGGCAGACCAGTATATTTTGATCTACTGTACTGACGGAAAAGGAATCATTGAAGCGGATGGACAGAACTACCCTCTTGGGCGTTCTTGTGCCTTTTGTATACCTGCGGGAGCAAAGCACAGGTATTATGCGGATGGGAAAGATCCATGGAGCATACTGTGGGTGCATTTTAAAGGAGAGAATATAAAGTATTTTCCTTTAGAGGAAAAACGCCTTATCCATATGCGCTCCAGACATAGTGATAATCGGGTAATGGTACTGTTTAATCTGTTGTTCCGTGTACTGGAAAAGAATTATACACTTGGGAATTTTATCTATATCTCCCAAGTGCTGCAGCTTATTTTGTCTGAGATCTACTTCAGGGAAAAGATTGATGAAAGTACGATGCAGGACAGGCATGTAACGATAGTGATACGGTTCATGTATCAGAATCTTGGGAAAAATCTTTCGCTGCAGCAGATTGCTGATGAAGTAAAGCTGTCGAAAAGCTATCTGAATACAGTCTTTAAGTCTCAGACTGGGAGGGCGCCTGTAGAGTTTTTTATCCATCTTAAGATGAAGGAAGCGTGTAAGCTGCTAAAGTCTACGGATCTGTATATTTATGAAGTGAGCGCGCGGCTTGGATATGAAGACCAGTACTATTTCTCGCGGATCTTTAAAAAGGTCGTTGGGATGCCGCCGAGAGAATATAAAGGCGGAGATTATTTTTATTGTGAGTAAGATAGTCCATCAAAAGGGAAGATATGGAATTCAGATGAAAAGAAAGGCGTGTTATACTTCTGAATATACAAGATATGAAAGAAACCGTTTAAAAAGGAGGAAGATGTTATGGAGATCAAATTGCCTGAAAAGATGCTTGGAATGAAGCTTCCCGGCGGAGCAAAGGTTCAGCCCGTTGAAGCAGATGTACCGGTGCCGGGACCGGGACAGGTCCTGCTTAAGATGAAGGCTGCCAGTTTGTGCGGGAGTGATCTGAAGTATATTTATTACGAGCATACGGACAAAACGGGCGGAGCCAGATATGACGACGTGATCGCGGGACATGAACCGAGCGGTCAGGTTGTCGCTGTGGGAGAAAAAGTAGATGATTTTAAAGTGGGCGACCGCGTTGTTGTGTATCATATCCAGGGCTGCGGATATTGCGATGAATGCCGGAAGGGATTCTTTATCAACTGCCAGCAGCCAGAGCGGCGGGCTTATGGATGGCAGAGGGACGGTGCGCTGGCGGAATATTTGGTGGCAGATACAAGTACCTGTATCCATCTTCCTGATTTTCTTACATATGAAGATGGAGCAATGATTGCCTGCGGCTTTGGAACGGCATATCAGGGGCTTTTACGGGCAAATGTTTCGGGGAATGACCGTGTGCTTGTGATGGGACTCGGCCCGGTAGGACAGGCAGCTCTTATTCTTGCAAAAGCGCTTGGGGCAGTGACGATCGGTGTGGATATCTCTGAGGAACGTATGGCAATGGCAGAGAAGATTGGCGCGGATCTGGTATTAAAGGGTGATGATGATGTGATAGGGCGTATTATGGAAGCTACCAACGGAAAAGGGGTGGAAGTAGCCGTTGATTGTTCAGGAAGCAGTATCGGGCGTCACAGATGCTTAGAAGCAGCGAGAATGTGGGGAAATGTTGTATATCTTGGAGAGCAGGGAACAGTTACGTTTGAGCCAAGTCCGCTTCTGCTCCACAAGAATCTTACCCTTCATGGCTCATGGGTTACTTCCGTGGGTAATATGGAAAAGCTTGTAGAGCTTTTGGACCGGAAAAAGATCCATCCAAGCCAGATCATCACGCACCGTTTTCCGCTTCGGGAGACAGATAAGGCGTTTGAAGTATTTGCCACAGGTAAGACAGGCAAAGTCTGTGTGAATCATGAGATGGAATAAGTAATAAGAATAAAACGGGAGAATGGCAGATGGAAGCAGTAGACAGGATCAGGAGCTGGATTGAAAAAAACGGGTATGACGGAATCATACTTGGCAGACGTGACAACTATGCATGGGTCAGCGGAGGCGCGAAAAACCATGTGCTGTCTAGTACGGAAGACGGAGTTGCCTGTTATGTGATCTCTAAAGACAATATAAAGCTGGCTGCAGACAGCAGCGATCTTTTGAGGATGAGTACAGAGCAGGATCCGCTTAAGGCAGAAGCGGTGCTTATACCGTGGTATGAGTCCGCGGAAAAACATATACAGCAGATGATCCGGGAAAAGATATATGTATCAGATACAGGGATCGCCGGCACAAAAAATGTACAGCAGGAATTGATAGAGCTTCGTATGAGATTATCTGAGGAGGAAAAAAAGCGTTATCAAGAGGTCGGAGTACTCTGCGCGCAAATCGTAGAGAGTGTGTGCAGGGAAACTATGCCCGGCGATACAGAAGAGCAGACTGCGTGCAGGTTAAAGTGCAGATGTCTTCAAAACGGGATCAGCCCGGATTGTGTGCTGGTAGGAGCGGATGAAAGGATCCTTGAGTACCGTCATCCAATGCCTACGGATAAAAAGATAGAAAAGAGCCTTATGGTAGTGCTCGGCGGAGAAAAGTACGGACTCAATGTCAGCATCACGAGAATGGTCTGTTTTGGATCTGTGCCGGAGGAGATCCAAAATTGTTACAAAAAAGTCCGATATATTTTCGCGTGTATGCAGATGATGATGAGAGATCAGGAGACGTATGGAGAATATTTTGCCGAAGTGCAAAAGCTGTATCAGGAGGCTGGTTATGCGCAGGAATGGACGCAGCATCATCAGGGCGGGCCGACTGGATATGGATGCCGTGAGTATGTGGCCTTGCCGGGAATGGATAAAAAGATCCGCGCGGGAGGGGCCTATGCGTGGAACCCGACGATCCGGGGGACAAAATGTGAAGAGACCACCTATCTTGGAGCAAATGGGATTGAGACATTCACAAGAACAAAAGAATGGCCTTGCACAGTGGTCGATACGCCTTACGGAGCATTTGAGACTGCAGATATATTAGAAAAACAGGTATAGAGAAAAAGCTTCTTTGACATGTGTCGGGGAAGCTTTTTTGATGAAGTATCCATGCTGAATTCAAGAGTACAAATTAATATGGAAAAATAAAAAAACATATTGAATAATCGCATGCAGTGTGTTACAATATAACCAGTTTAAAAGATACTTAAAAAAACAATTTAATAAAGAAAAAAAGAAAATATATAATTAAGTTTGTGCAAATTGAAAGATTGAATATGCTGACAAAGATCCATAAAATGATAAAAAAATAACATTATGCAAAATAACTAAAAATGAAACAAGTATTTTGGCGGATATTACGGCTTGCATAGAGGGACGTTCGGAGGTATAATTGAAGCACATTTATAAAATGCATTTATAAAAGTCTTATATCAAACATCTCACAAGATTAACTCGTGATAGAAAAAGGAGGAAATAAAAAGATGGGAATTATTGAAAAGATGAGACTGGACGGAAAAGCTATCTATGTTACAGGAGCAGCAAGCGGTATCGGTAAGTGCGCGGCAATGGCATTCGCGGAAGCAGGAGCGGATGTAGCGGTTGTAGATATCAACATCGAAGGAGCACAGGCAGTTGCAAAAGAGATTGCTGAAGCTACAGGTTCTAAGACGATCGCGATCCAGTGTGACGTTACATGTCAGGAACAAGTTGAAGCGATGGTGGCTAAAGTTGTTGAGACATACGGAAAGCTTGATGCATGTTACAATAACGCAGGGATCGCGTTGAATGTACCGGCAGAAGAGATGACATATGAGCAGTGGCTCAAGGTGATCAATATTAACTTGAACGGCGTATTTTTATGTGCTACAGCAGCAGGCCGCGTGATGTTGAAACAGGGATATGGCTCTATCATCAATACGGCATCTATGTCAGGTCATATTGTAAATGTACCGCAGCCGCAGTGTGCGTACAACGCATCGAAGGCAGGTGTTATCATGCTGACAAAGTCACTTGCTATTGAATGGGCAAAGACCGGAGTACGTGTGAACAGTATCAGTCCGGGATATATCGGAACTGATCTTATCATGAACGCGCCTCATCTGAAACCGCTGATCGAGCAGTGGAACGCGATGGCTCCTATGGGAAGGCTTGGGAAGCCGGAAGAGCTGCAGTCAGTTCTTGTATATCTTGCAGGAGACACAAGTTCATTTACAACAGGTTCTGATATCGTAGTAGACGGGGCATTTACCTGTTTCTAAGATTTATTAAGCTTGTTATAGCAAAATGCTATACAATAAATAACACTTATTAAAAAGGAGGAAAAATGTATGAAGAAAAAAGTGTTAGGTACAATTCTTTGCATCGCTATGGTAGCTTCCATGCTCATAGGATGTACAACTGAGAGTCCGGCAGCAAGTGATTCCGGAAGTGATGAAGGCGGCGAGTCAAAATCCGGCGGCAAGAAGATCGGTATCACGATCCAGAACTATGAGAATGCTTACTGGGCAGGCGTTATGAGCAAGCTCGATAAGATCCTCAAAGACGAAGGGTATGAGGCGACTATCGTTGGCTGTGAAGAGAACTCCGGAAAACAGATCGAGCAGATCGAGAACTTTATCACTGCTGGATGCGATCTGATCATGGTTCATCCAAATGATGCAGATGCAGTTGAAGAAGTGTGCGGACGTGCTATGAAAGAGGGTATCAAAGTTATGTGCTGGGATAACCCGATGAAAAACACAACAGCTAACTGGGTTCTTGACAATACAGAACTTGGAAAAGAAATCGGTAAGACAGCAGCAGCTTTCATTAACGAGCACTATACAGCAGATAAAAAAGCTGAGGTTTGTGTGATTGGTAAACCAGATACACAGGTTCTGTTAGAGAGACAGAATGGTATCGAAGCTGGTCTTAAAGAGAATTGTAAAGACAACTACGAGATCGTAGCAACGATCGACGGTGTTGTTAATAACGAAGTTCAGTCTAAGGCTGAGACAGTTCTTCAGGCTCACCCGGACTGTAAAGTATGGGTAGGTGTAGGTGCCGGCGCTATGATCGGTTCTAATACAGCACTTCTTGCTAAATACGGCGGAAACGGAAAGATTCCGGAGGATTGCGGCGTTATCACAACAGACGTTACATCTGAGCAGTTAGATGCTCTTCAGTCTGGAGATACAGCAGTTAGAGCTATCGTAGGTTTCGAGGGCTCCAACACAGATACAGCACAGGCATGTTTTGAGATGTTCAAGAGAATCCTTGACGGCGAAAAGTTCGAAGGAGATGCTAAGAACGTATTCAGACCATTATCCGAAATTAATATGGACAATATCGAGGAGATTCAGTCAGGAATGTAATAGTTGTCTGAAACACAGCTAGTAAACGATGAGATGGAGGTAGCCTATAGCTGCCTCCAAATAATATAATCACGGGGGAAGACTATGAGCGAAGAGTATGTATTGCAATTACAGCATATAAGAAAAGAATACCCGGGTGTTGTTGCGTTGAAAGATGTTACGCTTGAATTAAAGAAGGGAGAGATCCTGGCATTGATCGGAGAAAATGGTGCCGGTAAATCTACCTTGATCAAATGCTGTTCCGGAGCGGTTATCCCAACTTCGGGAAAGATTATTGTAAATGGAAAAGAATTTACAAGCATGACACCTCAGCTCGCGGCAGAGAATGGAATTGCGATTATTTATCAGGAATTTAACAATGTAAAAGAATTATCGGCAGCAGAGAACCTGTTTTTAGGACGTCCGATCAGAAAGGGTATGATCGTTGACAAGGCTGCTATGGAAAGAGAAGCTGCGAAAGCTTTTGACAGACTGCACATAAAGATCGATCCAAAGGCGTTAATGAAGAATCTTACAGTTGGATATCAGCAGATGGTTGAGATCGCAAAAGCGATCCAGCAGAATGCGCAGATACTGATCATGGATGAGCCTTCCGCTCCTCTTACAAGCGCAGAAGTTGAAAGTATGTTTGAAGTGGTAGAGCAGCTGCGTGAAGAAGGGATTTCCATCATTTATATCTCTCACAGACTGGAAGAGATCTATCGTCTGTCTGACAGGATCCTTGTCATGCGTGACGGAGAATATGTTAAGACATTGATCACAAAGGAAAGCCATGTCCAGGAATTGATCCAGCTGATGGTTGGACGTGAACTGACTGAGTCATATCCGCCGAGAGGGGACTGTATTAAGGAAGACGATGTCCTTCTGGAACTTAAGGATGTTACAGGTAATGGAGATAAGAACATATCTCTGAAGGTTCGCAGAGGCGAGATCCTTGGACTGGGGGGGCTTGTCGGAGCCGGCCGTACAGAGCTTGCGCAGTTAATATTCGGGGCAGCAAAAAAAGAGTCCGGACAGATCATATTTAAAGGGAAAGAGATCAATCCAAAGAGCCCGAGAGAAGCGATAGATCTGGGACTTGCGCTGGTACCGGAGGATAGAAAGCGTCACGGCGCTATGCTTGGCATATCCATTAAGAATAATATCAATATGCCGATATACGAGAAAAACTCTACATTGAGTGTTATTGATTCTAAGAAAGAGAAAGAGATAGCTGAAAAATACCAGAAGAATATGGCTATTAAGACGCCGTCGCTTAATCAGCTTGTTAAGAACTTAAGCGGTGGTAACCAACAGAAAGTAATCCTTGGAAGATGGCTTGCGGCTGATTCAGAGCTGATTATTTTTGATGAGCCTACACGAGGCATTGACGTAGGCGCAAAATATGAGATATACAAATTAATGAATGACTTAGTAGAAAAAGAAGGAAAGGCAATTCTGATGATATCTTCCGAGATGGAAGAACTAATGGGTATGTCTGATCGGATTATAGTACTGGCAGAGGGTGATATGACCGGAGAACTCAGCAAAGAAGAGTTCAGCCAGGAGAGGATTATGGCGTTTGCATCAGCGGCCAATGTTGAGGAGGTCTAATGTGATATGAAAGAGAATAAACTTGTAAATCAAATAAAAGATAAGGCAATCTGGGTGGTACTTATAGTTCTGGTTGTTGTCTTTACAATTGCAAATTCAAGGTTCATCAGTCCTAGTAACCTGCTTACCCTGCTTCGTCAGGTTTCTATGTACGGTATTGCTTCCATTGGTATGACATTTGTTATACTGCTTGGTGATATCGACCTTTCCACAGGTACGATCATATCCTTCGTAAATATTATCTGTGCGTACATGATGGTAAATATGGGGATCAATCCAGTGATTGCAGTGCTTATATCAATCGCTGCGGCAACGCTGATCGGTGTGCTGAATGGTTTCATGGTTTCGACTGTCGGAATCCCGGCAATTATCGCTACTTATGCGACACAGACAGCATTTATGGGATTGGCGCTCATTATATGCGGCGGTATGCCGATCAGCGGATTCTCTCAGGGATTTGCAATGATCGGTCAGGGCTACATAGGGATTATACCGATTCCGGTAATCATAATGATCATCTGTTTTGCGATTGGTTCCTTTATTTTGAATAAGACATATTTCGGACGTTATTTCTACGCTGTAGGCGGTAATGTAGAGGCTGCAAAGCTTTCCGGTATCCGGGTAGGAAGAATTAAATATCTTGTATTCGCGATTTCAGGATTTTTCGCAGGACTTGCCGGTATCGTAATGTTGTCACGTACTGCTTCTGGTAACGCATCCGCCGGTGCTGACGGATTCGAGTTCGAGGTTATCACCTGTGTAGTTTTAGGCGGAGTGTCTATCACAGGAGGTCTCGGTAAGATGTCAGGTGTTGTGGCTGGTACATTTATCATCGGTGCGCTGAAAAATGGTATGGTGCTTATGAATGTCAATTCTTATGTTCAGAAAATCGTTATGGGTGTTGTACTTGCTCTCGCTGTTGGATTTGACTGTATGCAGAATAAGAAACAGCAGAATTAATATTTTAGAATATGAATTCAAAATCCCGGCAAATGCTATATTTGCCGGGATTTTTAAAAAAATACGGAATACTTGGAAGCAGGAGGGAAAAAATATGAATATGAAGGCGGCAGTATATCATGGGACGCATGATCTTAGGGTAGAAGAAGTGCCTGTAAGGGAACTTGATGATCATGAAGTTATGATTCAGGTGAAATACTGCGGTGTATGTGGTACGGACATGCATATATATAATGGAGACGGAGGAAGTTTTGAAGTAACGCCGCCGTTGATTCCGGGACATGAGTTTTCAGGGGTTGTTGCAAAGACAGGTAAAAAAGTTACGTCTGTCAAAACAGGAGACCGGGTAAGCGGTGATCCTAATGACATGTGCGGGGAATGCTATTTCTGTAAAAATGCGATGCAGCACTTTTGTACCAATAATATCGGGGTAGGCACAACAGTTGACGGTGGATTTGCTGAATATGTAATCATGCGTGAAAAGCAGGTCTATAAGTTTTCGGAAGATTTAAGTTTTATAGAAGCAGCTATGGCGGAGCCGATCTCCTGCTGCCTGCATGGTATCGACTTGTGCAATATCAAATCAGGCTGTACGGTTCTTGTGATGGGCGGAGGTCCTATCGGGATGATCATGATGCAGCTCGCTAAAAATGCGGGAGCAGCAAGAGTGATCATGTCCGAGCCGGTAGAAGAAAAAAGAGAGCTGGCCAGAAAGCTTGGCGCGACGAAGACGATTGATCCGCTGAACGAGGATGTAGAGTCAGTTCTTATGGATTATTGTGAAAATGTAGATGTTGTGATCGAATGTGTGGGGAATATCCATACACAGGCTGATGCGGTGCGTTTTGCGGGCAAAGGCGCGACAATCATGTATTTTGGGCTTGCCTCGCCGGAAGCGGCATATCCTTTGAAACCAGATGATGTATTTAAGAAAGAATTGACGATTACGTCTTCTTTTATCAATCCATATACTTTTGAACGTGCGCTGCGGGTTCTTGAATCTAAGACAATAGAACTTGAGAGCCTGATCGCGAATGTGATTCCATTAGACGATATTACAGATGTATTTACGGATAAAGAGATTGTAAGAGCCGGAAAAGCTATGATCAAGATATCTTAAACTGTTGTTGTGTTATAAGAGACAGGGCTGGCATGCAGCCGGAATCACGCTTTGATTTTACTGTAACTTTTCGTAAAAATGTTGATTTGTGTGGGATTGGGGATTATAATAATAATACAAACATTTTATGAGCGGGTAATGAAAGATGGGAACAGGAAAATTAAGTGTAAACGAGATTAAAATTAAAAACAGGCAGATGATTTATCAGCATATTCGTGCTCATGGGCCAGTGTCAAAGCAGGATATTGTTGTTGCGTTGCAGCTTAGCCTTCCGACGGTTACACAGAATCTGGAATATTTAAAAGAACAGGGCTTGATTGACGATTCGCAGCGTATTAAGAATACCGGAGGGCGCAATGCCACAGCGTATACTTATGTCAAGAGTGTCAAGAAAGCAATGGGCGTATATATATCGGCACACCATATGAATGTGGTGGCACTGGATCTTTCTGGAGGCGTTCTGGGAAGAATGAGAGAGAGAGTAAAGTTTGACCTGGATAACGATGGATATTTAAGAAAGATGGGAGAGGCGGTACAGAAGGTAAAGAAAGAGGCCGGGATCACGGATGAAGAACTCCTGGGAGTTGGGATTTCTGTTCCCGGATTAGTATCGAATGACGGATCTTGTGTGGTATATGGTAAGACACTTAATTTTACTGGTAAGACGAAAGATGAGATCGCGAAGTATATTCCATATAAGATCAGGCTTTTTCACGACTCCCACGCGGCAGGACGTGTTGTGGCATGGCATGATGATAAAGTCCAGGTGGCTTTTTATATCAGCTTGAGTAACAGTATCGGCGGAGCTATTATCATGAACAATAAATTATTCGGCGGCGTCGGATATAAAGGCGGTGAACTTGGACATATGACGATCGTTCCGGAGGGCGGAGAGAAGTGTTACTGCGGAAAATACGGCTGTCTTGATACCGTATGCAAAACTGAAAAACTGGATTGGTATACGGATGGTAATCTGGAAGAATATTTTCAAAAACTAAAAGATGATGATGAGGTAGCTGTTAAGCTCTGGGATGAGTATCTTGAGAATTTATCTACAGCGATCCATAATATGAGGATGATTTTTGCTGTGGATGTGATCCTGGGAGGTTATGTGGGAAAATATATCGGTGAATATATGGATGAACTGCGCAAAAGAGTCGATGCGAAGAATCCTTTTGGAGATAAAGCAGAGGATTATCTGTATGTATCTGAATATGAAGGAGAAGAATGTTCTGCCGGTGCCGCTATATTTTTTGTCGAGGAATTTATGGACGGAATTTAGATAAAAATCAGGTATTGTGCAATATAACTAAAAATAAGAAAAATAATTTTGGGATTCTGCAAATTGACAGAATCCTTTTTTAGATGTATTATATAAATGACTTTTATAAAACGTATTTTTAAAAATGGATAAAATGAAAACAGGAGAATGATAATGAATTATTTATTGGGAACGGACATTGGAACATCAGGAACTAAGACAATTATGATGGATACGAACGGAAAACTGATCTCCCAGGATCTTCAGGAATATGATGTGCTGACACCAAAGCCGTTATATGCCGAACAATGGCCGGATGTATGGTATGAAGCGACAAAGGATTCTATCCGTAACTGTGTCGCGAAGGCAGTAGAAACAGGAATTGCCAAAGAGGACATCAAAGGAATAGCGATCAGCGGTCTGTACGGCGGTTCCGGCATTCCGTTAGATGAAGAGATGAATCCCGTCCGTCCATGTATGATCTGGATGGACAGAAGAGCGGATGAGGAGACAAAGTGGGTGCTTGAAAATATCGGTGAGAAGAAGCTTCTTGAGATCACACACAATGGCGCGGATCCATATTATGGATACACAAAGATCCTCTGGATGAAGAATCATGAGCCTGAGAACTTTAAAAAGACAAAGCTCTTTCTTCCGCCGAATGATTATGTGATCTATAAGCTGACCGGAGAGATCGCTATCGATTATTCTTCTGCGGGGAATATCGGCGGTATCTTTGATATGAATAAGCGTGAGTGGTCAGAAGAGCTTCTTGAAGCTATGGGGATCCCGGTATCTATGATGCCGCAGCGTATCGTAGAGTCTACTGATGTTGTCGGAGGAATGACAAAAGAGAGCGCGAAAGATTTAGGATTATGGGAAGGGATTCCGGTCATTGCCAGCGGGATTGACTGCGGAGCCGCGAATATCGGACTTGGTGTCTTTGAATCCGGCGTGTACGCGGCAGCAATCGGAACTTCTATGTGCGGCGCGTTGATTTCTGATAAACCGGTAAATGGAAAAGGTCTGATCGTATGGCCTTATCTGTATGATGCGAAAAATCTTTCCTACTATTTTGCGGGCGGCAATACAGCAGGCGCAATTGTAAAATGGTTCAGAAATACCCTGTGCCAATGGGAGATTGAGCAGCAGAAGAACGGCGGACCGAATATGTATGACGTACTCAATGGTCAGGCTGAACAGATTCCTGCAGGAAGCGAGGGGCTTGTAGTCTTGCCGTATTTCATGGGAGAGAGGAGCCCGGTGTGGGATTCTGATGCAAAAGGTACTATCGTAGGTCTTTCCCTTGCGCATACAAAAGGACATCTCTACAGAGCATTTCTTGAGGCAGTTGCTTATTGCCTGCGTGATGCGATGGAGGCGACAGGTGAGGATCTGGGAGAATATATCCTGATTGCCGGAGGTGTAACAAAGTCAAAGGTATGGAGACAGATATTCGCGGATGTAACCGGCTATCCGGTGGTATGTCCGATCTATGATGTAGAAGCCAACATGGGAGATGTCATGCTGGCAGGGATCGGAACAGGGCTTCTGACTTATGAAGAAGTGAAAAAATGGCAGGTGCTTGACGATAAGATCATGCCGGATAAGGACAACCATGAGAAGTATAATGAATATTTCAGGTTGTATAAGAATATCTACAGTCATTTAAAGGAAGATATGAAAGATTTAACAAAGGCTCGTTAATTTTTTGGTGGATTGGAAATCATAGATCATATAAAGGAGACGGATTATGGAATTAACAATTAACGGATTGAAAAGATATGAGGATTGGAAAAAAGCGGATATTAAACTTCCCGGTTATGATGTGGAGGAGGTTGTACGATTGACAAAAGAGAATCCAAAATGGGTTCATTTTGGGATCGGCAATATCTTCCGTATTTTCCTTGGAGGAATTGCAGATACATTGCTGGAAAAAGGAGAGCTGGACACAGGGATCACCTGTGTGGAATCTTTTGACTACGATGTAGTAGATAAGATCTATGATCCATATGACAATCTTGCGCTGAGTGTTATTCTGAACGGTGACGGGACACAGGAGAAAAAAGTGCTTGGTTCGCTTGCAGAGGCAATGAAAGCTCAGAGTACCGACGCAGTATCATGGAAACGTCTGAAAGAAATATTTTGTTCAGAAAGTCTTCAGATGGTGTCATTTACCATTACGGAAAAGGGTTATGCTCTAAAGAAGGCAGATGGAACGTTTTTTGAGTTTGTTGAAAAAGATATTGAGAATGGGCCTGAAAAGGTGACAAGTGCTATGGCTATCGTTACAGCAATGCTTCTGGAGCGTTACCGCAATAACAAAGCGCCGCTTGCGCTTGTATCTATGGATAACTGTTCCCAGAACGGAAAACTGCTTGGTGAGTCTGTTTTAACGATGGCAAAGGAATGGAATCAGAGAGGCTTCGCGGATGATGGGTTTGTCTCCTATGTAAGTGATAAAGCAAAGATTTCTTACCCATGGACGATGATCGATAAGATCACACCGAGACCAAGCGAGAAAATCGCAGATGCCCTTGAGGCGGCAGGTGTGGAGAATATGCAGCCTGTAGTTACCTCGAAAAGAACATATATCGCTCCGTTTGTTAATGCTGAAGGACCGCAGTATCTGGTTGTTGAAGATGATTTCCCGAATGGACGTCCGGCTTTGGAAAAAGCAGGAGTGTATATGACAGACCGGGATACGGTTAATAAATCTGAGAGGATGAAAGTAACTGTATGCCTGAATCCGATCCATACAGCACTTGGACCATACGGATGTGTGCTGGGATATGATCTTTTTTCGGATGAGATGAAAGATCCGGATATGCTGAAATTAGGAAATCTTGTCGGTTATGGAGAAGGAATGGAAGTAGTACCGGATCCTGGCATTCTTTCCCCGAAAAAATTCCTTGATGAACTTATGAATGAAAGATTCCCGAATCCTTATCTTGGAGATACCTGTATCAGATTGTGTACAGATTCTTCACAGGGCCTGGGAGTGCGGTTTGGAGTGACGGTTAAGGCTTATGTAGAAAAGTATGGAGATGCGAAAAAGCTGATCGGTATTCCGCTGGCCATCGCCGGATGGCTCCGCTACTTGCTGGGTGTTGATGATAAAGGCGGGACATATGAGCTTGCGCCGGACCCGATGGCAAAAGAGATGCAGGAGAGACTTGCTGATATTGTGATTGGAGATCCTTCAAGCCTTACGGATCAGTTAAGATGGATTCTTTCTAATGAAAACGTATTTTTTATCAATCTTTATGAGGCCGGGATCGGAGAGCTGATTGAAGAAATATTCAGAGAAGAAATTAAAGGAGCAGGTGCAGTCCGGGCAACAGTTCAAAAATATCTTCCATAAAATATGGGACGCAGCCATTATCAGCAGGCTGCGTTCTGTTATTGTTAAGAAAAAGACAAAAACCACATAAAAACAATAAAATAACAGTTGATTTGTGTTGATACATGTGGTAATATAACCTCAAAAGCAAAGGAAAACAACAAAAACAACGTATGTATTTGTTGGAAAAGAGGTGGAAAGGTGAAAAAATATTATCTGGCTGTAGATATTGGGGCATCAAGCGGCCGGCATATGCTGGCTCATATGGAAGATGGATGTTTGCAGCTTGAAGAAGTTTACCGTTTCCAGAACGGGATGCAGGAGATGGACGGAGCGCTCTGCTGGGATTTTGACAGGCTGTTTTCGGAAATAAAGAAGGGAATGATTCGGTGCAGAGAGGTTGGAAAGATTCCGGTTTCTATGGCGGTAGATACATGGGGTGTGGATTTTGTCCTGCTTGATAAAAAAGATCGTGTTTTAGGGCAGTGTGTGGGCTATCGGGATAAAAGAACGAAGGGAATGGACAAAAAGGTAGAGTCTGTTATCCCGCAGGAGAGACTTTATGAGCGGACCGGCATACAAAAGCAGGTATACAATACGATTTATCAGCTTCAGTCAGTCAAAGAAGAGCATCCTGAGTATCTGAAGGCAGCGGAATCACTTCTTATGACACCGGATTATTTTCACTTTCTGCTCACAGGTGTTAAAAAGATGGAGTATACCATCGCGACTACAGGGCAGCTGGTCAATGTAGAGACAAAAGACTGGGACTTCGAGCTGATAGATCTGCTTGGGTTTCCGAAAAAGATCTTCCGGAGTGTATCTATGCCTGGGACGTATGCCGGGAACCTCTCGGATGATGTAAAGCAGGAAGTTGGATTTGACTGTAAGGTTGTATTGCCGGCTTCCCATGATACCGGGTCAGCGGTGCTTGCAGTTCCTGCTAAGGGAGAAGATGTTCTTTATATCAGTTCCGGCACATGGTCTCTTATGGGAGTGGAAAGAAAAGAGCCAGACTGTTCTATGCGCAGTATGAAGTCCTGCTTTACGAATGAAGGCGGATATGATTACCGGTACAGATATTTGAGAAATATAATGGGACTTTGGATGATACAGTCTGTAAAAAAAGAATTGGCGCCTGATCTGAGTTATGAAAAGATCTGTGAGGCGGCGGCAGGGGAAGAGATCCGCTCTATTGTAGACTGCAACGATGACAGTTTTCTTGCGCCGGAGAGTATGGCAAAGGCAGTGCAGGATTTTTGCGAAAATACAAAGCAGCAGATTCCGAAAACTCTGGCAGAGATCGCGGCAGTCATCTATCATAGTCTGGCGAAATGCTATGCGGATACGCTTGGTTTTATGGAAGAGATCACAGGAAAGCATTATGATACGGTTTATGTAGTGGGGGGCGGATCTAGCGCTGATTATCTGAATAAACTGACAGCCGGCTATACAGGCAGAAAGGTATCTGCGGGACCGGTAGAGGCTACTGCCATCGGAAATGTCGCCGTTCAGATGATTAGTGACGGTGTGTTTGAAGATTTGTCAGAAATGCGCAGGTGTATACGAGAGTCATTTGATATAAAGTTATATGTTCCGGATAAAATAAGAGATTAATTGAAGGTAGAAAAAGGAGGATTGCGATGAAGACAGAACTTGAAATTAAAAAAGAAATGTGTGAGATCGGACAAAGAGTCTATAATAGAGGGATGGTAGCGGCAAATGACGGTAATTTTTCAGTAAAGCTCAATGACCATGAATTTTTTTGTACTCCGACGGGTGTCAGTAAAGGGTTCATGACACCAGAGTATATCTGCAGAGTAGATGATGAGGGGAATGTTCTGGAGGCGAATGAGGGATTTAAGCCTTCTTCTGAGGTAAAGATGCATATGAGGGTTTATAGAGAGCGCCCGGATGTAAAGGCAGTCGTACATGCGCATCCGATGTATGCAACAACGTTTGCGATCGCGGGTATTCCGCTTATGGAGCCGATCATGCCGGAGGCGGTGATCGCTCTGGGCGGTGTTCCTCTTGCAAGATACGGAACACCTTCTACGGTAGAAGTTCCGGATTCTATCATGCCGTACCTTCAGAAGTACGATGCGGTATTGTTGGAAAATCACGGCGCGCTTACATATTCTGATACGCTGCTTAACGCATATCATAAGATGGAATCTCTGGAGTTCTATGCCCGTCTTATGTATCAGGCAAAGATGATCGGCGGTCCTCAGATTTTAGATGAAAAAAGGGTGGAAGAGCTATATGAGATCAGAAGGAATATGGGATTGTGCGGAAAGCACCCGGCAAACCAGTAGACACTGTTAGGAGGTGTGAGATGTTAGCGATAGAGAGGCGGAACGAGATTTTAGAAAAGCTGCAGAGCGAAAAGAGGGTTGTAGTCAGTGAACTCAGTCAGCATTACGGAGTATCTGAGGAAACCATACGGAGGGATCTTGAAAAGCTGGAAAATGACGGGCTTGTTATTAAAAGTTACGGCGGCGCTGTCCTGAATGAACACAGTATTTTTGATCTGCCATTTAATATACGCAAAAACCAGATGATTGTGGAAAAGCAAAAGATTGCAGAGCTGACGGATGAACTGGTAAGGGATGGAGAAGCAGTTATGCTTGATGCCAGTTCAACGGCTGCCTATATTGCAAGAGGCTTAAGAAAAAAGAAAAAGCTTACGGTCATTACAAATTCTGTAGAAATTATCATAGAGCTTTTCGGAGTTCCGGAATGGAATGTGATATCGACAGGAGGCGTGTCAAGGGAGAAATCATTTGGGCTGGTAGGACCGCGGACTAATCAGATGATCAGTTATTATCATGTAGATAAAGCGTTTATTTCCTGCAAAGGTCTTACTATGGATACAGGGCTTACAGATTCGGACGAACAGGATGCAGACAGTAAAAGGGCAATGCTTAAAGCTGCAAATGAAAGAATTCTTGTAATCGACAGTTCTAAGTTTGGAAAGTCGGCATTCACAAGGATCACCGGGCTTGACGATATCAATAAAGTAGTGACGGACAAGAAACCGTCAGCGCAGTGGATGAAAGAATTCGAGAGATTGGGGATTGAATGTATTTATCCGGACAGAAAAAATAAAAATTAATATATCAGGAGGTAATGTTATGCCATTAGTTACATCAAAAAAAATGTTAGAGGATGCACAGAAAGGAAACTATGCAGTTGGGGCATTCAATGCGGAAAATATGGAGATGGTAAAAGCTATCATTCAGGCCGCGGAAGAATTAAAGGCTCCGGTTATGATCCAGACGACTCCATCGACTATTAAGTATGGGACATTGGAGACTTATGCGGCAATGGTATCTGCTGAAGCGAAAAGGGCAGCAGTTCCGGTATGTCTCCACCTTGATCACGGCAGCAGTTTTGAATTGGCGGTACAGGCAATGAAGGCAGGATATACATCTGTTATGATCGACGGCTCTCATGAGGATTTTGAAGGGAATGTGGCAGTGACCAAAAAAGTGGCAGATGTAGCGAATGCCCTTGGGATCCCTGTAGAGGCTGAACTTGGAAAAGTCGGAGGCAAAGAGGATGATTTGGAAGCTGAGGCCGATACGAATACAGATCCTGAGGAGGCAAAGGAGTTTGTAGAGAGAACAGGTGTTACTTCTCTTGCGGTTGCTATCGGGACTGCGCACGGTTTTTATCATGGGACGCCGGTTCTTGATAAAGAGCGTGTATCTGAGGTGAAGAAACTGGTATCTGTTCCGCTGGTGCTTCACGGCGCATCAGGTCTTAGCGAGGAGGATGTAAGAGAGTGTGTTGAAAGAGGAATGTGCAAAGTAAATTTCGCGACGGAACTTCGGGCGGCATACACAGATGCATGTAAAAAGCTTCTTGAAGAAAAGCCGGAGACTTTTGATCCGAAGAAATTGGGAGTTGTTGGGATCGAGGCAGTAAAGGAAATCGTTAAGAGCCGTATGATCATGTGCGGATGTAATGGGAAGGCTGAATAATTAATTGGAGGATCCTATGAAACAATATTTATTGGGGATTGATATAGGTACGAGTGCCTGCAAGATTGCCGTCTTTGAGGAAAACGGACAAGTGATCGCCAGCGGAAGCGGTGATTATCAGGTGTATTATCCAAAAGCCGGATGGGCAGAGCAGAATCCGGATGAATGGTGGGCGGCGGTATGTAAGGCTATACGTGAAACTTTAGAAAAAGGAAATGTAAAACCGCAGGAGATTGCAGGAATAGGTATTGACGGACAGAGCTGGTCTGCGATACCTATGGACAGGGACGGCAATGTTCTTGCGAATACTCCCATCTGGATGGATACAAGAGCAGTGGATATCTGTGAGAAGGTGGGCGCGAGAGTAGGACAGGACAGTATCTTTAAAGTGTGTGGGAATCCATTTACGCCTTCTTACTCCACACCGAAGATATTGTGGTATAAAGAAAATCTGCCGGAAGTTTATGTCCGGACCTATAAGATATTGCAGTCTAACAGCTATATCGCGTACAGGCTGACAGGAGAGTTTACACAAGAGGTGTCGCAAGGGTACGGACTTCATTGCTTTGACATGAGAAAAGGTGTCTGGGATCTTGATATGTGCAGGGAGCTTGGTGTTGAGCCGGGGCTGCTCCCGGATATTGTTATGTGTCACCAGGTGGTTGGAAAAGTGACGCAGAAGGCAGCGGCAGAGTGCGGTCTCATGGAAGGGACTCCGGTTGTGGCAGGAGCTTTGGATGCGGCCTGCGGAACTCTTGGGGCGGGTGTGGTACATCCGGGTGAGACGCAGGAGCAGGGAGGTCAGGCGGGCGGAATGAGTATCTGTCTGGATAGTTATAAGGCAGATCCGAGATTGATATTAAGCTGTCATGCGGTGCCGGGGCAGTGGATCCTTCAGGGGGGGACTGTCGGCGGCGGCGGAGTGATGCGCTGGCTGGAAAGAGAGTTTGCTGATTATGAGAGAGTAAAAGGAAAAGAACTTGGTGTAAGTTCTCTTGAGATTTTTAACGAAATAGCAGCAAAGGTGAAGCCAGGAAGTGACGGCCTGGTATTCCTGCCTTATATGTCAGGAGAACGTACGCCGATCTGGGATCCGGATGCCAAGGGCGTCTATTATGGACTGGATTTCAGCAAGACGAAGGGACATTTTGTACGTGCTTCCATGGAAGGTGTGGCATTGTCCCTGAGGCACAATATAGAAGTTGCCAAAGAGGCAGGAGCACAAGCGAAAGAGCTTCGCGCCATGGGTGGTTCGGCAAACTCACTTCTCTGGACACAGATCAAGGCAGATGTGACCGGAAAGAAGATCATCGTTCCGTCGTCAGATACAGCAACTACGCTGGGGGCGGTCATTCTGGCAGGAGTGGGGATCGGGATGTATAAAAGCTTTGAAGAGGCAGTGGAAAAGACTGTAGTCATTAAGCGGGAACACCAGCCGGATCAGGGAAATAAAAAAGTGTATGATGAAAATTATGAGGTTTATCTTCAGTTGTATGAAAATTTGAAAGCAGTTATGGGAAGAAAGAGGTAATCAAAGATGAGCAATATGAAAGCAGGGGTAGTACACGCAAGAGAAGATATCCGGTTTGAAGATATTGAAAAACCGGTGCCGGGCGAAGGTCAGGTATTAATTAAAGTCAAATATACCGGAATATGTGGTTCGGATGTACCGAGGGTCAATGCAGATGCATGCCATTTTTTCCCGAATGTATTAGGGCATGAGTTTTCCGGAACAGTAGAAGAGACCGGAGAAGGTGTCACTTCCTTAAAGGCAGGCGACCGTGTGGCAGGGGTTCCGCTTATTCCGTGTATGAAATGTGAAGACTGTCAGAAAGGGAACTATTCCCTTTGCAAAAATTACAGTTTTATCGGTTCCAGAGAATTTGGAAGCTTTGCAGAGTATGTTGTAGTTCCGGAGAAAAATGCAGTGAAGTTTGATGAGGAAGTTTCCTTTGAGCAGGGAGCGTTTTTCGAGCCTGCAACGGTAGCGCTCCATGGTCTTAAGAGAGTTCCGTATGAAGGCGGGAAGACAGTAGCCATTTTGGGCGGAGGAACCATCGGTATGTTTGTGATGCAGTGGGCAAAGATCTTCGGAGCAGCAGAGGCAGTCGTATTTGATATTGAGCCGTCCCGTCTGGAGCTTGGAAAGCGTCTGGGGGCTACGGCCGGAATCAACACGTTAGAAAAAGATTTTATGGATCAGGCTATGGAACTGACAGAAGGAAGAGGTTTTGACTATGTGTTTGAAACGGCCGGAAATACGATCACTATGAAGATGGCGTTCGAACTGGCAGCTAATAAGGCTGATGTATGCTTTGTGGGAACTCCTACGAGAGATTTAAGTTTTTCTGTAAAAGAGTGGGAGAATATGAACCGCAAGGAATTTACGCTTACCGGATCATGGATGTCTTACAGCGCACCGTTTCCGGGACAGGAGTGGAAAGCGGTAGCTCATTACTTTAAAACCGGCGATCTGAAATTTGACGAGTCATTTATCTTCAAAAAGGTGCCTCTTGAGAAGATTGCGGATGCATTCGAATGGTATAAGACGCCTGGAACGGTAAAGGGCAAGATTCTGATTGACAGTGAACAATAATATCATATAATGTGTGAAGGAGACAGCAATGACAGCAATACATCCGCTCCATCAGATGATGGAGAATAGAAGGAATGGTAAAAAAGAAGGGATCCCGTCCTATTGCAGCGCGAATAAATATGTACTGGAAGCAGCGCTTGAGAGGGCGAAAGCGTTAAATCGCCCGACGCTTATTGAAGCAACCGCGAATCAGGTGAATCAATTCGGCGGATATACAGGAATGCGCCCTAAGGATTTTAAAGACCTTGTAACCGGGATGGCTAAGGAGATGGACGTAGATACGGACCTTCTGATCCTGGCGGGGGATCATCTCGGCCCGCTTACATGGAGCGATGAGCCGGAAAAAGAGGCAATGAAAAAGGCAGAGGATCTGGTTCGTGAGTTTGTGGAAGCCGGATTCACAAAGATCCATCTGGATACAAGCATGAAGCTTGGGGATGATCCGAAAACGGAGATGCTTGCAACAGAGGTAATTGCCAGAAGAGGTGTGAAACTGTACAAGGCGTGCATAGATTCCTATGAAAAATTAAAAAAGACAGATCCAGATGCCATGCGTCCGGTTTTTATCATCGGAAGTGAGGTGCCGATCCCTGGCGGCGCACAGGAGGCAGAAGAGGAAGTCAGTGTGACGAGGCCAGAGGATTTTCGCGATACAGTTGACACATATAAGCGTATTTTTGCAGAAGAAGGAGCGAAAGAAGCCTGGAAGGATATTATAGCAGTGGTTGTACAGCCAGGTGTAGAATTTGGCGATGCTCAGGTGTTCTATTATGACAGGGAAAATGCGAAAGATCTATGTGAAAGTCTTAAGGATTATCCGGAAATTGTTTTTGAGGGGCATTCTACGGATTACCAGAGCAGAAAATGCTTAAAGGAAATGGTGGAGGATGGTATTGCTATCTTAAAAGTAGGGCCGGCGCTGACATTTGGCCTGAGAGAATCTCTTTTTGCCTTAAGCAGAGTGGAAGAGGAACTGATTTCCGAAGAGAAACGGGCCCGCTTTGAGGATGTGCTTATAGATGCAATGCTGGAAGAACCCAAAAACTGGAAGAAGCACTATCATGGAAGTGAAGGAGAGATAGCTTTTGCGAGAAAATACAGCTACTCAGACCGATGCAGATATTACATAGGAGATGAGAAAGTCCAGGGAGCAATTGATAAGCTGATAGAGAATCTTTCGGGGATAGAGATTCCTATGAACATTATCCACCAGTATCTTCCGAAGCAATACGATAAGATTGTAAATGGAGAGCTTGAAAAGACACCTGTTGCGATGATAAAAGACGGGGTGGTGCAGTATATGGAAGACTATGAATATGCTGCCTATTAGATCCTCAGATGATATTTAAATAGAATTTTTGATGAATGCGGCAGTTTCGCCTGTTTTCGGCATATGTATATGCGAAAAGACGGAAGTGCCGCAAAATTTAATTGATTTTATCTTGCATATTGTCATACTGGATGCTATTATGATTTCAAATCAAAACTGCCGGCAGTTATTTTCAATATTAAAAGATGGCAAGTTTCTATTTTCATTGGTGTTTCAGCCAGAAAATCCAATTTAATGGAGCAAAAAACAAAGGATACTCAAAGAAAGGAGAATGTGTTATAATAGGACTAGCACAAAGACAGTTGTACCGTGGAGGTAGTGTGATGAGGGATAATGAAGGAAAATTGTATACGGTAGCAGATATAGAGGCACTGCCAGAAGGGGAGTTGGCAGAGCTTATAGACGGGAAGATGTATATGATGGGAACACCTACTACGACGCATCAGAGAATAATTGGGTTTTTACACTTGAAATTTGGGAATTATATCAATGGCAGAAAAGGTAAGTGTGAAGTGTTTCTGTCTCCGTATGGAGTATACTTAAATGAAACGGATAATTATGTGATACCGGATCTGCTCGTAGTCTGTAATAAGGACAAGGTAGATGAGAAAGGCTGTCACGGAGGTCCGGATCTGGTGGTTGAGATCGTTTCGCCAAGTTCTAAAAAGATGGACTATGCGATAAAGCTGTTTAAATATCGGACCTATGGTGTGAGGGAATATTGGATTGTTGATCCGGAAAAGAGACGGATCCAGGTATATGATCTAGAGCATGATGATATGGAGGAATATACGTTTTCGGATAAAGTTTCTGTGGGCATCTATGATGGTGATCTGGAGATTGACTTTTCAGAAATGTTATGAAAAAAGAATAATAAGCGTATTGGTATGAGTTGTTATGTTGATGGTTATGATGACGGGATGTGCAGGTGGATCTGATCGTTGTGCATCCGACAGATGCGAACGGAGTGGAAGAACCTTGCCGGCAGGCATTAGAACAGGGGATAAAGGTGATGTGCTGGGACGCTCAGAATGTCTGGCGTTCAACAACTCCTATCACATTGGAAAATGCGGACGAAATATTAAAGGGAATGTAGGAGAAAGTGATTTCTGATAAAATCAGTTGAACCAGGAAAAGCTGGTGTGCTTGTGGCTCTTTAGTCACAGGCACACCAGCTTTTATCTGCGGTATCTGATCTATAATTCAGAAATTGTGCGGTCTCCGTAGACCGTTCTCCAATCAGTGTCAAAGTCCGCGACTGCATTCGTAATATAGGGCTGCTGCAATGCGGCCTGGAGGATAGACGGATCTAATGTCGCGGCCTGTGCGCCGGCGATATGGGCTTTATCAACTTGTCCGGCATTTTTAAAGCTTGCGGCCACAATAGTGGTAGGATAGTGGTATAACGCGATCATTTCGGCAAAAGAGGCAATGATGTCATCCGGATCAAGTCCCATATTCTCCATGCGGTTATAATAAGGCGCGATATAATCCGCGCCGGCTTCCATAGCTAAAAGCCCCTGCATTTTATTATAGATAGCCGTGGCAGTGACATTGATCCTTGATGCTTTCAGCTTCTTAATGGCTTTTATGCCTTCCATAGTTACCGGAACTTTGATATACACATCTTTATCCACATCATTTAAGATCCTGTCAGCATCTTTGAGCATCCCTTCTGTATCGAGCGCCGTTACCTGAATATGCAAAGATTTATCTCTTCCTATAATAGAACGGATCTCATTCATATGCGCGAAAAAATCTACTTTCCCTTCTTTTTTTACAATGGATGGGTTAGATGTGACTCCTGAGATCGGAAAGATCTCATAGTATTTGCGGATTGCGTTAAGATTGGCTGTGTCTAATAAATACTTCATAATTACCTCCTAATCATTATGGCTGGTTTTATCTGAACAAGGATCATCAGATACTAAAGTTACGATAATCCCCCGTTCTGTCAAATATTGGTACTCAGATTCCGGAATGCCTGAATCAGTGATGATCTCATGCACATTCTCAAGGTCCAGAAATGAAACGGCTCCGGGATGGGAAAACTTCCCGGAATCTGTCAGCACGTAGGTATGAATGGCTGAAGATATCATCCCGCTTAAGGTATCCAGCCTGATCAGATCATCTCCTGTAAACCCATATTGCCGGGAGTAGCCGTCTGTGCCGATAAATATCTTATCTACATGAAAGGATTTGGCAGCATTTTTAGTAAGGGGACCTACAAGAGACTGGCTTTTAGGCTGCAGTGTTCCTCCAAGAAGGATCACTTGGATATTAGGATAGTCTTTCACATAGTTGGCGATATAGAGAGAACTTGTGATCATCGTTATATTCTGTTTTGTCCTGGCCAGTTCTTCTGCAAACAGCGCGCAGGTGGAACCGGACTCGACCATTATCATCTCCCCGTCATGTACATGCTTTGCGGCCGCCCTGGCAATTTTCAGCTTTTGTTCATAGCGGAAAGCCATTCTGTAATTGATGTCTCCGGGGTCGATAGGGACTGCGTATCCCCGCTCACGTCTCAGAACTCTGCGTTCTGCCAGGTAATCAAGGTCTTTTCGGATCGTTACCTTAGAAGTATGAAGGTGTTCGGCAAGCGTTCCGACTTCCGTCCTGCCATGTTGCGTGATATACTCCAAAAGAGCAGTATGACGTGTGTTCATCCGAATTCATCCCCTTTCTATGTTTAAAAGAAATCAGCAATATCATACCATTGATTTTATAATAAGTCAACATGTTTAATTTCGTACGAAATCAAAATTGATTTCGTAATTTACTTTTTGGACGCTGTATGATATGATAATACTAAAGATAAAAGTTGGCGCGGTTTGTGCTGACGTGAAAAAGCATGACTTTTGAACTATCAAAAATATGAAAAGCAGAGGTGTTAAAGGTGGAAAAATATCTGATCGCACATGATTTAGGAACTTCGAGCAATAAAGCGACACTGTTTTCAACAGAAGGAAAATTAATAAAAAGTCACACTATTTCATATGATGTTCATTTCTTTTGCAAAAATCATGCAGAACAGAATGCGGAGGACTGGTGGGATGCGGTATGCGCCGCGACAAGGAAAATAGTAGAAGGCATCGACCCGTCAGATGTTCTCGCGATCTCATTTTCCTCACAGATGCAGGCATGTGTTGTGGTGGATAACGAGGGAAACGCTCTAAGGCCGGCAATGATCTGGGCTGATCAAAGAGCCGAGAAGCAGGCAAAAGAATTAGAAGATGCGGTGGGGGCTGAGCGGATGTATGAACTTAACGGACATCGTATCAGCGCAAGCTACAGCATTGAAAAATTAATGTGGATCCGCGATAACGAGCCGGAGATATATGAAAAAACATACAAAATGCTGCTTGCAAAAGACTATATTATCTGCCGTCTGACAGGACAGTTTGTAACGGACTATTCAGAAGCTTCGGGTACCGATGCATTTGACCTCAGAAGGCTTCAATGGTCAAAGGAAATTATGACCGCGGCCAGGATTGATATCTGTAAGATGCCAAAACTCCATGCCTCTACCGATGTGATCGGGCATTTGACTGAGACGGCCTCAGAGGCGCTTGGGCTTACAACGGATACAGTTGTTGTGTGCGGCGGCGGAGACGGTCCTTGTTCTGCTCTCGGAGCGGGCAGTATAGAATCAGGACAGATGTTTTTGTCATTCGGCACCTCTGCGTGGATCGCCGGAACATCAGACCGGATGATATTAGATAAGAACAAAACATTGATCTGCTTTGGACATGTGATCCCCGGTAAATATATGCCCTGCGGAACAATGCAGGCTGCAGGCAGTTCTTATTCTTACATAAAAAATGCTCTGTGCAGGGAAGAAGAACAGAAAGCGAAGGATCAGGGGATCTCCGTATATGATATACTCAATCAGTTAGTTATGAAGTCTCCTTCCGGGGCCAGAGGACTCATCTTCCTGCCTTATATGCTGGGGGAGCGGAGCCCGAGGTGGAATCCTGACACGTCCGGAAGTTTCCTGGGAATTAAGATGGAACATGAGAAGTGTGATTATATCCGGGCTGTATTAGAAGGTGTGGCCATGAATCTGGATATTATCTTAAATGCACATAAGGAAAATACAGATATCACGGATCTTACATTAACCGGAGGCGGCGCGAAGGGTGATGTACTTGCGCAGGTATTATCTGATGTATTGAATGTGAACCTGCACCGGCTTGACCATGTGGGAGAAGCAACTTCTATTGCCGCAGCCGTGATAGCGGGAATCGGTGTCGGTGTGTTCAAGGACTTTACAGTTATCAACCAGTTTATAAAACGGGAAAGCTCCTTTATGCCGGATAAGAATACACAAAAAATATATGGATCTCAGAAAAGATTTTTTGAAAAGGGATATCAATGCCTGAAAGAGTATTATAAATTAGAGGCAGATATCGTTTCGGAATAAAATATCAGCAGCGAACTTTAAAGACAGCCAAAAAGCGGATGGCGGACATGTTTTTTGGCTGTCTTTATATAATGGTCCGGTCAGCGTATATGTTCAAAATCTGCTGCATATTGGTTGTAAATGATGATTTCTTTCTGAGACTGTTCCGGATTTTTGATTCTATCCAGAATCTGCCGTGCAGCGGCGATTCCCATATCTTTTTCATTCATCACGATGATCCCGTCTTCTGACGAAAAAAACTGCGCCAGATCGCGGTGATAATATCCTAAAATCTGTACATCAGGAAACGCCTTCCCATTTTTATAGAGATAACTGTACGCATCCGCCGTCATGAGATTATTTCCGATCACGATAGCTGTGCATCCATCCGCGAGCAATTCTCCCGTAATGTGGTATGCCTCATGGGAAAGAGAACTGGTACTTCTGATGAAGGTCTCATTTGTGGGTATCCCGTGTTTTTTCAAGATGTCTTTGTAAGTCTTTAAACGCTCTCTGGCAGTACTAAGATGCGGGAAATCTCCGATGTAACCAATCTTTGTATGTCCGTTTAAGATCAGGCGGCACATGCCGTCTGTGATCGCTCGGGAGTCTGATACACTGACGATATCCAAAGGGCTGTCATCAAGCTTCCGGTCAATCAATACGACCGGGAAACCGTCAGGGATATAAGAGCAGATCTCCGTATAAGTCCGGGCAGTAGAGGCGAGGATGATCCCGTCTGTGATGCCGGATGTAAGATACTTTAACTGCTGGAATTCCCGCTCCTTTTTTTCTTTTGTATTTGTGATGATAAGATGATAGCCGGATTTTCTAAGTTCTTCTTCTAAAGAGTCAATAATATTTGCAAAGTAGTTATTCGATATATCCGGGACAACAAAGGCGATCATATTTTTATGGCCTGTCTTAAAGCTTTTGGCAGTCTGATTTGTTGCGTAGTTTAATTCTTCAATAGCTTTTAATACTTTTTTACGTGTCTTTGGTGTAACAGATTTCGTGCCATTTACGATATGGGAAACAGTTGCAATTGATACGCCTGCTTGTTTTGCAACATCTTTTATTGTACTCATACAGTCCTCCGTAGGTAAAACGTTTATATTATGATTATAAATTAGAAAAAACAAATTTACAATTATCAAAAACTGAAAAATACACAATATTTAAGGGATGTAATTGTTAAATATATCAATTGACAAACTATTTCTATGAATGTAATCTTGTTATATGAAAGTAAAACGTTTAACCAACCTGGAAAAAGATAAGGAGAGGGATCATGTATTGGAAAGAGGCGTATAAAACTCGTACAAAAAAATCTTATGACGGATACGATACGATCTATAATAATGAACCGCGTCTGGGATTTGAAGAACTTTTAGATCATATGGAAGCATTCACAGAAGTTTATAAGGAGTGCAAAGATGATCATCCGGCAATCAGAGAAGCAAAGTGTCTTCATGCACAGTTTCCGCAGATCATGCTGGACATCATGCCCAATGACCTTTTTTGCGGACGTGCGGATATATTTCCGCTTGGGATGAATGCCCAGTATATTAACAGTGAATGGGGATTTGCCATGAACTTTGAATGGTTTATGGAAAAGCAGGAGGATCCGTCTGTTTCAAAAAATGACAGGAGAAGACTGAAAGAATTATACGAATACTGGAAAGACAATACTTCAACGAAAAAATTCCTGGCTGAGATGGCTCCGGATGACAAGGTATATTTGGTTACCGGAGGTGTTTCAGACGGGATGGTTTTAGATCTGGCAAATTTTCCCCATGCGGCAACGGCGCTGCAGAGAGTCGCGGGAATCTTTCTGGACTATCATAAGCTGTTGGATTATGGCCTGCCGGGCTTATATCAGCTTATCGAGGAGAAGGAAAAGGAGCATCCTGAAAATGACCCGAATTTTTATGAAGGAATGAAGATGGCATTAAAGACCATTATGAAAACTTTAGAGTGGTATGCCGACCAGGCAGCTGGGTTATATGAAAAAGAGACCGATGAAAAGCGAAAGCTGGATTTGAAAGAGATGGAACGTATCTGCCGGAAGTTAGTGATAAAGAAGCCGGAAACATTCCGTGAGGCGATACAGCTTGTTATCATCTATACGATGATTGACGGCGCCCGTGAGTGGGGCCGCATGGACGACTATCTGGCGATGTATTATCAAAATGATCTGGAGAAAGGAATCATTGATGAGGAAGAGGCGATCCGGCTCTTAACAAGTTTCTGGCAGTTGATGATCGTAAAAGAGCAGGTGACAGATGACAGGGTCATCATAGGCGGTCTTGGAAGAAGATACCCGCAAGCGGCAGATGAACTGGCAATGATAATCATGGAAGTATCCAGACGTGTACGTGATATCGTGCCCCAGCTTACGCTGCGCATGTACGAGGGAATGGACCCAAGGCTTTATAAAAAGGCAATGGACTGTATCGGGGAAGGGACGACATATCCGATGCTTTATCAGGATGAAAATATCATCCCCGGAGTTGAAAAGGTGTTTGGAATCGATCACGCTGCCGCGCTTCACTGGATGCCCCTTGGCTGCGGAGAATTCACGATTGATCACGGTATAATCGTAAGTCCTAATTCTGTACTGAATATGGCAAATGTTCTCTGGGGCACATTAAACGGCGGCTACGATTCAACCGGAACATACCGGATGACACCGAATGAAACTACACTGGAGGATTATAAGACGTTTGAAGAACTGTGGGATACATATTGTGAAAATGTAGCTTATCTCACAGATGTAAGCGCAAGAAACCACTCTCGCGGGTATGAGATCATTGCGCAGGATATGTCTCTGAACCTCCATAACATCTTATATGACGGCTGTATGGATGCCGGAAAAGGGGTGATAAGCGGCGGCTGCAGAAAGTGCGGCGGAAGCGACGAGATATACGGGATCGTGACTTGTTCGGATTCCCTTTATGCAATAAAAAAATGTGTTTATGAGGATCAGACCATATCAGCAAAACGTCTGATGGAAGCTCTGAAAAATGATTTTGCGGGGTATGAAAAAGAGAGAGCAATCCTGCTTGACCTGGATAAGTTTGGAAACGATCTGGAAGAAGTTGATAACATGATGAAGGCGGTTCATGAGATGGTGTGCCATACGATGCTGGATATTTCCGGAAAATATTACGGACTGGATTGTTTTGGAATGGTAAATATCAATAACCGGGATAATGCAACTTATGGAAGAAATACAGGAGCAACGCCGGATGGACGAAAAGCGGGGGAACCTCTTTCCAACGCGAACAATCCGACGGCAGGGATGGACAAAAGCGGTGTTACGGCATTTATTAATTCCCTGCTGAAAGCGAGAGGGGACATACACTTTGGAACAGTCCAGAATATGAAATTTTCAAAAGATACTTTCAATAATATGAGAGAGAGCGTCATCCTTCCGCTTATGGATTCCTATTTTAAGCGGGGAGGGACGCAGGCGATGATCAATGTGCTCGGGAAAGAGGATTTGGAAAATGCCAGAAAGAATCCGGAAAAATATTCGAATCTGATCGTGCGTGTCGGAGGGTTCAGCGCCAGATATATAGAGCTTGCTGATGATGTACAGCTTGATATACTGAACCGGACGTTAAATTAACAGGATGGAGAGAGGAAATGTCAGAATTAACAGTGTTTGACATACAAAAATTTGCTCTGCATGACGGCCCGGGAATAAGGACTACGGTTTTTTTGAAGGGATGTCCTTTAAATTGCGTATGGTGCCATAATCCGGAATCAAAAAAGAGAGCGCTGCAGCTTGCGTTTTTTAAGAAAAACTGTATATCCTGCAAAAACTGTCAGATGGTATGTAAAGAGGGAGTGCATGCAGTCACACAAAGTGGGCATCACATTGACTACAGCCGGTGTATGCAGTGCGGGGAGTGTGAAAAAGCCTGTCTCAGCCATGGGCTGAAAATGTACGGAAAAAAGATGGAAAGTCAAAAGATCCTTGAAACTGTGTTGAAAGACAAAGACTTTTTTATAAGAAGCGGCGGAGGTATTACTGTAAGCGGAGGCGAGCCGATGCTGCAGTTTGAAGGTCTGCTTGGACTTTTGAAAGAGGCAAAAAAGGAGGGACTCCATGTATGTCTGGATACCTGCGGATATGCGGATACGGCAGAATATAGCAGAATTGCGCCATATGTAGATTTGTTCCTGTTTGATTACAAGTTGACAGATAAAGAAAAGCATAAATCCTATACAGGTGTGGATAATGCTCTCATTTTGAAAAATCTGGACTATCTGTGCAGGAATAAAAGTATGATGTATTTAAGGTGCCCTGTCATACCGGGTATCAATGATGATGAAGCGCATTTTCAAAGAATTACAGAGCTGTCGCAGAAATATGAGAATATTGTCCAGGTCAATCTGATGATGTATCATGATATGGCAAAGGGGAAGTCGGAGCAGATCGGAGAAGAGTATGCGTTAAAAGATGTAAAGACAATGACAGAGGAAGAGAAAAAGAAAATCTATGAGAGAGTAAGAAGCTTCGGCTGTTTTAAATTGCGGGAAAGCTGATAATAGACTGTGTTAGAAAGTAAAGGAGATAAATTTATGAAGGCAGCAGTATTTTATGAACCGGGTGTAATAAAAGTAGAAGAAAAGAAAGAGCCTGTTATTTCGGGAGATGAGGTTTTGATCCGGGTGATGGCGGCGGGAGTCTGCGGCACAGACATTCATATTTATGACGGAGCGAAGGGAGCCTCTGAATGTTTCCCGCCGGTTGTATTAGGACATGAATTTGCGGGAATTGTAGAAGCGGTCGGAGAAGAGGTACAGAATGTAAAAGTAGGCGACCATGTGACGGCAGACCCAAGTATCATGTGTGGGAAATGTTATGCCTGTCAGGTGGGGAAGCCGCACTTTTGCAAGTCTTATTCTGCAACCGGGGTCACTTATGACGGTGGATTCGCGCAGTTTTGTAAGGTAAAAGAGGAACAGGTGTATATGTTAAAGCCGGATATTTCTTTTGAGGAGGGGGCAATGTGCGAGCCTTTAGGATGCTGTCTGCATGGAATTGACCGGGCAAATATCAAGACGGGGGATACGGTCCTGATCATAGGCGGGGGAACTATCGGGCTTATCATGCTTCAGTTAGCAAGACTTGCAGGAGCAGCAACTATAATCATATCTGAACCGGTTGCTGCCAAAAGAAAAATGGCTATTGACCTGGGTGCGGATTATACAGTGAATCCGATGGAAAAAACGCCGTTTGCGTTAATGGAAGAAGAAAAGATCCGTGAGATCAATGTGACGATTGAGTGTGTAGGCAGCGCAGAGACGATGATAGATGCGTTCAGGTATATCGGAAATGGCGGACAGGTACTGCTTTTTGGACTTACAGCACCGGATTGTGAGATTCCGGTGAAACCGTATGAGATTTTCCAGAGGGAACTTACCGTTACGGCATCTTATGTAAACCCCTATACACACGGACGTGCTGCTAATCTTATAAATACCGGAAAGATCAGGTTATCAGAACTGATCTCTGACAGATTTTCTCTGGATGAGATCAATCATGCATTTAAGATACGGGGAAAGAACGGGAAGATGATGATCTGCCCGAATAAGTAAAAATAAATATAAGGGCTGCATAATATTAACTGAAAATAATATGCAGTCTTTTGATATAATTCAATGATTGCTGCTTGACATGAAATGGTTATATGATACAATACCAATAAAAGATATATTTTTTGTGGCTAATGGTTATATAACTAAATACCAATTTCAACTGTGAGGAGGTGAGTGTGATGACTCTGAGGATTTTTCAAAAGGGCTTTAATTATTCCCAGGACGGGCAGGGGAATCGTCTTGTCTATCATCTGCAGGGCTGCAATATGAACTGCAGATGGTGTGCTAATCCGGAAGGAATGAAGATGGAGGGTGTGATCTATACGGATAAAGACTGGATCACGGATGAGCTGTGTCCTAAGAATGCGGTAAAGGACGGAAAGCTTGACCGGAGTGTCTGTGATATCTGCGCGGATAGAGAGTGCCTGTCCATAAAGAACAAAAGCAAAGGGATACGTCTTTCTTATGAAGAAAGGACTGTAGATGAAGTATTTGAAGAAATCTTAAGAAGCAGTCCTATGTTCTATGACGGAGGCGGGGTGACTTTTACCGGAGGAGAAGCGACGATGCAGTTTGAACCTCTTAAAGAACTCCTCATACGTCTTACAGAAGCAGGGATACACACCGCGATAGAAACGAACGGAAGCCATCCGAAGCTTCCGGAACTTTTCCCGTATATCAGTCAGCTTATCATGGACTGCAAACACTGGAACAGAGACAGCCATAAAAAATATACAGGAGTTTCCATAGATACGGTACTTTTGAATCTTAAAACGGCTGCAAAAGAGCATGGACAGTTAGATGTACGGGTGCCTCTGATCGGAGGGGTAAATGACAGCAGGGAAGATATGGAACAGTTCATTAGTCTCTTTGAGACGCTCCGGGGCGATACAGTGACATTTGAAATCCTTAAGTATCATGAGTTCGGAAAAAACAAATGGGAACAGTGCGGATGGACTTATGAGATGGACGAGAGTGCGCATGTAACGGCAGAACAGATCAGGAAGTTTCAAAAACTGATAAAAGGCCGCGGATTAAATGATAAAAAAAGTTAGGTGGGGCAGTGAAGAAAGGAGAGAAGGAAATATGGAGATCAAAGCTATTTTAGACGCGCGTAAGATTACAGAACTGGCAAAAGAACGTTTTTTGGAGGAAAGGAGTCTCAACCATCTGGAAGGATGGTTTCTGGCAAAGGAGATACAAAGAGAATGCGATGAGAGATTCCGGGATGAAAAAGACTGTATCCGTATTGCGAAGACACAGGTTGAGGTCATGAAACATATACCGGTCAGTATTGGAGAGTACCATGTATTTGCCGGAACACAGGATGATTCTTTTGCCCGGTCCTATGCGCTTATCAATCCTGCGTTTACCGTAGATTCTTTCAGCGGCTACTGCGATCCGGTGGCAGTGTTTGGAGACATTGATCCGATCGGGGATATCACACAGGAAAGAATCAATGCATTAAAGGAATATAATGATCAGACGCCATATGCAGATGCTCTTCGGAAAGCATACGATATTGCCGGAGACAGTACGAGTGAGGCAATCTTTTTTATTGAGCAGGTAACTGGTCATCTGATTCCGGATGTGCGGAAGTTCTTAGCAGTGGGAACAAGGGGAATAAAAGAAGAGATCAGCAGAAAACAGGCGGAATGTGAGGACGACAGAAAAGATTATTATGAGGCTATGAAGATATCTCTTGATGCACTGGAGATATTGGCGGACAGATATGCAAAGCTGGCAGCAGAAGAGGAGCAGACAGCAGATGTGAAAGATAAAGAGCGTTATCGTTTAATGAAAGATACTCTTAAAAAAGTTCCGAGGGAAGGGGCAGATGATCTATTTGAGGCGATCCAGTCATTTATACTGATCTGGCAGACGATGTGTCTGGAGCAGACACCCAATCCTTTTGCTTTTTCTGTCGGAAATGCGGACCGGATCTTTGAGCCTTACCGTGCGAAGACGGATATGAGCAGAGAAGTGGCTGCCGCGCTTTTCAAACACCTGCTTGTATTTTTCAACGTAGCAGACAGAAGCTGGGCGATCTCACAGAACCTGATCATTGGAGGGAAGTCAAATGACGGGAAGGATCTTACAAACCTAAGCTCTTATGCGCTGTTAGATGCGTATTATGATATGAATCTCCCGCAGCCGATCCTGTCGGTGAAACTGCACAAAAATACGCCAAAGGAACTGTATGAGAGTCTTGGGAAATTTTTCTTTACACCAGGATGTCTTACTCCTTCACTGTTTAATGACGACAGTCTGTTTCCGATTCTTCATGCACATGGGGTAGACTGTGAGGACCTGCAGGATTATTCGGTGGCAGGCTGTCAGGAACCGCTCATTATGGGGAAAGATAACGGCAATACGACTAATAGCTGGCTCAATCTCGGCAAGATCCTGGAGCTGTGTATAAATGGCGGAGTATCAACCGTCACCGGAAAGAAACTTGGAAAGACAGATGAGGAAAATGGCTGTAAGAGTAAGCTTGAGGTACTTCAAAACATCCGGGAGATCTTCTATAAAAATGTAGATGAGTATGTGGATAAGATGACTGCGTCAGCTAATGCGGCATCTGAGGCCATAGGCCTTCTTAAGGTTCCGTTCTTATCTGTTATGATGGGCGGCATAGAAACGGGGATCGATGCGCGGGATACGAAAAAGCAGGGCACAAAATATAACGGAAGCGGCTGTCTGATCCACGGACTTTCTGTAGTTGCGGATTCCTTTATCGCTATTGATACACTCTTAAGGGAGAGACCGGAAGATGCAGACCGTATGGTAGAAGCGCTCCGGACGAACTTTGAAAAAGATCCTAAGATGCGCCAGTACCTTCTTAGCTGTAATAAATTCGGAAATAATATTGAGGATGTAGATCTGGAAGCAAGAGAGGTTGCGGAAAGGGTCAGCGATATAGTATCATCTAAGAAGAATTATCTGGGCAATCCGTTCCGGAGTGATTTTGCCACACCATCCACACATCTTCTGTACGGATACTGGGTCGGCGCGACTCCGGACGGGAGAAAGTCCAGAGACATGCTGGGATACGGTGTGGATCCGCTGTATGGAGAGGCGCATTCGGGGTTAGGTTTCAGAGTGCTTTCCGGAATGAAACTTCCCTACGAAAGGATGAACGGCGGCTATGCCTCTCATTTTGGCATTAATCCCAATTACTTCAAGGCAGATACCTTTGAAGAGGAAGGTGTAGAGTTCAGGGATAAGATCATTAATCCGTTATTTTATAATCCGGCCAATGATAAGGTACAGCCGTTTTATCTGTATGTAAATGTAACGACGCCGGATATGCTCAGGAAAGTGCTGGCGGATCCGAAAAAATACGCGCCCAGCGGAGTGTATATCATGCGGATACATGGTACATTTGTTAATTTCTTAGATCTGTCACCTGCGATACAGGAAGACATCATCACAAGGCTGGATATGGAGTCTACGAGTATTGAGTGTTAGGTATGCGATGAAAAAGGAGGGGATCGAGGCTGTGGAGTCATCGGAACTTAGATATCTGGAATTAAAAAATAAGATCTGTTATCAGATATATCAGGGAGTGTATGAGGACGGAGAGAAGATCCCTTCGGAGAGACAGTTAGCGATAGATTATGATGTAAGCCGGATCACTGTGAGAAAGGCGCTTGAACTTCTGGAAGAGGAGGGACTTATTGTCCGGGTGGTCGGAAATGGGACGCATGTGAAACTCAGAAACTGGGGGAATGATACGGCGCTTGATATGGTCGCCCTGGTGGCGCCGTCAAAAAATCCGTTCTTTGTAGAGTTTATAACAAAATTCCAGAAAACGGCATGGGAGCATGATACACTTCTTTTATATATAGAGGTTCCGGAAAAAACAGGACTGGAAGATTGTCTGTACCAGTTATACAGCAAAAATATTAAAAACGCGGTTGTCTGGCCGGATGATAAACAAGTGGATGTCAAAAAGCTTTTAAGGCTTCGCAGTATCGGGATGAATCTTGTGTTTTTTGATACAGATGATGCATTCCCTTACGCGGATTGTGTGTATCTGGATAATGAAGATGCGGTGAAGACGCTGCTTGAGAGTCAGGGAAAAAGATATGACAGATATCTTGATATCGGATGGGATAAGCTTTCCGTCAGCAATGTAAGGAAAAGAGAAGAAGCATTTCGAAAGAATTGTCCGGACGGCCAGGTTATCAGAGTTTCGTGGAGGAGAGACAGAGATATCAATGAAGCTGATGTACAGCGGATAGAGGAAGCTGCGCGGAACATGGGAGAGGGGCTGATTGTGTGCAATGACAGAGAGCTGGGGCAGCGGACAGCACAGATCCTCTACAAAGCAGGGATGTCTGAGACATCAGCACTGGCTGTTGTTGATGATTTTGACGGTTCAGAAAGCTTCCATGTCTCAGCGTACAGGCAGGATCTGTTACAGGATGCAAAGTGTATCTATAAGCAGTTAGAGGAGCAGATTACAAAGGGCAGCAATTGGAGAGCTAAGAATTGGGCAATTAAAGGAACATACGTTGTTCATAGGGAAGGAGAAGAGTGATATGGAGTGTTTTGTAGGAATTGATATAGGTACGTCAAGCGTGCGTGCTGTTGCGGTTGATATGACAGGACGGACTCTGGCGGCAGGTCAGTGCGAGTATGATATCATTAAACCAGAGCTTGATAAGGCAGAACAGAGCATGGAGATGATGTGGGATGCCACGGTTGGGGCAATCCGTCAGATGCTTGAAAAGGACGGGACGATCAAAGACGGCATAAAGGGAATCGGATATTCGGGACAGATGCACGGACTTGTAATGCTTGGTAAGGACAAAAAGCCTATCCGCAATGCGATCATTTGGGCAGATCAGCGTACTGCGAAGGAGATCGTAGAGATCTATGAGACAGTTAAAGAGGAGGAATTCGGCGCGGTGTACTGCAACCGCTTAAGTACAGGTTTTGCGCTGGCTTCTCTTATGTGGGTAAAGAAACATGAACCGGAAAACTATGAGAAGATAGATATGATCATGTGTCCGAAAGATTATATCAGATACCGGATGTGCGGAGAACTTGGAACGGACGCTTCAGACGCAAGTTCTACCGGTATGTGGGATATGAAAAAAAGAACATGGGCTTATGATATATTAAAGAGACTTGAAGTGCCGTTTTCATTTTTACCGGAAAGCCACGAGGCGTATGAAAGAGCGGGAGAAGTGACTGCGGACTGTGAAAAGGCTACAGGATTAAAAAGGGGGACGGTTATAGCCTACGGCGGCGGAGATTCCCTGATGATGGAGCTTGGAAATGGAATGATAAGAAACGGGTTCATGGCTTCTACGATCGGAACAGCCTGCCATCTCACCTGTGCTCTTGACAGTCCTGTTTATGACCCGCAGCTTCGGACTAACACATGGTGCCATGCCAGTGAACATCTCTGGAGTATCATGGGAGCGCATTTAAGCGGCGGGGTGGCCCTTAAGTGGCTTAAGAACAATATCCTTGAGATGGGAACCTTTGATGAGATGAATGAATATGCCGCAAAGATCCCTGCGGGAAGCGAGGGACTTTTATTCCTTCCGTATCTGAACGGAGAAAGGACACCTCACAATGATCCGGAGGCAAAGGCTGTGTATCTGGGTATGACCTTAAAGCATACAAAGGCTCACATGATCCGCAGTACGATGGAAGGGATCGTATACAGTATGAAAGAGTCAATGGCGATCTTAGAGTCTCTTGGAATCAGGGCAGACCGTGTAATCGCATCCGGAGGAGGGGCTAAGAGTCCTCTGTTTCGTCAGATCCAGGCAGATATGTATGATTGTCCCGTCTATACGAATAGGGAGAAAGAGCAAGCCTCTTTAGGGGCCGCTGTCTCAGCGGCAGTAGGATGCGGATATTTTAAGGATTATGAAGAAGCCTGCGGGAGCATGGTAAGATTAAATACGCAGATCACAGAACCAGACCCGGAGCATGTAAAGATTTATAATGAAGAGTTTTTACGTTTTAAAGAGATATATAAGGCGAATAAAAGGATATTCTAAGTGTATTAAGAGGGCGGAGGATACCGCTCTCTTTGCGTGAGGGAAAGATTATCTGGTGCTTGTAAATATTATAAACTTGATTTTTAATATTATTTGTTCCCATTAAAAAGTAGTTTGGAGACTGTTATGAAAAATGTAAATAAAAAAGATACTAAATATTTGTATTTAGAAACTAAAACTCGCAAAGAATATCAGGATTTCATTAATTTAGTAATGAAAAATACGGACAGAGTATGTTTTACTGTAAGACCTTTTTTGGATAATATTGAAGAGTTTAATAATAGTATTTGGTCTTTTTTAAGTGAAAATGTTATTTACACTACTATAGACAGACCGATTACAGGTGGTTTCGATGAAGTAAATCATTTGATTATTTTGAAAAAAGATTATTTTTTATATGATTTTTTTTTGAATAAAGAAAATATATTTGATTTTGAACAAACGGACGAAAATTCGGGGATATCGCTCGAAGATCCGGTATTTATAAAAGACGGGAGGGTAGTGTGCTATACTATTACTCATGAAGGATATTGTTGTATTGAAGAGGAGCTGTATTTACAATTAGTGAAATAAATTCATTCCTAATTACAAACCTAAAGTAGAAAGAGAGAGTTGGGACGACTAATGGCTTGAGGCTGAATGCGGAAAATAATTGCTGGAACTGTGGGGATGGATCTGGAGATGTTTCATCTAAATTGGACATCTCCTTGGAGAAAATTATATACGGGTGAATGTAAGTTGTGATTCTAATGGAACTATTAAAATAATCGGGAACATAAAGAAAAAGGCTAATTCGCTATAGGGCGGCCTGATCTTCTCGATAATACAAAAAATCAACTGGAAAGTAAGACATGCGTTGACAATTAATCTCAAACGTGATAAAAGTATATTATATGAATGACAAAAGCATGATAGAGGCGCGGGTTCCATCAGTACCATAAGGGCAACAGCCGGGGGGCTGTCCTTAAGGAAAAGGGGAAACCGCCGAAGAGATATATCTTTCCCAAGGATGATCTCTGGGACGCAAGCAGAATATGCTGCGGACTGTCACAGCAGTGGAGCGCTATCGGTGTATGGAGTATGATAAGAACAGATATTGTATGCTATGCCATGAAAGCGCTCGGAAAAAGCGTTGTTCATGGTATTTTTATATTTGTAATATGCAAAGCAGGCTGTGAAATGAGTAGTTTTTTGTATATTATATTTACTTTGGAAAGGAAAAAAGACAATGAGAGAAAAGAAAAAAGCGCTGTGGGGCGTGGCAACAGTTCTTAGCATTTTCCTGATGAGCAGTATGACGGTATTTGCGGCTGATGAAGCGGCAGAGTATGTACCAGGTATGTACGCTTCTTTCTGGTCGCTGGTTCCTCCGATCGTGGCTATCGTTCTTGCGTTGATCACGAAAGAGGTGTACAGTTCGCTGTTTATCGGAATTATGATTGGAGGAGTATTTTATTCAGGATTTACTTTTGAAAAGACGGTACTTCATGTATTTCAGGATGGTATCGTGGGGGTTCTTACGGATGCCTACAACATGGGGATCTTAGTGTTCCTTGTTATCCTTGGCGTTATGGTGTGTATGATGAACAAGGCAGGAGGTTCCGCGGCTTTCGGGCGCTGGGCAAGTGTACATATCAAAAGCCGTGTGGGAGCGCAGCTTGCGACAATCCTTCTTGGTGTATTGATTTTTATTGACGATTATTTTAACTGTCTGACGGTGGGAAGCGTTATGCGTCCGGTGACAGATAAGCACAATGTGTCAAGGGCGAAGCTTTCATATCTGATCGATGCGACGGCGGCTCCGGTCTGCATTATCGCGCCGATTTCTTCCTGGGCAGCGGCAGTTACCGGCTTTGTGGAAGGAGAGGATGGATTTTCTATCTTTATCCGCGCGATTCCGTTTAACTACTATGCGCTCCTTACGATTGTTATGATGGTGACGATTGTAATATTAAAGATGGATTACGGCCCGATGAAGCTGCATGAGACAAACGCGGCGGCGGGAGATCTTTACACCACCCCTGACCGGCCGTATGCGAATGCAGAGGAAAAAACAGATGAGAGCAAGGGCGGGGTGATCGACCTGATCTTTCCGGTAGTTGTACTGATCATCTGCTGTGTCATCGGTATGATCTATACGGGCGGATTCTTTGGTGGAACAGGTTTTGTGGAAGCGTTTTCCGGAAGTGATGCGTCTGTCGGTCTGATGCTTGGAAGTTTCTTTGCTTTTGCCGTTACGATTGTATTCTACGCGGTGAGGAAGGTGCTGAAGTTTAATGAGTCGATGGCTTGTATCCCGGACGGCTTTAAGGCTATGGTTCCGGCAATCCTGATCCTGACTTTCGCATGGACGTTAAAGGCGATGACAGACAGTCTCGGAGCCAAAGAATATGTGGCAGGTGTTGTTGAAAATGCCACTGGGATTTTAAGTCTTCTTCCGGCGATCATTTTCCTTGTAGCTTGTTTCCTTGCATTTGCGACCGGAACATCCTGGGGAACTTTTGGTATCCTGATTCCGATCGTGGTTGCGGTATTTGTAGGGAAAAATGAGACGATGATGATTATGTCCATCTCTGCATGTATGGCAGGAGCAGTGTGCGGAGACCACTGTTCGCCCATATCTGATACTACCATTATGGCATCCGCCGGAGCGCAGTGCAATCATGTTAACCATGTAACGACACAGCTTCCTTATGCGGTTACAGTTGCGGTTGTTTCTTGTGTAACTTATATTATTGCGGGAATACTGCAGAATTTTATAGCCGGAGCGCTTGTCGCGGTTATTTCACTGGTACTTGGGATCATACTGATGATTGGGACATTACTTGTGATGAAGATGTTAAAATAGACATATGTTCATATAGAGACAGGAATCTGATGGCAGATTTCTGTCTTCTGTTATATATGGGTTAGAACTTGAGGAGGTATATATGGGGAAGATTCTGGGAATCGATCTTGGCACCACAAACAGTTTGGCGGCAGTGTGGCAGGAGGGGAAAAGCGTACTGATCCCCAATTCTTTTGGAGAATATCTGACTCCGAGTGTGGTAAGCTTTGGGGAAGGAAGTATGGTATATGTGGGAAAGACAGCAAAGGAGAGGCTGGTCTCACATCCTGATCAGTCTGTTGCTGTCTTTAAGAGATTTATGGGAACAGATAAAAAATACAAGTTAAATGGGAAAAAATACCGTCCGGAGGAGCTTTCGGCGTTTGTGCTCAGAAAGCTAAAGGAGGATGCGCAGCTCTATCTGGGGGAAATGATAGAAGAAGCTGTTGTCAGTGTGCCGGCGTATTTTAATGATAAGGCAAGAAAGGCAACAAAAAATGCAGGGGAACTTGCAGGATTAAAGGTGGAGCGGATCATCAATGAGCCTTCGGCAGCAGCATTGGCATGCCGCGGCGGAGAAAGTAAAGAGGATGAGACATTTCTTGTATTTGATTTTGGGGGAGGAACTTTAGACGTATCTTTGGTGGATTGTTTTGATAATATAGTAGAAATTATAGCAGTAAGCGGGGATAACCATCTTGGAGGAAGCGATTTTGACGAGGAGATTGCCAGACAATTCTGCAGGGAACACGGTCTGGAGTTTGACGGGATTTCCTCCCAGAGACGAAGAATCATACTGGAAAGCGCAAACCGTGCTAAATGCGGATTGTCAGAAAAAAAGGATATTGTCATGAAGGTGACGGACGGGGATTTTAAAGGTCAGATGGATCTTGATAATAAGAAGCTGATTAAAGCTTCTGCATCGCTGTTTCAGAGAATTTCTGTTCCGGTGAAAAAAGTGCTGAATGACGGAAAAAAGAATATGCTGGATATCTCTAAGGCAGTACTTGTAGGCGGATCTTGTAAAATGCCGGCGGTACAACAGTATCTGCGGCATATGATGGGAGGTTATCACCTGACAGTGATGGATCCGGATTACATGGTAGCCTTGGGCACAGGTATTTACGCGGGCATAAAAGAGCGCAGGGAAGATATTAAGGATCTGCTTTTGACAGATATCTGCCCTTTTACACTCGGAACAGGAATTTTTAATGAGGGGGATGCGAAACGAACACTTATGAGTACCATCATTGAGCGTAACAGTGTTCTTCCATGCAGCCGCAGAGCTCATTTTCAGACAGTGTTTGATTATCAGAAGCATGTGGCGGTTGGAATATATCAGGGTGAGGAGTATTATGCAGATAATAATATACACCTCGGGGAAGTTAAGGTAGATGTTTTGCCGGCACTCAAAGGAAAAGAAACGATCACTGTGGATTATACTTACGACATTAATGGTATCTTAATTGTAGATGTAGAGGTAGATTCCACAGGAGAAAAGAAAAGGCAGGTTATCACAACCGGAGAAGATAATATCCCTCCTGAGGAGATGGGCAGGAGGATAGCAGAATTAGAGAAGATGACGTTTCATCCGGCAGATCAGGAAGAAAACCAGATGGTGACTGCGTGGGGGGAACGTCTTTATGCACAGACGACGGGGGTACTGAGGGATGAGATAGGAAAGAGGCTGGATCATATTCAACATTTGCTGTATGCAGAGCAGAATCCGTATAAGGCGAAAAAGTGGAAAAGAAAAATGGAAAGTTTTTTTAAGGATGTGGAGAATTATCTGAATGATGTGGGGATAGACTGGGGTCAGGAGGATATTGATTCCTGGTATGTGGAAGAAAGTGAAGACAATGAAGAACAGCAGGAGGAAGACTGGTTATGGTACAATGGGCATTTGACACACTAGGGATTGCTGTAACAACGGATAAGAGATCAATTAAAAAAGCGTATTCGGCGCTTGTAAAGGAACACCACCCAGAGGAGCAGCCGGACGAATGGTCAAAAATCCACGAAGCATACAAGGAAGCCATGGAATATGCGGACAATTTTGCAGAGAAGGTATCTCTTGTGGAAAATCAGAACTTGGAAGAGGAGATTTTGTTTGAAGATGATTATAATGAGGTCTTTGAGGATGTCTATGAGAAATGGGAGGAGGAGAGGTCAGAAAAAGAACTTGCTTTGGCAAGGAGGTTAAAAGAACTTTTTGAAGTTCCGGAAGCTTCGGCGGAGATGGAATGGCTGAATTTTTTTGCTGATGAATTTCTTCTGAGTGCTGGAGCAAATGAGCTGTTCATGCTTTTTGAGGCAGTCTGCAGGAATGAGATCCCGGTTAAAGCTGCAAAACTCATTGCGTCAGTCCTGATAAAACGAAAGGAATTTTATCAGGATTCCATGGAGTTTCAAAAGGCAGCTCTGGCCAATGATATTGTCAATTGCATCTATGAAAAGCTGCCAAAGGTGGAAGAATCAGTAAGACGAAAGAAAAAAGGGTTTAAAGGTATATTAAAGCAGCTTTTGGCGGGTATGGCAGCCGGGGTGTTTATCATTGTGGTTTTGGTACTTGTTACAGCGGAGGAAGGGATCCGGCAGGGGAAAATCCGTGAGGAGGCAGTGCGGCAATTGAATAAAAAGTATGGCAGGGATCTGTATTCTAAGGAAGATATAGAGGTCGAGAGGGATAAGCCTGTCGAAGGCAGGGAGTCATTTTCGTTCTGGAGGGTGACAGAAAAGGACAGTTATGAGATGATCGCCTATCTGCTGGGAGACGAAGAAAAGGAGGAGGAATTTCTCTGTTTTGATATGCTGCAGACATCAGAGCTCAGGCAGGCATTGGAGAAAGAGGTGAATGAAAGGACCGGACGGATGGAAGGCAGGCTTTACTGGGATTCAGAGGGCAGAGGTTCTGGCTGTATAAAAGACGGATATTTTCATGAGAAATATGAAGGCAATTTAAGTGAATTTTTAAAGCTTGAAGCGAAAGTGCGAAGAGAGATATCAGGGGAGGATCATGCGGCAGGGGACGCTTTGGCCGGAGAAAACGGGAATATTGACTATTATGTTCCTGATGAGAAGATATGGACATTAAAACAGCGGATGGAACTTAAAAGAACGGCTGTGGATGATGGATTTCTGGCGGCGCTGGAACAGTGTGCCGAGGATTATGAAATACAGATCCGGGGAATAGTGCTGCCCGGTCTTTTATTTGAAGAGAAAATGAAACAGGCTGACGGGAATGAGAGGAGCATAAGTGTTGGATGGGATATACATTCTTTGTCGCTGTATCCTCCGCTGCCGTCATCTATGATGACAGGATGGTATGTATGTATTCCGAAAAAGGATCAGGAATACGTTAAAATACAGAATGGGATGTACCTGGAAGATCTTATTGAAATGGCAGAGGGTATCTGGGGTTCAAAAATCCGGATACGTATACAGGAAGGACAGCCGGAAGGAGAAAATGCTTTGGAAATGTCTGGTGAGACAGATCTGACAGGCTGTATGAAGAAGATAAAGACACCGGATACATCAAAAATACACAAAAGCGCGGGACAGACGGCAGTAAGTTTTTGTCTGGCAGACGGGTATAAGCTGGAAGAAGACTGCTGTCTTGCGATTGATAAAGAAATATGTAAAATTCCTGATAAGGGATACCGGGTACAGATTACACAGTACGGCAGTGAGGGAGAAGAGACTACAGAATGTACGCCGGTCTCTTACAGCAGGCTGGGTACGGATATCAGATACGGCGATGTACTGGATGGAGAAGACTATCTGTTTGTTGAATATCCCGGGGCTGGGGAAGATGAAAAAGCCGCGGTCCTTACGATTCTATACTGATAAATAAAATGTTCTAAAGTAAGAAGTTTATTTCCTTATAATGAAATAAACTTCTTTGTTTTTGCCTCGCACTAATGTATTTTGCTGGGAAAAATGAGGTGATTTATAGAAATTTTTAATAAATGAAAAAATTTATGGCATAAAATCAATAAGTAATATATTAAAAGACAGAAAAATCAAAAAGTTGGCAGGAACTTTGCTGTATTAATAGAGTAAAGGGATGAGACCTGATAGAAAAGAAATCAGAGCAGTGAGGAGTATGCTGCAAAGAGAATTTAGGAGGTGTGATGGCTATGAGATTGGAATTGGGAAAGATTTACATCGAAGATGTTCAGTTTGCGGACAAGACATATGTAGAAAACAAAACATTGTATGTATGTAAAGAAGAGATTGAAAAGCTTGTACTTGAAGACGACAGGCTGGCAGGGGCGAGAGTAGAGCTTGCAAGGCCCGGGGAATCTGTGCGGATCTCTCCGGTTAAGGATGTGATCGAGCCGAGAGTGAAGGTAGAAGGGAATGGATCTGTTTTCCCGGGAGTGATAGGAAAAGTAGGGCAGGTAGGAGAAGGAAGGACTCACGCACTGGTGGGGGCTGCAGTTATTACATGTGGTAAGATCGTCGGCTTTCAGGAAGGTGTTATTGATATGTCGGGTCCTACAGCGAAGTATACGCCATTTTCCCGGACGAACAATGTGTGTGTGGTGTTCGAGCCGGCAGACGGGATTGAGACCCATGATTATGAAGCGGCAGGCAGGATGGCAGGGCTTAAGACAGCAGTGTATGTTGCAGAGGCCGCAAGGAATCTTACGCCTGACGAAATCGTAACTTATGAGACAAAGCCTCTCCTTGAACAGATTGCAGAGTATCCTGATCTTCCGAAGATTGGATACGTACATATGCTGCAGTCGCAGGGGCTGCTTCATGATACTTATTATTACGGCGTGGATGCGAAGAAATTCATTCCCACCATTATGTATCCGACAGAGATCATGGACGGTGCTATCGTGAGCGGAAACTGTGTAGCCCCCTGTGATAAGGTGACAACATATCACCATCTGAATAACCCGGTGATCGAGGACTTATATAAACATCACGGAAAGGATCTGAACTTTGTAGGAGTGATCCTGACCAATGAAAACGTGTTTCTGGCGGATAAGGAGCGGCATTCTGATATGGTGGCAAAGCTTGCGCGGTATCTGGGGCTTGACGGGCTTCTCATTACCGAGGAAGGTTACGGCAATCCTGATACGGATCTTATGATGAACTGTAAGAAAGTGACGCAGGCAGGAGTAAAGGTGGTCATCATTACTGACGAATTTCCGGGGCGCGACGGAAAATCCTACTCTCTCGCAGATGCGGTGCCGGAAGCAGATACGATGGTATCCTGCGGACAGGGGAACATCATCATTCACTTCCCGCCTATGGATAAGCTGATCGGAACAATGGATTATGTGGAGAGCCAGATTGGCGGGTATGCAGGGTGCATGAATGAGGACGGAAGTTTTGACGCAGAGCTTCAGATCATCATTGCGTCAACAATCGCAAACGGCTTTAATAAACTGGCCGCCCGCATGTATTAGGAAGGGGGAAATAAAGATGGCTAAATATAAAATCGTACATTATATCAATAACTTTTTTTCCGGAGCCGGCGGCGAAGAGGCAGCAGGCATGAAGCCCGAGGTGCATGAAGGAGCAATGGGACCGGGGCTTGCTCTGGGGGAAGCATTCGGAGAAGAATATGAAATCGCGGCAACGGTTGTCTGCGGAGATAATTATTTCGGAGAGAATCTTGAAGATGCGACGGCAGAGCTGATCGGTATGATCAAGCCTTATGAGCCTGATTTATTTATCGCCGGACCAGCGTTTAACGCGGGACGTTACGGAGTGGCGTGCGGGACGATCTGCAAGGCGGTGGAAAAGGAACTAAAGATTCCGGTGTTAACCGGCATGTATGAGGAAAATCCGGGCGTTGATATGTTCCGGAAGGATCTGATCGTGATCAAGACGAAAAATTCAGCTGCGGGTATGAGAAAGGCTGTCCCCGTATTTAAAAATCTTGGTGAAAAGCTTGTGAAGGGGGAAGAAATCCTGGGGCCGGATATTGAAGGGTATTTGGAGAGAGGAATCCGTGTGAACTATTTTGCCGAGAAACGCGGTTCCGAGCGTGCCATAGAGCTGCTTGTGAAAAAATGCAAGGGTGAGGAATGTCCGACAGAATATCCGATGCCCAAATTTGACCGTGTAGAACCTACGGCTCCGGTTACGGATATGGCGCATACAAAGATTGCGGTTGTTACCTCCGGTGGTATCGTCCCGCAGGGAAATCCGGACCATATCGAATCCTCCAGTGCTACGAAGTACGGCATTTACAGCATTGAAGGTATGGAACGTATGGATAAGAAGGATTTTATGACGGTTCACGGCGGCTATGACCGTGCATTTGTTACGGAAGATCCCAATCTTGTTGTTCCGCTTGACGTTCTTCGTGAGATGGAAAAAGAGGGAGTGATCGGCGAGCTTGCCAATTACTTTATCACGACAACCGGAACAGGAACTGCTACAGGCAACGCAAAAGCATTTGGAGAGGATTTTGTAGGAAGATTAAAAGAGGATGGTATCGGTGCTGTTATCCTGACCTCTACATGAGGTACCTGTACACGTTGCGGTGCAACGATGGTAAAAGAGATTGAGCGTGCGGGGATTCCGGTCGTCCATATCTGTACGGTTGTTCCCATTTCCAAGACGATAGGAGCCAACAGGATCGTACCGGCTATCGGGATTCCCTATCCTCTTGGTGATCCGACAAAATCAGAAGGGCAGAGCAGAAAAATACGGCGTGAACTGGTAGAGAGAGGGCTTAGGGCACTTGAAACACCAATCAGCGGGCAGACAGTATTTGAATAAATTGTAAGAGTGGACATCACCTGTTTGGAGACTATCAGATGATATATCAGCGGAGGTCATACTCTTTGATCTTATTGAAAATCTGACGGGAACTGATCTTAAGTTTCCTGGAAGCTTCTGCTACGTTTCCGTCCAGCTGGTTTAAGACCCAGCTTAGATATTCTTTTTCGCTTTTGGTTTTGTATTCTTTCCATGGGATGACAGAAGAGAATATTTCCTGATTTTTGGGCGCGGCATTTCCGATGTTGTACAGGATCGGGAGAGTTTCTTCAGTTACTGTTCCATTGCGTGAGAGAATCACCATCCGCTCGATGATGTTCCTTAACTCACGAATGTTGCCTGGATAATTGTATTCAAATAAAAAGTCTTTTACGGCATTGTCTAAAGTGTGGATGACAATGCCGTTTTCTTTTTGGAGTTTCCTGAAGAAAAAGTCTATAAGTGCGGGCAGATCTTCTCTGCGCTCGCGCAATGCCGGTATTCTTATAACAATTGTACTGATGCGGTAGAAAAAATCTTCTCGGAACTCATGGTTTTTGATTTTTAACGGCAGATCCTGATTGGTGGCGCAGATGAGCCGGAAGTCTATTTCTCTTGTTGTGTTGCTGCCGATCCGCTCGATCTGTTTTGTCTCCAAAGCGCGTAAAAGCTTGACCTGTGTTGTAAATGACAGGTCGCCGATCTCATCCAAAAAAAGAGTTCCGTGGTTGGCCAGCTCGAATTTTCCGGTGTGGGTCTTGGAAGCACCGGTAAAGGAACCTTGTTCGTGTCCGAATAACTCGGATTCTAAAAGGGTCTCTGTAAAAGCGCTGCAGTTGACTGCTACAAAGTTCTGGCTGCTTCTGCGGCCGCAGGCATGGATATAACGGGAAGCGATTTCCTTTCCGCATCCTGATTCGCCGGTCAAAAGTACATTGGCGTGGGAGTCTGCCACACGTTCGCAGAAATCAAGAGCCTGCCTGAATACAGGGTTTTTTGTTTCCAGGTGAAATTGCTTTTTTAAATAGTCTTTTTTTGTATTTCCCATAAAAATATTCCTCTCTGATACCATTAGTATAACTGAAAAACAACTCTCAAACAAGAAAGTTTCCTTTATTGCTTGTAGAGATCGGAAAAATTGTATAAAATAAGAAAGTACAAGAGGAGATGAAGATGGAATTAAAGACACAGGTAACGCAGAAAATGACGCTGTCTGCCAGTATGCAGCAGTGTCTTGAGATACTGGCGATGGATAATGTTGAGCTTGGCGAGTATATTGCGGAGCAGTCTATGGAGAATCCGATCATCGAACTGTCGGATGACGGAATATGCGCGGATCATTTTCCTGCGGCGATCCACGTAGAGAGGGAACAGCCGGAGGATGAAGAAGATAATGGAGGGGAGATCGCAGCCTTAGAACGTCCAAACAGCGATCTCTATTTTCAGTTATCTGAGTATCGCCTGCTTCCGGATGAAAGAAGAGCGGCGGAATATATTATTGAGAGTCTTGACAGGCGGGGATATTTTACAGACGGGATAGAAGAGAGCGCGCGGGTGCTGAAGCTTGGAGTACGCTTAGTGAAAACGGCACTCGAAGTTGTGAAGCAGTTGGAGCCAAAGGGTATCGGGGCTGCGGATTTAAGAGAATGCCTGCTCATACAGCTTGAGGCAGAGCATCCGCACGAAGAGACAGCCAGAAGGATCCTTTTAAAATATCTGGATGATTTTTCAAAAGGAAGATATGAGAAGATCGGCAGAGAACTTGGAAAAACGCAGGAAGAGATCTTTGCGGCAGGAGATATCATCCGCGGACTAAATCCAAAACCTCTTGGCAGCGGAAAGGTGACTGCAAGGACCAGATATCTGACGGCAGATCTTGCGCTTGTAAAATACGGGGATGATTATGACATCGTCCTGAACCAGACATATCTGCCGGAGATACGCATAAGCCGTCCCTATGTAGACCTGTTAAAAGGGGATATAGATGAGCGGACAAAAGACTATATACGTGAGCGGTATGAGAAGGCAAGGTGGTTAAAGAGCTGTATAGAGAAAAGGCAGAGGACATTGCTTAGGATCACCGAGATGATATTTAAAAGGCAGAAAGAATTTTTGATCAACGGTCCGTCGGGAGTCAGGCCGCTGACTCTTAAGGAGATTGCAGACGAGCTTACAATGAACAGTTCTACAATCAGCCGTGCGGTTAAGGGTAAAAATATCCAGACAAGATGGGGGATTTATCCTCTGAGATATTTCTTTGGCGGCGGAATACAGACGGATGAAGGGACAGTGAGTGCCGCGCAGATCCGTGCTGTGATTGGAAGGATGATCGCGAAGGAAGATAAAGCACATCCTTTCAGTGATAAAAAAATTGAGATGTTGCTGAAGGAAAGAGGCATGTCGGTATCCCGGAGGACGGTTGCAGCGTATAGGGAACAGATGGATGTTCCTGCTTCTTCGGTTCGTAAGGCAGAGTATTTATATAAAAAGAAGGGAGAAACAAGATAAAGATGAGTATCAGGGATGTGAAAGGTTATGAGCTGATCAAAGAGAAGGACTTAGAGGGGATCAAAGCGAAGGGCTATCTTCTCAGGCACAAAAAGAGCGGGGCGAGAGTGGTATATATAAAAAATGATGACAATAATAAAGTGTTCAGTATCGGATTTCGGACACCGCCGGATGACAGTACGGGAGTACCTCATATTTTAGAGCATTCCGTCCTTTGCGGTTCGAAAAACTTTCCGGCAAAGGATCCGTTCGTGGAGCTGGTGAAAGGATCATTAAATACATTTTTAAATGCCATGACCTATCCGGATAAGACGGTGTATCCGGTGGCAAGCTGCAATGATAAGGATTTCCAGAATCTGATGCATGTATATATGGACGCGGTGCTTTATCCGAATATTTACAGCCATGAAGAGATCTTCAGGCAGGAAGGATGGAGTTATAAGCTTGATTCTGAGGAAGATAAGCTTACCTACAACGGAGTTGTGTATAATGAGATGAAAGGAGCATTTTCTTCTCCGGAAGGAGTGCTCGACAGGGTGGTGTTAAATACACTGTTTCCGGATACCTCCTACGCAAATGAGTCCGGCGGAGACCCGGAAGTCATTCCGAAGCTTACCTATGAGCAGTTCCTTGAATTTCACCGCAGGTACTATCATCCGTCTAACAGCTATATTTACTTGTATGGTGATCTGGATATTGAAGAGAAATTGAACTGGCTTGATAGAGAATATCTGTCTGATTTTGTTTGCCAGCCGGTAGATTCTGTGATCAGAAAGCAGAAACCATTTGATGCTGTTAAAGAGAATACTATAGAATATTCCATAGCAAGCGATGAGTCAGAAGAGGATAATACCTATCTTTCCTACAACAAGGTGATCGCTACAAGTCTTGACAGGGAACTGTATCTTGCTTTTGAGATTCTTGATTATGCCCTTCTTTCGGCGCCGGGAGCACCCCTTAAGAAGGCTCTCACAGATGCGGGGATTGGGAAGGATATTATGGGATCATATGATAATGGTATCTATCAGCCTATTTTTTCTGTGATTGCAAAAAATGCCAATGAAGATCAAAAGGGTGAGTTTATACAGGTTATTGAAGATGTGTTTACCGGAATCGTAAAGAACGGGATTGATAAAAAGGCTTTGGAGGCAGGTATCAATTATCATGAGTTCCGTTATCGTGAGGCGGATTTCGGCAATTATCCGAAGGGGCTTATGTACGGCCTTCAGACCTTTGACAGCTGGCTGTATGATGAAAATGAGCCTTTTATGCATGTAGAAGCATTGGACACCTTTGCGTTTTTGAAAGAACAGATAGATACAGGATATTATGAGGATCTGATCCAAAAGTACCTGCTTGATAATACTCATGGAGCGATCGTAACCGTGCGGCCGGAAAAAGGGCGGACGGCGAGGATGGATGCTGCTCTTAATGAAAAGCTTCAGAATTACAAAGCAACTCTTAGCAAAGAGGAAGTGGAAGAACTCGTAAGACGCACGAAAGAGCTTGAGGAATATCAGTCAGCTCCGGAAAGTGAGGAGGATCTGGAACGGATCCCGGTACTTCAAAGATCAGACATTTCCAGAGAGATTGAGCCTATCGTGAATGAGGAACTTCAAATGGCAGGAGTGCCGGTCATTTTCCATGAGATTGAGACGAACGGAATCGGTTATGTTGATGTGCTGTTTGACATGTCTTCTGTCAGCGAGGAGTTACTGCCGTATGCGGGGATCCTGCAGTCTGTCCTTGGGATCATTGATACAAAGAATTATGATTATGGATCCCTGTTTAATGAAATCAACGTGCATACGGGAGGAGTGGGCACGTCCCTTGAGTTATACAATGATGTGACCAATATCAGGGAAAAGGCGTTTAAATCTACTTTTGAGATAAAAGGAAAGGCATTGTATCATAAGCTTCCGGTAGTATTTGCCATGATGGAAGAAATACTGACCGCTTCAAGGCTTGAGGATACAAAGAGGATCAAAGAGATCCTTGCGATGGTGAAATCAAGGCTCTTTATGAGGTTTCAGTCAGCGGGCCATCAGACGGCTGCCCTTCGGGCTTTGTCCTATGCCTCACCTTCAGCTAAACTTAAAGATATGACCAATGGGATTGCGTTTTATGAGACTGTATCTTATATAGACGAGCATTTTGAAGAGGAAAAGGAACATCTGACAGAAGTCCTTCAAAAGCTTTCAAACCAGTTATTCAGGGAAGACCGGATGATGTTAAGTGTGACGTCTTCAAAGGAAGGGCTTACAGGACTTGAAAAGATGGTAGAGAAGCTTAAAAAAAGCCTGTTTAAAGGAACCTGTGAGGATACAAGGTGTATCCTTCACTGTGAGAAGAAGAATGAAGGGTTCAAGACTGCTTCCAAAGTGCAGTATGTGGCAAAGACCGGGAATTTTATTGATAACGGCGCTTCCTATACGGGCGCGCTGCAGATTTTAAAGGTCATCTTAAGCTATGATTACTTATGGCAGAACATCCGTGTAAAGGGCGGGGCATATGGCTGTATGAGCAATTTTAACCGGATTGGGGAAGGGTATTTTGTATCTTACCGTGATCCCCATCTTTTACGGACGCTTGGGGTCTATGACGGTGTTGTGGATTATCTTAAGAACTTTACAGTCAGTGAACGGGACATGACGAAATATATTATCGGAACAATGAGCAATATTGACCAGCCTATGACTCCGGCGTCTAAGGGAGAACGTTCTATGAATCTTTTTATGAACAAGGTAGGCGCAGAAATGATCCGGGAAGAGAGAAACCAGATCCTTGATGCGACACAGGATGATATCCGTTCGCTCCACCGTGTGGCAGAGGCAGTGCTTAAGGCTGACCAGATCTGCGTCATCGGCGGAGAAGAAAAGATTGAGGAAAATAAAGAGGTATTTGGAACAGTGACAGGATTTTAATGTGTTTTATAAGTGATATAAGAAAAGGAGAAGAAATGGAAAAGGATTACAAGTCGGGGTTTGTGACGCTTATCGGTCGTCCGAATGTGGGAAAGTCTACGCTTATGAATTATCTGATCGGACAGAAGATCGCCATTACATCGAATAAGCCCCAGACGACAAGAAACCGTATCCAGACGGTGCTGACGACTAAGAAGGGGCAGATCGTGTTCGTGGATACGCCGGGTATCCATAAGGCAAAGAATAAGCTGGGAGAATATATGGTAAATGTGGCAGAGCGTACTTTGAATGAGGTGGATGTGGTGCTCTGGCTGGTGGAACCAACGACTTTTATCGGAGCGGGCGAAAAGCATATCGCAAAGCAGCTTGAGCGGGTGAATACGCCGGTAGTCCTTGTGATCAACAAGATTGACAGCGTAAAGGGGGAAGAAGTGTTTTCCTCTATTCAGGCCTACAAGGATATCTATGATTTTGCTGAGATCGTTCCGGTGTCTGCAAGAAGCGGGAATAACACGGAGGAACTGCTTGATGTCGTAATGAAATATCTTCCCTATGGGCCTCAGTTTTATGATGAGGATACTATCACAGACCAGCCGGAGCGTCAGATCGTGGCAGAACTTATCAGAGAGAAGGCGCTTCATGCCTTAGAAGAGGAGATACCTCACGGTATCGCAGTTGCCATAGACCGGATGAAGAGGCGGGGAAAGATTATCCACATTGATGCCACCATTATCTGTGAGCGGGATTCCCACAAGGGGATAATTATTGGAAAACAAGGAAATATGTTGAAAA
>CAJUAM010000019.1 GCA_910584615.1 uncultured Dorea sp.
AGGTTTTATGCGACCTACAAGGTATTTATCTAGTATTCAACTGTCAAACTCCCGAGTATAACACTTCACTATAATTAAGGCAGGAGGTGTCAAGAGATGGCAAATGAAGATAAAAAAGATTTCAATGCTATGCTGCACGATAGCAAGGATATGCCTAAATTTCAAACAATTACTGACCAAAAAAGCATTGACAAATATGGCGGCAATAAAATGTATTTTTCCCCGCCTATCGACTATGACAAGGTAATGAAGCAAATTCCTCATGGTAAGGTTATTACTGTTGGAAAAATCCGTGAATATTTTGCTAAACTGAATGGGGCAGATTTTACAGAACCTATTACAGCCGGGATATATGTATCTATTGCGGCGTGGGCAAGCTACCAGCGTTCTGAAGATGAAACTCCATATTGGAGAACATTAAAAGCAAATGGAGAACTGAACACCAAATATCCCGGCGGTGTAGAAGCTCAGAAAGAAAAACTGGAAGCAGAAGGTCATATAATCATTCAGAAGGGACGCAAAAATATCAGATACTATGTGCAGGATTATGAGAACGCTTTATTTCATCTATCATAAATAAATACTCATATGTATGACACCGCCAGCAGTCACACGCTGGCAGTGTTTCCTTTCAGGGCAAAAAAATAAGGCCGGGAACCTGTTTTTAAATTCCCGGCCTATGGTCTTACTATGCTGTCCGTTCTGCTTTCAGTTTTTTCACTTCGTCAAGTGGAAGTCCTGCGTATTCCGCAATTTTTTCAAGTGTCAAAATCCCATCTGCCAACATTCTCTTTGCGGAATTGATTGCTCCCTCTTTCAATGTCTGATTCCTCATATCTTCCATAGCACGGCACATAATCTCGATTCCCTCCTTGCTCTCTTTGAAAAATCTCACCCTGTCCGCCAGTGTCCCATAGTACATATCCGCTGCGTCTGTGCAGGAGAAGTCATGCATTAACTTCCCGATTGGCGTATCTCCACGGTAAGCGCCATTTACATACAGTATGTGCGAACCGTCCTCAAATCTTTCCCCGGTTCCTAAAAAGCACCGCTCAATCGGATAGAGCGGCAGCCCTTTTCCCATTACGTCATTTTCTGTGATAAAGATTACCCACGTTTCCGGAAGCTTATCGAAGTCCTCACCTTTCTTCAAAAGGTTTGCGTCCATCATGCTTGAGTTGTACCTGGCTCTTTTTCTCCCTGCCCCTTTGTCGGAACGCTGTACTTCCACATTCAAAATTCTATGATTGCCGTATCTCCTTCAAAACACTTTGTGAGGAAATCATCATCAAGCAGGCGAAAACCTCTTAGCCTCTGTAAATCTTCCTGATGTTTCTGGTCTATCTGTTCCGGCACTGTCAATCTTCCTACCTGCTTTCCCTTCTGTTTTCGTATTTCCACACTACCATAAACCTCCCGATTTTACAAGCACATGGCTATTTGTGTAGTGTATCCATTTCTTTCCGGTCAAGCAATTCACATATGATATATCGAAAATTTTTTGAAGATACTCCCTATTGTCCCATTTTTTTGTGTAAAACCAATGATCCTAAATCAAAATTTATTAGTCCAATGGTTTTGGATTGGCCAAGGTATTGGAGAATCTCACCTGATTTTAAAGATTTTTCATTTGTTGAGCACTCTACAGGTCATTGGAAAATCTTTTGAAATCACGGTTGTTGGATAAGCTCTTGATAGAGCCTCCCGATGGGGAGTCCTACCACATTGTTGTAATCGCCTTTTAATTCTTTTACGTGGATTGCAAAATCGCCCTGTATGCCGTAAGCTCCGGCTTTATCAAGGGGATCGCCGGATTCTACATAAGAATGCAGATCGTTTTTGCGGACAGGATAAAAGGTCACATCCGTTTTTTCATAAAATGTGCAAACGGAAAGTTTTCCTTGTTTTCTTATCATGAGCGAGACTCCGGTATACACCTGATGGGTGCGGTCGGAAAGCATGGAGAGCATATCGAAGGCTTCGGATTTGTCTTTTGGTTTTCCTAAGATCTCGCCCTGGTAGACAACGATGGTATCAGCACCGATGACTGTAAGGTCTCCGGCCTCAGAAGGTGTTAAGGATGAGTAGACTGCATGTGCTTTCTGCTGGGCTAGTTCCATTACGATGTCTGACGGAATAGTTTTTGTGATTCTTTCTTCTACGGAAGACGGGATGACCTCAAAGGATATGCCCGTCTTTTTTAATAGTTCTTTTCTGCGGGGCGACGCAGAGGCTAAGATATATTTCATGTTGTTTGACAGTCCTTTCTTTGGAATCGCCTGACGGCCTGATGGCATCCTACACCTGAATCAATGATTTTGTCAATGATTCAGGGAGATAACAGATGTAAACGTAAAATGAAATTTTAAAGAAATAGAATGGAAACCATATAACATCTGTGCTAAAATAGGAAAGAATATTACCGCTGTTTGCGGGCAGAGGAGGAATATGCAATGTATATCAGTGAAATTGTAACGACACCGCCTGAGAATGTGAGCGAGAGAGTCCCTCTTGAGCAGGAGGTATATAAGGTGTTTCATAAGCTTGGGATTCCTTATGAGAGAGTGGACAATGATCCGGCTGCCTCAATGGAAGAGTGCGAGGATATCGGAAAAGCGATGGGGGCGCCGGTGCGCAAAGATGTATTTTTATGCAACCAGAAAAAAACTACTTTTTTCCTGCTTGTGATGCCGGCAGAGAAGGCATTTGACACATCATCCTTCAGCAAAAAATTAGGAGTGTCCCGTATGTCCTTTGCCACGCCGGAGCATATGTGGGAACATCTTGGGACAAAGCCGGGTTCTGCAAGTGTGGTAGGGCTTTTGAATGACGAGGATGATTATGTACAGCTGATCCTTGACAAGGAAGTGGCAGAGGCAGAGTATTTTGTATGCAATACAGGGATAAATACGACACACCTTAAATTTAAGACACAGGATCTGATAAAGAAATTTCTGCCTTATACACATCACCGCGCAAGGATCGTAGATCTATAAGGAATCTATAAGGAGGAGGCCTTAAATGGAGCGGATAACTGAAAAAGCTTTTAAAGCTGCCTTTAAAGACCGCAAAGCAGGAGAGCGGCTTTCATTTATAGAAAAAGAAATCTGGAATATGGATCTTAGCGGGGCTGACCTTAGTAATATGGATTTTACACTCAGCTCTTTTCAGAATACGGTATTAGATGGAGTGGACTTTGAGAACAGTTCAGTAGAAAATGCGCTGTTTGACGGCTGTTCTATGAAGGGGGCGGACTTTAAGAATGCAAGGATGGTAACTGCGTCTTTTCGCCGCTGTGATATGCGCGGGTGTAATATAGAAGATGCGAACCTTTTTGGGGCGGTGTTAGAACATGCTGATCTAGAAGGTATCATATCCAATGAAGGGACGAAATGGTTCCGCCTGCACTGTCCCGAAAAAGGAGCATTTTTAGGCTATAAAAAGTGTGTCAATGACCGGATGGTACAGCTTTTGATCCCAGCGGACGCAAAAAGAACTTCTGCGACGCTGCCATCCTGCCGTTGCAGCAAGGCGAAGGTGCTGACAATTAAAAGTTGTGACTTTACAAAGAACTTTGATGAGGCATGGTCTCTGGTGGATGAGAACTTTGTCTATAAAAAGGGCGAGTGGGTGGAAGTGAAAGATTTTAACGAAGACCGCTGGCAGGATTCTACTACAGGAATCCATTTTTGGATGTCACGGGCAGAGGCAGAAGCTTATTAACGACAAAAGGAAGGAATGTAATATCAATGAATACAGCAAACGACTTAAAGCAGTTGTTATTTAACATTGACAGGAAAGGGTATCCGGCATATAAAGGAACCAAGGGAAGTTACCGCTTCGGGAAGTATATTCTGTGTATCGATCATGTGCAGGGAGACCCGTTCGCGGCACCGTCAAAGCTGCATGTCGAAGTTTCAGAAAAGATTGCCGGCTTCCCGGACAGGCTTTATGATAAAAGACATAAAAGGATCGCTCTTCAGGATCATCTGACGAGATTATTCGAGGAGCAGACGAGGAAATATTCTTTTCAGGCGAAAGGATCCGGAAAGAGCGGGATCCTGTCTGTGACCAGATGCGGGCAGGAAGTCTTAGAAAGAAGCGCCTGTTCTGTAGATTCTGCGAACGGTAACATCATCGTGCGGTTTGAAGCGGGATTCCCTGCAAATGGGAGAACTATCAATGCAAGGGAACTGATAAAGATTTTATTTGATTTTCTGCCGGAATGTGTGGAAAAGTCTCTTTTATACCAGAATATCAATAAGCAGAAGGCAGAGAAGGTGATGGAACTTTCTGAGGATCAGGAGTATATCAGGAAAGAACTTAAAAGCAGAGGTCTGGTAGCGTTTGTGGCGGATGGCTCCATATTGCCGAGAGAATCAGGGATCTCCCAGCGTCCTATGAAGGAGGCGGTAGCATTCGTCTCTCCGGAGTCTATGCGGGTAGCGATGAAGCTCCCCTATAAGGGGGAAGTGTCCGGAATGGGAATAAAAAATGGGATCACACTTATCGTCGGCGGCGGATACCATGGAAAATCTACGCTTTTAAAGGCGCTTGAGATGTGTGTTTATCCCCATATTGCCGGAGACGGGAGAGAGTATATCGTAACGGATGGGTCGGCAGTAAAGATCCGCGCAGAAGACGGCAGGAGCATTAAGCATACAGATATCTCCATGTTTATAAACGATCTGCCTAATAAAAAGGATACAAAAGCATTTTACACAGAGGATGCCAGCGGGAGTACTTCACAGGCTGCCAATGTGATAGAGGCGATGGAGGCGGGTGCCAGCGCGTTTTTTATTGATGAAGATACCAGTGCTACGAACTTTATGGTGCGGGATGAACTTATGCAGCGGGTCATCCATCGGGATATGGAGCCGATCACTCCATTTATCGAGCGGATGGGAGCTTTGTATGAGAGGTTCGGTATCTCTACAGTGCTTGTGGCAGGAAGTTCCGGCGCTTATTTCCAGGTGGCGGACAGGATCATCCAGATGGACCGTTACGTGCCTAAAGATATTACGGAGGCAGCAAAAAAAGCAGCTTCAGAATATCCGGGACTTTCCTACCCTCAGGACGGTACGCCTATGCCGCAGTATATAAGGAGGCCGAAAAAGAATCCGGGTGTGTTCCATAAGGGACGGATCAAGATTAAAACGATGGGAAGAGACGGTGTGCAGTTGAATCATGATACGGTGGATCTGCGCTATGTGGAGCAGCTTGCGGACAGTGAGCAGCTTACCTGTCTTGGATATATTTTAAAACGGATGGAAGAGGAAGACTTTGACGGGAAGATGACGGTACAGGAGCAGATAGATATTTTACTCTCCCAGATTGAAAAGCATGGTTTTATAGCGGTGATGGGAAAAGATGTGAAGAATGCGAAAGATATTCCGGGCAATCTTGCGATGCCCAGGAAGGAAGAGATCTTTGCGTGTATGAACCGGTATCGCGGATTGAAACTTTAAGGTGGAATAGATGGAACAAGAGATTACGTTTCACAGGATCGCGCATATCAGGACAGATTTTCCGGAAAAGTTCGGGATTCCCAGACAGAGTAACTTAGCGCCGGTGAAAGGGCAGATCATATTTGAAAAAGAGTATCAAAGCGCGCAGGCAGTGCGGGGAATTGAGCAGTACTCCCATCTCTGGCTTTTGTGGGAATTTTCTGAGTGTGTGAGGGATAAGTGGAGTCCGACAGTGCGTCCGCCGAGACTTGGCGGTAATGAGAGGGTGGGAGTGTTCGCTACACGTTCCCCTTTCCGTCCCAATCCTGTCGGACTGTCATGTGTACGGCTTGAAGGTGTGGAGATGAGCGTGGAATATGGGCCTGTACTTTACGTAACAGGAGCAGATCTGATGGACCAGACACCGATCTATGATATAAAGCCTTATCTTCCTTATGTCGATTGTTACCCTGAGGCGGCCGGAGGATTTGCAGAGGAGTGTAAAGGTCACCGTCTGAAGGTGGTAGTTTTGGAAAAGTGCAGAAAGTTGTTTGATCCGGAGCAGATAACAGTGTTGGAAGAAATTCTGTCGCAGGACCCAAGACCATCTTATCAGAATGACTCTGAGAGGATTTATGGAATGGCATATGCGGGAAAAGAAGTGAAGTTTAAGGTGAAGGATGGGACGGTGTTTGTTGTAGATTGCTATGGCGGGTGAAAGGAGTAGATGATGGAAGATATACTGAAGTTTGCGGACAGAGAAGAATTCAGGGAATGGCTTTCTAAACACTGCCTGTCAGATACAGGCGTCTGGCTTTTGTTTGGAAAAGCCGGAGGGCCGAAAACAATAAAAGCGGGAGAGGCCCTTGAGGAAGCTCTCTGTTTTGGATGGATCGACGGACAGATGAAAAGTATTGATGATAAGACATATAAAAAATATTTTTCTATGCGCAGACACAAGAGCAAGTGGTCAGAGAAAAATAAGGCGCTGGTTAAAAGCCTTGAGGACCGGGGGCTTATGACTGATCCTGGGAGAAAGAAGATAGAGGAAGCTAAAGAAAACGGTCAGTGGGACGCGCCTGACCCTATGGCAGTTACAGAGGATCAGATCGTTTCAGTCTCGGAGCTTTTAAAAGAGTATGAACCGGCCTATACAAATTTTCAGGCTATGTCTTTATCAGTAAAGAAAACGTATACGCGGGCATATTTTGACGCGAAGACGGAAGCAGGAAGAGAAAAACGGATTGCATGGATGGTGGACAGGCTCAATAAAAATCTAAAACCTATGTAATAAATACAGTTCGCGAAGGTATTAAAAATGGCGGTTTCAAATATAAAAGCCCATATTCCCTGTGACATTCACAGAGTATGGGAAGTTGTTACAGCGGTTGAAAATTGTACATGGCGTAGTGATTTGAGCAAAACAGAAATCATAAGCAGTATTGAATTTAGCAGAGGAGTAAAATGGAATACAAAGTAAATGATACAGAACTTGCTGCTTCGATTTTTATCCCTTTTGTCAATCAATAATACCCATGTCAAACTAACTGTTGGCATGGGTATTATCATCCGGATCAAGTTGTATTTCCAATCATATGCACCTATGACTCAATTATCATATATTGATATTTACTCTTATCGGAGTAAATCTCCATCAGTTCGTTAAGAGTCTCAGCGTTATTTCCGTATACCTCATCATGGATCTGAGCATACAGTCCGGATTTGTCAATGATTAAAAATCTCCACGTATTTTTATTAAATGTCATCTGTCTCATATCATGGCCCTCTTAGATATCTTTGTTATTTTTGATAAAATGATAATATCATATTAAGTGTGTAAAAGTTTGGACAGTCGGGGTGATATTGAAAAAGATTTTAAATGTGAATGAAACTCATAAAATTTCTTTTTTACTATTTACAATTATGTTATACAGGATTATAATGAACGAAGCAGATGATGTTACTGCAATCTCTATTCAATATTAGAACTGAATATGGAAGTCTTTGTGGCAGGGTGCGATTCCCTACCGATGGTATAGTCCATGACCCGCTTTGGCGGCTGATCCGGTGACATGTTTTTGACAACGTGAATTCCGGAACCGACGGTATAGTCCGGATGAGAAAAGACATTTTCTGCATTTATGTGCCCGGGACAATTTTTGTTGCGGGTTATTTTAATTTTTGTGTAAGGGGCTTATATTTCTTGGCGATCAGAGAAATGTACTGGTGGGCGCCCTTAAGAAAGGAGATTTCAGTATGAACCAGTTAAAAGAAACAACCAATGCAGCAGGAAAAAGAGTTGTGCAGACAGGCGCGGATGTCCGTATGAAAGTAAGGACGATTGCTTTTGTGGGTTTGATGGGAGCGGTGAGCGCGGTACTTATGTTATTCCGTTTTCCGATTCCGTTTATGCCTCCGTTTATGTCATTTGATCTTTCCGGGCTTATGGAAATGCTTGGCGGCTTTATGTTCGGACCTTTTGCGGCTGTCTGTATTATTATAGTGAAGATACTTTTACAGCTTGTGATACAGGGGTCGTTTTCACTGGGGACCGGTGAGCTTCAGAACTTTATCTTAAGCTCCTGTTATGTGCTTCCGACACTTTTTATTTATCACAGGAATAAGACAAAAAAGACAGCGGCAGCAGGAATGGCGGTCAGCACAGTATTTGTGTCGGTAGTGGCTGTTATTACGAATTTGTACCTGATCATTCCATTTTACGCGAAATTGTTTGGAATGACTATGGAAGATATTATCGGGATGTGTACCGCTGTGAATCCTGCGATGAAGGATGCTATGACGATGGCGCTTTTTGGGATCGTGCCGTTTAATCTGATCAAATATGGTGTGACTTCTGTTGTGACATTTATTGTATATAAGAGACTGAGTAAATTTATCAAAGGTGTTATCAGCAGATAAGATATCAAGATAATAAGCATGCTTTTAACAATGATTAATGAAAGGGACAAATTATGAAATTTATATTAGATAAAGATATTACTTATGAGCAGGCGGTAAGCCGTATGTTTGAGATGCTTGGCAACAGTCAGATCATGGCTCTGGCTTCCAGCAAAGATGATTATGTGATGGTGCGAAATGTAAGCTGTCTGTTTTATGATGGAAAGATCTGGTTTAAGACAGATAAAGATTTCCGTAAGACAAAACAGCTTCTTGAAAATCCTAAAGTAGCTTTGTGCTGGAGCGGTATCCAGGTAGAAGGAGTGGCTGAGAATAAAGGACTTGTGGCCAAAGAGCCGGGACAGGTATTCGCGAAGGGATATGAAAAATATCTGTGGCAGAGTTATAACAAATACAATCATGAAGATACGGAGATCTTGATCGAAGTGTCTCCAAAGTATGTAGAGATCTGGGATACAAGTGATGATGGATATGCGTTCCAGTTATTCATTGATTTTGAAAAAAAGGATGTTGAAGTGAAGCAATACGATAAAAAATAATCAAATGCGGCTGCTGGAATGAGAATATTTTTCGGCGGCTGTATTTTTTGTGCAATTTGTGGAAATATATGGAAAAATAAACGTATTATTCTCATTGTTATTTACTTGTGTGATGGTGTATAATAAGCCAAATTATGAAATTGCAAAAATACATGGTACATAAGCAGTACATAGGATGTATGAATGCTACAATGATCAACATAGATTAGAATCCGGTAAGATTCAGGATTGTTATGAGTAAATAAGGAGGATATTATGGCTTCAGAAGATTACAGCAAAGCATATAAATTAGGAAAAAAAGAGTACCAGTACCGTATAATGAGAGGACTGCAGCCGACTTTGCAGGTACTTGATGATATACTGCCGTCAAAGGGAACTTATTCGGAGGTGCCGTTAGGACTGGTGCAGATCCCTGTGAATCAGATTGTCGGGACGAAGACTGGAGGAAGGAGCAGTGCTTTTGCCGCGAATTTTATGCCCATCTTAAAGTCGGGAACAGAATTTTCCCAAAAATGGATCAATCTCTGCAAAAGCCATGAAGAAGAAGGGATCAGGGAACCTATCAAGGCTTATGAATATATGAATCAGTTCTATGTCCTTGAGGGGAATAAGCGTGTCAGCGTGCTGAAATATTTTGATGTTGTATCTATTCCGGGGAGTGTCACCCGGATCGTGCCGCGAAGGACCGGGGAGAAAGAGAACAATATCTATTATGAATTTATGGAGTTTTATGAGCTTTCTAAAGTCAATTATATCTGGTTTTCTGAAGAGGGAAGCTTCGAGAAACTTCAGCAGCAAGTGGGAAAGAAGCCGGGAGAGGTATGGAGTGATGACGACAAGCTGACCTTCAGTTCGATCTATACACGTTTCCTGATGGAATTTCAGGCGAACAACAAGGAAAATCTGAGATGTACACCTGGAGATGCATTCCTTGCATTTATTGAAGTACAGGATTATAAAAAGATCGGAGATATGACGACGAGTGAACTAAAGACACTGGTTCAAAAGAGTTGGGAAGAATTCGAACTTCTGCAGGAAGAAAAGGAAGTAGAACTTAAGATGGATCCGACAGAGAAAGGCCAATCTCTTCTCGGAAAGCTTCTGACGACGAATGTCACAACTCTTAAGGCGGCATTTATCTATGAAAAATCTCCGATGACGTCTGCATGGACTTATGCGCATGAGCTTGGCAGACTTCATCTGGAACAGGAATTTCCTTCGGAAGTTTCCACGGTATGTTATGAAGATGTGACGATAGAAACGATAGAGGATACGTTGGATCAGGCGATCGCTGAAGGGTGCAATCTGATCTTTACAACGACTCCTTCCTTTGCAAATGCAAGTGTCAAGGCAGCGATCGAGTATCCTAAGGTACGGATCTTGAATTGTTCTCTGAACACATCCCACCGGTATATCAGAACTTATTATGCAAGAATGCATGAGGCAAAGTTTTTGATGGGCGCGATCGCAGGAGCGATGGCGAAAAACGATAAGCTTGCTTATATTGCAGATTATCCGATCTTCGGAACTATTGCTAATATAAATGCGTTTGCGCTGGGAGCAAAGATGATCAACCCGAGAGCGGAGGTATATCTGGACTGGAGTGCTAAGAAGGATAATGATGCTTTGTGGAATTTTAAAAACAGCGATGCATCCATCATATCCGGTAAGGATATGGTGATTCCAGAAGATGCGTCCAGATATTTTGGTATATTTGAGATGGTTGACGAAAATCCGAAAAGCCTTGCGATGCCTGTATGGCAGTGGGGGGTATTCTACGAAAAGCTGATCCGCACCATTATGGAAGGAACTTGGAAATATGATGATGACCCGTCTACAACAAAGGCTATCAATTATTGGTGGGGAATGTCGTCGGGAGTCGCAGACGTCATCTGTTCCCAAAATCTGCCCATCGGGACAAAGCGTCTTGTAGAACTTTTGAAAAAGACTATCTGCACCGGAGAATTTAATCCATTTTCCGGAATATTGTATTCACAGAACGGTATTGTCCAGGAACATCCTTATGGTGCATTGTCTCCGGAGGCGATCGTGGAGATGGACTGGCTGGCAGAGAATGTGATCGGATCTATTCCGAAAGAGGATGAATTAAAAGAACAGTCAAAACTGGTTGTCGGACAACAAGGCTTAGATAAAAAGAAATCCTAAAGGATACCACTATGCCATGCAGCAGGAACAATGAAATCCTAAAGGATACCATTATGCCGTGCGGCAGGAACAATGAAATCCTAAAGGATAATAGAAAGGATAATCAGATTTATGAAAATACTGGCGATTGCAGATGAGGAATCAGCCTATCTCTGGGATCATTTTGAAAAAGAAAAGCTTAAAGGGATCGATGTCATTATTTCATGCGGAGATCTGGATCCGAGATATCTTTCTTTTCTGGCGACTTTTACATCAGCGCCGGTGCTTTATGTCCACGGAAATCATGATGAAAAGTATGAGACTATTCCGCCGGAAGGCTGCACCTGCATTGATGATACAATATATGAACATGAAGGGATCCGTATTCTCGGTCTTGGAGGGTCTATGCGGTATCGGAGCGGAGAATACCAGTATACAGAACGGGATATGCGAAGAAGGGTCAGAAGGCTTGCATTTAAGCTTATGCGCCATAAAGGTTTTGACATTCTTGTGACCCATGCTCCTGCGTACCAGCTTAATGACGCAAGGGATCTTCCGCATCAGGGATTTAAGGTGTTCTTATCTTTGTTGGAAAAATATAAGCCGCGCTTTTTTCTCCACGGGCATGTGCATATGAATTATGGAAGAAAACATAAGCGTTATGATAAATATCAGGATACTCATGTGATCAATGCGTTTGAGAGATGTGTATTTGATTATGAAGATGAGAATCTTAGAGAACATATAAGATAAAAAAGGATAGAAAAAAACTGAACAACATAAATTCTGGGGAGAATTATTTGGCTACCGGAAACAGCTTGAGGATCGTAATAAAAAAATTATTACTGATCATAGGCAAGGTGTGTCTACAGAGGATCTTGCAGACTTTTACCATCTTTCGGTTTATGCCATTAGAAAAATAATATATCAAAAATAATTGTAGGGGGCTGCTTAAAAAAAGGCGGCCCTCTTTGTTTACACATTGTGTCTGCAATGTTTTGTATATTGAAAGCGCCGCGGCAGATGAATAAAATTATCATATATATAACCGACAAGGAGGATTTTAAAATGGCTGATCCAAAGAAAGTATATCGGCGTGCAAAAGAGACACAGACTGTTATATCGGCAGTACAATCGGGATGCATCAAGGGGATTATGGAGGAATAAATATGTGTACGAGATTTGTTTATAATGGGGACGATACAGTTGTCGGATTTAATTTTGACATTGATTGTTCTGTATGGACGCATGCGGTTATTGCACAAGAGGACAGGTTTTTTATCGGCATTAAAATGCCGGATAACAGGTATCACTCTTTTCATGGAATCAATAGAAACGGAAATGCCGGGACTCTGCTTTATGTGAACGGTAATAAGAACGGGCAATACTGCGGCGGTGAGGGATATAAAAAATATTACAAAATATCAGTTTGACAGTAATCAAAAACCATTTTAGAAGAAAATATTATGTTCAAGAATATTCTTTTGGTCCGACATTGTTCGTGTTATACTGATTGCAAGAGTTTGGGTAGCATATGTATTAATGTTTACTGGATATCATGAAGGAAAAGAATATGAAGGAGAATGGTGATGAAACAGATTCATGAATTACAGAGTGGTTTACAGACAGCATTTATTAATCAGAATGTTAATTCTAATCTGGCTTTTAGGCCGGAGTTTATATCAAATGACTGTAAACATGGAAAAAGGGTTATATCATCATTGGAGCAGGAACTGATTAATTGTGAGGAGTTCTTTATTAGTGTTGCATTTATCACTTTGGGTGGAATTACACCTTTATTGCAGATATTCAAGGAACTGGAGCGAAGGGGAATTAAAGGAAAGATTCTTACGACAGATTATTTAGAATTTAATGAACCGGCCGCTTTGGATAAATTACATTCTTTAAAAAACATTGAATTGAAGGTATTTTATAGCAATGAAAACAAAGATGGTTTTCATACGAAAGGGTATATTTTTAAAAGAGAAGAAGTATATCGAATTATTATTGGAAGTTCCAATATGACAGCAAGCGCATTAAAGGTTAATCGTGAATGGAACACAAAGTTTGTTGGATATGAGTCTGGTGAAGTGGTTGGGGACATCTTGCAGGAGTTCAATACTTTATGGAACGATAAACAGAGTATAGATTATAGTGATTTTATTGAAAGTTATCGGGTTAGATATGAACTGGTAAAGAAGCAGAGAAAAATAGCAAAAGAGACAATTCCTGTTTCTATAGAACAGTATAGACTTAAGCCGAATGCAATGCAGGTTCAATTTGTGAAGAATATCAACAAGCTGCTTAATGAAAAAGAAAAGAAAGCTCTTTTAATATCGGCAACGGGAACCGGGAAAACATATGCCTCGGCTTTCGCATTGCGGGAAATGAATCCGAAAAAAGTTCTTTTTCTTGTACATAGAGAGCGGATTGCGAAGCAGGCATTGGCCAGTTATCAGAGAGTATTCGGATACACGCGTGCAGATGGGATGAATTATAAATATGCTCTTCTTTCAGGGAATACTTCTGAAGATATGGATAGAATAAAAGAAGCTGATTTGATATTTGCGACTATGCAGATGATGAGTAAAGAAAACGTGTTGTGTCAATTTATGCCGAATGCATTTTCTGGAATTTGTCTGGACGAGGCACATCATTCTGGCGCAAACAGCTATCAGAGAATTATGAGCTATTTTGAACCAGATTTTTGGCTTGGAATGACAGCAAGTCCAGAGACTAATCGGTTTGATGTTTACGAAATATTTGATCACAATATTGCATATGAAATTCGGTTACAGCAGGCTTTGGAAGAGGATTTGCTTTGTCCATTTCATTACTTTGGAATCACGGATTTAAATATTGACGGGAAGGTCATTGGAGATAATGAACATATAGAAGGACTTCGTGATTTTAATCGTTTAGTTAGTGACGAGAGAGTAAGTTACATTATTGAGCAGGCTAATTATTTTGGATATAGTGGTAAACGGGTTAAAGGGCTGATTTTTTGCAGCCGTAAGGATGAAGCAAAAAAGTTGTCGGAAAAATTTAATGAACGGGGACTTCGGACAGAAGCACTGACAGGAGAAGATAGTGAAGCAAGAAGAGAAGAAGTGATTGAACGGTTGGTAGCGGATATCCCGAAAGAAAAAATGTCAGAAGAGGATTATCTTGATTATATAGTTACAGTCGATATATTTTCAGAAGGTGTGGACATACCAGAAATCAATCAAGTAATTATGCTGCGTCCCACAGAGTCAGCGATTGTCTTTGTACAGCAGCTAGGACGTGGACTGAGAAAGTCAGAAAACAAAGAGTTTGTTGTTATTTTGGATTTTATCGGAAATTATAAGAATAATTTTTTGATCCCAATTGCTCTTTTTGGAGACCGAAGTTATAACAAAGATAATATCCGACGTTATGTGATGGAAGGAAACCGCATAATTCCTGGAGTATCAACAATTCACTTTGATGAAATCAGTCGTAAGAGAATATTTGCGGCTATTGATGCGGCAAATTTCAGTGATATTAAGCTGATTCGAGAAAATTATACAAATTTGAAACATAAACTTGGAAAAATACCGGCACTTAAGGATTTTGATAAATATGGAGAGATGGATATATGCCGGATTTTTGATAATAGCAGTCTAGGTTCATATTACAAATTCCTTGTAAAATATGAAAAAGAATTTAAAATCCGTCTGTCGGCAGAAGAGGAAAAGGTTATAGAATTTATTTCCAAAAAGTTGGCGATGGGAAAGAGAATACATGAACTAGAATTGTTAAATCGTCTTATTGAATATCGGCATGGAATTTTAAAAGGATTGAAAAGTTCTTTGAAGGAAAATTATGGTATTTCAATGGATACATGTGTCAGTAAATGTGTAGTGAATATGATGTCAAATGAATTTCCTTCGGGGTCAGGAAAGAAGACATATGACTCTTGTATATTTATCAAAGAGGAAGAGTCGGAATATGGAATTTCGAGCAGTTTTAATGAGATGTTAAAAAATCCTGATTTTTATAATATTATAAAGGAATTGATAGAGTTTGGTATCCATAGATATAGGATGAATTTCAGCAGCCGGTATCAGGATACAGATTTTGTTTTGTATCAAAAATATACTTATGAAGATGCATGTCGTCTTTTAAACTGGGAGCATAATGAAGTACCTTTGAATATCGGAGGGTACAAGTATGATAAAAAGACGAAAACATTTCCGGTATTTATAAACTATGATAAGGCTGATGATATTAGTGACACAACAAAATATGAGGATCATTTTATTAATGAGGCTACATTGATAGCAATTTCCAAATCTGGAAGAACTTTGAAGTCGGAAGACGTTCAAAACTTCCTCTATGCAAAGGAACGGGGGATAGATGTGCATCTGTTTGTTCGAAAAAATAAGGATGATAAGATTTCAAAAGAATTTTATTATTTAGGGAGAATGAGGGCATCAGGACGAGCAGAAGAATTTTGTATGGTAAATACGACAAAAACGGCAGTTGAAATTGAGTGGATACTGGATACGCCAGTACGAGATGATATATATCAATATATAATTGGATAAGGCTTAAGAAAGGGAAGAAGAGGATTATGAAAACTGTGAAGGTAGTTGCGGCAGTTATTCGAAGTGGCAATAAAGTATTTGCAACTCAGAGAGGCTATGGTGAATTTAAAGACGGATGGGAGTTCCCGGGAGGAAAAGTGGAGGAAGGAGAAACACCGGAAAGTGCACTTATCAGAGAAATTAAAGAGGAGCTGAATGTAATCATTTCAGTGGAAGAGAAGCTTAAGTGTGTTGAGTATGATTATCCTTCTTTTCATCTGTCAATGGACTGTTATTGGGCTAAAATTAATTTTGGAGAATTAGTGTTGAAAGAACATGAAGCTGGAAGATGGCTCTCATGGAAGGAATTAGATAGTGTGGATTGGCTGCCGGCCGATTTGGGACTGGTTGAGGAGATAAGAAAATATTTGAGAGCATAATATAGTGGATTGCACGATATAAGACGATACAGGATGCAAAACTGTTTTTTAAAAAATTATAAAAACACTTGCAATATACCTGTGTGGGGTATATAATAAACATGATATCTGGGAAAGGTAATTACTAAAGGGAAGGTGAATGTAATGGATGAAAGGAATAAGCCGGAAGAAATAAAGGATTGCTGCGGCGGTAAGACGAAGGAACGTACAGAAAAGGAATACCGTGATCTGATCAATCGTTTAAGTCGGATTGAAGGACAGGTCAGGGGTGTGAAGCGAATGGTTGAGGAGGATGTGTATTGTACGGATATCCTGATACAGGTTTCCGCTATCAATGCGGCGCTCAACAGTTTCAATAAAGTATTGCTCGCAGATCATATCCGGACCTGTGTAACGGAAGATATCAGGCAGGGAAAAGAGGAGACGATCGACGAGCTGGTATTGACCTTGCAGAAGCTTATGAAGTAGGTAATCCCGGATATCGATTATAAGATCAAGGTGGACAGATAGATGGAACAATTTACAGTGACAGGAATGAGTTGTGCTGCCTGCAGCGCAAGAGTAGAAAAGGCAGTATCAAAGGTGTCTGGCGTGATGTCATGCTCGGTGAGTCTTCTTACCAATTCTATGGGAGTAGAAGGGGATGCCGGTGCGGATGAGATCATTGCGGCAGTTATGGATGCCGGATACGGGGCGGCAAAAAAGGGCGGTTTAGACAATACGGCAGGCGGGGCAAAGAGTGTGGATACGGCGGCGGATTTTTTAAAAGACAATGAAACACCGAAGATGAAAAAAAGGCTTGTCGCTTCTCTTTGTTTTCTTATCCCTTTGATGTATGTATCTATGGGGCATATGATGTGGAATTGGCCGCTGCCGGGGATTCTGGCAAAAAACCATGTGGCTGTGGGACTTTTGCAGCTTCTTTTTACTACGGCAGTCATGATCATCAATCAGAAGTTTTTTATCAGCGGTTTTAAGAGTATGGTTCACGGCGCGCCGAACATGGATGCACTTGTGGCACTCGGCGCAGGAGCGTCCTATGTGTACAGTACCTACGCTTTGTTTGCTATGACAGACGCGCAGATGCGCATGGACATGGATGGGGTCATGTCCTATATGCATGAGTTTTACTTTGAGTCCGCGGCTATGATCCTGACCCTCATTACAGTAGGGAAAATGCTTGAGGCCAGATCCAAGGGCAGGACAACGGATGCGCTGAAAAGTCTTATGAAGCTTGCTCCTAAGACAGCAGTGCTTATTAAAGATGGGAAGGAAGAGGAAGTTCCGATTGAGCAGGTACGGATCGGGGATATTTTTACAGTGCGTCCCGGTGAAAATATACCGGTTGATGGTATAGTTCTGGAGGGAAACAGTGCGGTAAATGAGGCGGCGCTTACAGGTGAAAGTATACCGGCTGACAAGGAAGAGGGATCAAAGGTTTCGGCGGCAACCCTGAACCAGTCTGGCTTTTTAAAATGTCAGGCAACACGGGTAGGAGAGGATACCACATTGTCCCAGATCATCCAGATGGTCAGTGATGCCGCGGCGACGAAGGCACCTATCGCAAAGGTGGCGGACAAGGTGTCCGGTGTATTTGTGCCGGTAGTGATCGGAATTGCAGCCGTTACGATCGTGGTGTGGCTCCTTTTAGGACAGGGGATCGGATTTGCGCTGGCAAGGGGTATCTCTGTGCTGGTGATCAGTTGTCCGTGTGCATTGGGGCTTGCCACTCCGGTAGCGATCATGGTCGGAAATGGAATGAGCGCGAAGAACGGTATCATGTTCAAGACAGCCGTTTCTTTAGAAGAGACGGGAAAGATCCAGATCGTAGCTCTTGATAAGACGGGAACGATTACAAGCGGAGAACCGAAAGTGACAGATCTGTGTCTGGCAGATGGAGTGACGGAAAGGGAGCTTCTTTCCTATGCATATGTGCTGGAGAAAAAAAGCGAACATCCTTTGGCAAGGGCAGTGCTTGACTTAGGAGAGACACAGTTGGATGAGATAAAAAAAGAGCTGCTTGATGAGAAACAATACGCAGATATGGAAGTGACAGATTTTCAGGCAGTTGCAGGAAACGGTCTTACAGCACATATCAGCGGGGATATGCTGATTGGAGGAAACCAGAAGTTTATATCCGGGCATGTCGGTATTCCAAAAGATTTGAAAATGAGGGCAGAGAAGCTTTCAGAGCAGGGAAAGACGCCATTGTTTTTCGGCAGGAATGATAAGCTTCTTGGAATTATCGCCGTGGCGGATGTAATCAAGGAGGACAGCCCGGAAGCAGTGAAAGAGCTGCAGAATATGGGTATCCATGTAGTGATGTTAACGGGGGATAATGACCGCACGGCAAAGGCTATCGGAAGACAGGCAGGTGTAGATGAGGTGATCGCGGGAGTCCTTCCTGACGGAAAAGAGAGTGTGATCCGCGCGCTGAAAAAGCAAGGTAAAACGGCGATGGTGGGCGACGGGATCAATGATGCGCCGGCTCTTACAAGAGCTGATATAGGTATTGCCATCGGCGCAGGAACGGATATCGCCATCGATGCGGCGGATGTGGTTCTTATGAAAAGCCGGTTAAGCGATGTGTTGGCTGCCATCCGTATGAGCCGGGCGACCCTTAGGAATATCCATGAAAATCTGTTCTGGGCATTTTTTTACAATGTTATCGGTATCCCGCTGGCGGCCGGAGTATGGTACCCGCTGTTTGGGCTGAAGCTTAATCCTATGTTCGGAGCGGCGGCTATGAGCCTTTCAAGCTTTTGCGTGGTGACAAATGCGTTGCGGCTCAACTGGTTTAAAATGCATGATGCCAGCCAGGATAAAAAAATAAAGAATAATAAAGTTGATAAAATATTTAAGGAGGATATGGTAATGAAAAAAACAATGAAGATCGAAGGTATGATGTGCGGACACTGTGAGGCGAGAGTGAAGAAAGTACTTGAGGCACTGCCGGAGGTAGATGAGGCGGTTGTAAGTCATGAGGAAGGAACAGCAGTTGTCAGCCTTAATGCGGAGATTGCTGATGATGTGCTGAAAAAGGCAGTAGAAGCGCAGGATTATCCGGTGCTTGGGATTGAGTAGATAAAGCGGCGTTGAGAAGATTTAAGCTGGTTAGCGTAAGATAAGTATTTTGTTGAAACCATTTAAACGGAACTGATTGAAACGAATTGTGATAAGGCTGTTGCAAAAGTAGAGGAACAATCTATGGGAGCAGCAGCTTTGTTTTTGTGCTTAAACAAAAAAGGGATTTAAGAGAATCCACAATTTGTGGTATAATTATATAAAATAGCCCGGCGGCTGGCAGTAAAGCAGGGATTACAGGAGAGATTATGGAGATCGTATTTTTTGCCGTTGCGATGTTAGCATGTCTGATTGGGAAGATATGCGGCATAGGCGGTGGTGTGATAATAAAGCCGGTGCTTGATGCGTATGGTTTGTTAAGTGTAGAGGCAATTAATTATCTGTCAGGCTGTACAGTATTTGGAATGTGCTTATTGTCTGTATGCAGGGGATTTTTGCGCGGAAAATCGCAGATTGCACTTAAGACATCCACGCCTCTTGCAGTAGGGGCGGCTATGGGAGGCGTCTTTGGAAAGAGTGTATTTTCTTTATTACAGCAGGAAATGAAAGTTCCTGAACAGGCAGGTGCAGTACAGGCCTCTTTGCTATTTGTTATAACGCTTCTTACTTTGTTTTATACAGTGAGAAAAGACGGTATTGTAACCCTTCATGTAAAAAGCGGTGTTGTGAGTATCATGATCGGAGCAGTTCTAGGAGCATTAGGTTCATTTTTAGGAATCGGAGGCGGTCCGATGAATATAGCCGCATTGTATTTTTTTTATTCTATGTCAACAAAAGAGGCAGCACAGAACAGTTTGTATATCATTTTTATCAGTCAGGGTGCCGGACTTTTAAGAGAGCTGTTTTTGGGCAGTATTCCTGATGTTTCTATGTATATTTTGGCAGGAATGATACTGTTTGGGATTATTGGAGGCGCTCTGGGGAGCAGGATCAATTTTTATCTTAGCGAGAGGGCAGTACAGCGCTTGTTTGAGGGTTTATTGATATTGATCATGTGTATTAATGTATACAATATAAGTGCAATAATATTTTAGGTGTATCTTTCGTTTTGTGAAGCAGCTTGTCACATGGGAAATATTGAATATGGCGTTGGAAAACAGATTGACCAGCTGAATCAGAAGATAGCGAATCTGACCAGAGAAAATAAGTGGATTGGAGAGGTATGCGTTTAGCATGCCTTGTAGTCGTTGAGATATTAGAAAAAAGTCGAGAAATAGATGGAATCCATTGGCTTTAGTGATTCAATATGTTATCATTATTTTATCAATGCGATGAAGTGAGACAAAAAGAAGTAATGAATAAAAGAGATCTTAGAGAGAATAGGTAAAAGATTACAGGAGGAGTGTTTATGAAAAAGAAAATAAAAATATTATTGATTCCGTTTTTCATGTTCCTTGCAATCTGTGTTTATTTTGAGATTTATTGTATAAGGAGTCATGCCCGGAATGTGGAACTTGATTATGGCAAACCGCAGTTGTATACATTTGAGGAAGTAAAAGCAGCGGGGAATGTTTTGATTGAGGACTTTAAATCAAACGATATATTCAGAGGATACAAATTGAAACGACTCTATTACGATGAGGAGGATTCGAAAGAGACGAGCTGTGATTACAGAAAAGAAATGATTGTTATTCGATCCTGTTATAAGGTGGGATTATTTCCAAGTGATGTTACAGATGACAGTCCTTTTGAAAACAAGGATCAGTATTGGATACTCGGACGAGAAAGTTCGGATGACCCATGGGTGATTGAGGATTATTATTAGGGGTGTTACTATGAGAAATAGTAAAAATATCTACGAATGTAGACAATCTAGACAATTTCCATATTTCAAAATTCGTATATATGAGATATGAAGGGTATGAAAAGAACTATTTTTACATGACAGGAGAGATGAGATGTCAGGAAAGCAGGTTAAACTGGAACAGGCAGAAAAGGGAAGTATCCTGTACCACTATACAAAGAGCAACGGAATCAATGGTATCGTGAATCATAATTGTTTTTGGGCGACAAAAAGTGATTTCTTAAATGACCCTAATGAATTTTCACATATTTATGGGATCATTGATCAGGTGTGCGGGGAGAATATTAAAGATCCGGTGTTAAAAGAGATGTTCCTTGAGGATACCATCTATGCGAAGCGGGGGAAAAACCGGGAATATTTTGTGCTGTCCTTTTCAAAATGCAGAGACAGCATTACGATGTGGTCGGAGTTCGGAAATAAGACGGGATACAATATAGGTTTCCGGAGTGATGATATAATCGCGAGGATTGAGGAGGCAGCGGAGATTGCGTATCATGGACTTGTTGTTTATGATGAGAAGAAGCAAAGGCAGCTTATTAGAAAGAGTATCTGCAATTATCTGCCGGATCTGTTTCAGATGTCTCTTGAAGATGTGCTGGAAGAAAGAAGGAAGGAGCTTAAGGACAGCAATTATCTGAAAGCCTGCGGGAAGTTCCAGAGGACTGTGGATGTGTACGCAATGTTTTTTAAGAACAGTGGTTTTTCGCAGGAACAGGAATATCGGTTTGTATTTAAAAAGCAGAAAGGCACCAATGTATATTTCCGCGCGAAAGACGGATTTATGCTCCCTTATATCGAGATTTTGATGAGTGAGAAAAATCTGCCTGTTGAAGAGATCATGATCGCTCCGCAGAATCATATAGACCTTGCTAAAAGTGGTGTGGAATATATGCTGCATACTAAGGGATATAAGGCGGAAGTATCTTTATCTAATATCAAGCTCAGGTATTAGATCTATCACACAGCAGGAAATATTCAAAGGGAAGGATAAATAATATGAAGCTTACAAATATTTATGATACCTATACATTAAATAACGGTGTTAAGATCCCTTGTGTCGCCTTTGGCACATACAAAGCCGCTCAGGGAGACAATGTAGAGATTCTGAGGATGGCGATTAAAAGCGGCTACCGTTACTTTGACACGGCATCTTTTTACGGAACGGAAAAGTATCTTGGAGAAGCTGTAAGGATGAGCGGTATCCCGAGGGAGGAATTTTTCATTGCTTCTAAGCTGTGGAAAGATGAGATGGGGTATGAAGAGGCAAAGCAAGCGTGCAGGCGAAGCCTTGAAAATCTGAGAATGGATTATCTTGATCTGTATCTGATCCACTGGCCGCTGCCGAAACCGGATCATACGGAATGGAAAGATCTTGATAACAGGACGTGGAAGGCGCTTGAGGAACTCTATGAGGAAGGTAAGGTAAGGGCCATTGGTCTTAGTAATTTCCTTCCTCATCATATAGACAATCTTTTGGAAAATTGCCGGATAAAGCCGATGGCAGACCAGATCGAATTCCATCCGGGATATGCGCAGGCGGCAGCAGTGCGGTATTGCCAGGAACGGGACATTATGGTACAGGCATGGAGTCCGATCGGGCGCGGAAGAGTCCTTGAGGATGAGATGATTGTACAGATGGCTTCAAAGTACGGTGTATCTCCGGCGCAGGTGTGTCTTCGGTATGCCCTGCAGAGAAATGTGATCCCTCTTCCGAAATCTTCATCGGCAGAACGCATGAAGCAGAATCAGGACTTGTTTTCTTTTGAGATATCAAGGGAAGATATGTACAGAATCGATACCATGCCGCAGACAGGATGGTCAGGGGAGCATCCGGACCGGGAGAGAGTGCGTATTCAGTAATGTTTTAGGAATATTTTTCATTGTGTGTGATTACATTAATAATAATAGTACATAATGGAGCGTTGTAAATGAAACTTATGCGACAGAAGGTGATCTGTGGATTTTTGAGCGCAGTTTTTGTAATGTGCGCACCGCTTCCGGCCATTGCATCTGATATCGGTATCGGAGATGATTACGAAAGGCTTATTCAATATGAAGAAGCAGCAGAAAAGCAGACACAGAAGGAAGAAGGCGAAAAAAAGCAACAGGGGGAAGAAAGCGGAGAAAAGCAGCAGGAGGAAAAGGCCGGCGGGAAGGATTCGGTGTCGGCGCCTTCTGCTGTTTTGATTGAAACTTCTACGGGACAGATCATCTATGAAAAGGATGGGGACACGAAAAGACCTCCGGCGAGTGTAACGAAGGTGATGACGCTGCTTTTGATTTTTGATGCTCTGAATGAAGGTAAGATAAAGCTTGAAGATGAAGTGACGACTTCAGAATACGCGGCATCCATGGGCGGATCGCAGGTGTTTTTGGAGCCGGGAGAGACACAGACGGTGGATACGATGATAAAGTGTATCTCTGTGGCCAGCGCAAATGATGCATGTGTGGCAATGGCGGAATTTATATGCGGCAGCGAAGAGGAATTTGTTGCAAAGATGAATGAGCGGGCGAAAGGGTTAGGTATGGAGAACACTCATTTTGTGAACTGCAACGGGCTTGATACAGACGGGCATCTTACGACAGCAAAAGATATCGCCCTCATGTCAAGAGAGCTGATCACAAAATATCCGAAGATCCATGATTATTGTATGATCTGGATGGAGAATATTACCCATAAGACTAAAAAAGGGACTTCGGAATTCGGACTCAGCAATACGAATAAGCTGATCAGACATTATGAGTACGCTACAGGACTTAAGACTGGTTCTACGAGCAAGGCAAAATTCTGTATCTCTGCTACAGCCAAAAAGGATGATATGGAGCTGATCGCAGTGATCATGGCTGCAAATGACAGTAAAATGCGTAATAAGGACGCGATCACACTGTTTAATTATGGCTTTGGAAAATGTCGGAAATATGTAGAAAATGAACTGAAACCCATCAAACCGGTTAAAGTAAAGCGGGGCGTAAAAGAAAACGTGTCTGTAGCACAGAAAGAACCATTTTCCTATGTGGATGCTACCGGGGCGGATTTAAATGCCATTGAGCGGAAAGTCTCGGTAAAGAAGAGCCTGAAGGCACCGGTCAAAAAAGGAAAGAAAGTGGGAGAAGTACAGTATTATCTTGGAGAAAAGAAGATTGGCAGCATAGCTGTCGTCACAAAGGAAACGGTGAAGGAGGTAAGCTACAGGAGCGCAGTGGGAGATGTATTTGAAAAGATGCTGCTGTAGATCTGTCAGTTCGATATTTTAATAACGGATAAAAGCTGTTCTCTAAAGTATAGGAATCAGAGGACAGCTTTTTATGTGTTATAACAGCGGTGGGAAGATGGGATTGCATTTTCGGAAGAACTTTATATTGTAAAAGATCGAATGTAATGCTATATTTATAAATAAGTCAAAATTCTGAAAATCTAAGTCAAACGGCGTTTCGCCGGATTTTCCATTAATTTTTATGATCATACAGAAGAGGGAGTGGTGCCTATGATCGTATTGCCTGTTTTTTGAGACAGCATAGAAGGAATACTGTTAATTTTAAGATGTTTATGATAAACTTAAGGAGAAGAAGACATGAGGAAAAATAAGAATATTGTACCACTAAAGGATTTAAACCTTACAGACCGCTTTCTGTTTGATGAGGTGCTGGAAGACAGAGAAACTTATCAGGATGTGCTGGGGATCATCTTCGGAAAAGAGGTCCCGCTTTTAGACCAGCCGCAGACGGAGAAGGAACTCAGGGTATCGCCTTTGATCCGGTCCGTACGGATGGACGTGTTCGCGATGAGCGAGGAGCAGAGTATATATAACACGGAGATGCAGGATACAAGAAAAGCTGATCTGGCAAAGCGGAGCAGATATTACCAGTCTCTCATTGATACGAACCTGTTGGAGCCGGGAATACCGGATTACAATGTCCTGAATCAGTCATTTGTCATTATGATCATGACCTTTGACCTGTTTGGATACGGGAAATATGTGTATACCTTTGAAAACAGATGTAAAGAAGTAGCTGCATGCAGTCTCGGAGACGGGACGGTAAAGATCTTTCTTAATACGAAAGGGAAAAATGGGGATGAGGTATCACAAGAGCTTGTTGAATTCCTGCATTACGTAGAGCAATCTACGGACGAGGCCGCCAAAGAGGCAAAAAGCGAGAGGGTAAAGCGCGTACATAAGCGGGTCTGTAAAGTGAAGCTTAATGAAGAGATCGGGGTGAAGTATATGCAGGCATGGGAAGAGAAATATTATGAACGGGAAGAAGGAAGAGAAGAAGGAAGAAAAGAGGGTAGGATCGAAGGGATGGAAGAAGGGCGGATTAGGACTTTGGTGAACCAAGTTTGCAGGAAGCTTTTGAAAGGTTTTAAAGGACCGGATATTGTGGATATGCTGGAGGAGGAAGAGGAAGTGATACAAAAGATCTGTGATGCGGCTGGTCGGTATGCGCCGGATTATGATACGGAGAGTATTGTGAAAGAACTGATACAATTCATGGATCAGTCCAGAATGCAGTAATGGAAATAACATACGAGTAATTTGAAGCAGTAAATTCATATTGGGTTTTATCAGGAAAAGCTGTCCTCTGAAGTATAGTCGTTAGAGGGCAGCTTTTAAAAGTTGATAAGGAATAATTATGCGTAAAAAAGCAGAGATAAAAATTATAAATCAGGTTTATCATAAAAAATGTATAAACTATGTTGACAAACGCAAACCATAGTGTTAAATTAATACTCGAAAGATGTTAGCACTCAAAATCAAAGAGTGCTAACAAGAAAATCTGAAAGGAGGAGGATGGATGGTAACAGAGCATGGGTTAAGTGACAGGAAGCTTAAGATTCTTCACGCGATCATTAAGACATATCTTGATACCGGAGAACCAGTGGGTTCCAGAACTATTTCCAAATACACGGATCTGAATTTAAGTTCAGCGACGATCCGTAATGAGATGGCTGATCTGGAAGAACTGGGGTTTATCATGCAGCCTCATACGTCGGCAGGACGTATCCCTTCAGATAAAGGTTACCGGCTATATGTGGATATGCTGATGGGTGAGAAAGAGCAGGAGTTGATGGAAAAGGAAGAGCAGATGCTTGAGAAGGCGGATAAGATGGAGCAGCTTCTTAAGCAGGCGGCCAAGGTACTGGCAAGCAATACGAATTATGCTACGATGGTTTCCACTCCTATGGGCAACAGCAATAAGATCAAGTTCATCCAGCTTACGATGGTGGATGAAGAACAGATCATTGCGGTGATCGTGCTCGGAGGTAATGTGATCAAGAACAAGATCATCCGGGTGGATGAATCTTTAAGCAATGAGAACCTCCTGAAGCTGAATATGCTTCTTAATACGACCCTGAATGGTATGGCGATCGAAGAGATTAATCTTGGGCTGATTGCGAGGCTTAAAGAACAGGCGGGTATTCACAGTGTAGTGGTAGGCGATGTGCTGGATGCGGTGGCAGATGCGATTCAGGTGGATGAGGATATGCAGATCTATACCAGCGGCGCTACGAATATTTTCAAATATCCGGAGCTTTCTGACAAGCAGAGCGCGCAGGAGATCATCAGTGCATTTGAAGAGAAGCAGCAGCTTACGGAACTGGTAACCCAGACATTGTCACAGGAGGATAACACAGGAATTCAGGTTTATATCGGTGATGAAGCGCCGGTACAGACGATGAAAGACTGCAGTGTTGTTACCGCCACTTACGAATTAGGTGATGGATTAAAGGGTACGATAGGTATTATCGGGCCAAAGCGAATGGATTATGAACACGTATTAAAGTCTATGAAGCGTCTGCAAAACGAATTGGATCAGATGTTTCATACCGGCAAAAAAGTCACGTAAATAAGAAAAAAGCAGAAAGGTGGAATAGCTCTTGGAAAATCAGCAGGAGAAAAGCCAGGAAGAGATGGTAAAAGAAGCGGTGGAGGAAGCGAAGAAAGCAGCGACAGTTCAGCCGGAGGAAGAAGGCGGGGAAGAAGCTGCGGAGGAGGCCACTGATCCGGAGGATACAAATAATACTAAAGCTTCCGAAGAGGAAACTTCCGAAGAAAAAAAGTCCGGGACGAAAGATGATGAGGACACAGAAAAAAAGAGGTTATTTGGAAAAAAGAAAAAAGATAAAAAAGATGAAAAAATTGAAGAACTGACAGACAGACTGACACGTCAGATGGCTGAGTTTGATAACTTCCGCAAGCGTACGGAAAAAGAAAAATCACAGATGTACGAGATAGGAGCGAAAGATATCATAGATAAGATCCTTCCGGTAGTAGATAATTTTGAGAGAGGACTACTGGCTGTTAAGGAGGAAGAAAAGGAAGCACCTTTTGTTCATGGAATGGAGATGATCTATAAACAGCTTATGACAACGCTGGAAGGCGTGGGTGTGAAACCGATCGAGGCAGTCGGGAAGGAGTTTGATCCGGATTTCCACAATGCGGTCATGCATGTGGATGATGAGAGTCTTGGAGAGAATATTGTTGCCGAAGAACTGCAAAAAGGATATATGTACCGTGACTCTGTTGTCCGGCACAGCATGGTAAAAGTAGCAAATTAACAAATCAATCCAGAACATATAAATTTTAGGAGGAACAGAATTATGGGTAAAATAATTGGTATTGACTTGGGTACAACAAATAGTTGTGTAGCCGTTATGGAAGGCGGACAGCCAACAGTTATCGCTAATACAGAGGGAGCAAGAACAACACCATCTGTAGTGGCTTTTACAAAGTCGGGAGAGCGTCTTGTCGGCGAGCCGGCGAAACGTCAGGCTGTAACAAACGCTGAGAGGACTATTTCTTCTATTAAAAGGGAGATGGGTTCTGATTACAGAGTAACGATCGACGAAAAGAAATATTCTCCTCAGGAGATTTCCGCAATGATCCTTCAGAAGATGAAGGCTGATGCGGAAGGATATCTTGGAGAGAAGGTTACAGAGGCAGTTATCACAGTGCCGGCATACTTTAATGACGCCCAGCGTCAGGCGACAAAAGATGCAGGAAAGATCGCGGGGCTTGATGTAAAGCGTATCATCAATGAGCCTACGGCGGCAGCTTTAGCATATGGCCTTGACAATGAGAAAGAGCAGAAGATCATGGTATATGACCTTGGCGGCGGTACATTCGACGTATCGATCATTGAAATCGGCGACGGTGTTATCGAAGTGCTTTCTACAGCAGGAAATAACAGACTTGGCGGCGATGATTTTGACCAGAAGGTTGCAGATTACATGATCGCTGAGTTCAAGAAAGAACAGGGTGTTGACCTTTCTGCTGATAAGATGGCTATGCAGAGGATCAAAGAAGCAGCAGAGAAGGCGAAAAAGGAACTCTCTTCCGCTACAACCACGAATATTAATCTTCCGTTTATCAGCATGAATGAAAGCGGACCGCTTCACTTTGATATGACTCTTACAAGAGCGAAATTTAATGAGCTTACAAGCGACCTTGTAGAGAAGACATCTGAGCCAGTAAAAAGAGCGCTTTCCGACGCAGGACTTTCAGCTTCTGAACTCGGTCAGGTATTGCTTGTGGGTGGTTCTACACGTATCCCGGCAGTGCAGGAGGAAGTAAAGCGTCTGACAGGCAAAGAGCCGAGCAAATCCCTGAATCCGGATGAGTGTGTAGCGCTTGGAGCGTCTGTCCAGGGCGGCAAGCTTGCAGGTGATGCAGGCGCAGGCGACATCCTTCTTCTTGATGTAACTCCGCTGTCACTTTCTATCGAGACAATGGGCGGTGTTGCTACAAGACTGATCGAAAGAAATACAACGATTCCGACAAAGAAGAGCCAGATATTCTCTACGGCGGCTGACAATCAGACAGCAGTAGATATCAATGTCGTACAGGGCGAGAGACAGTTCGCGAGAGATAACAAGTCTTTAGGACAGTTCAGACTGGATGGGATCGCGCCGGCTCCCCGCGGAGTACCGCAGATCGAGGTTACTTTTGATATCGATGCGAACGGTATCGTAAATGTATCCGCTAAAGACCTTGGAACAGGAAAAGAGCAGCATATCACGATTACAGCAGGATCTAATATGTCTGATGAGGATATCGACAAAGCTGTGAAAGAGGCGGCAGCATTTGAGGCACAGGATAAGAAGCGTAAAGAGGGCATCGATGCCAAGAATGATGCAGACGCGCTCGTATTCCAGACAGAAAAAGCACTTGGTGAGGTTGCAGATAAATTAGACGAATCAGATAAAGCTGAGGTTGAGGCAGACTGCAAGGCTCTTAAAGATATTTTGGAGAAGATCAATATGGAGGATATCTCTGAAGCTCAGGTTGCGGAGATGAAAGCAGGAACAGAAAAGCTTACAGCAAGCGCCCAGAAGGTCTTTACAAAGATGTATGAGCAGGCAGGCCAGGCAGCAGGAGCACAGGGAGCGGGTCCGAATCCGGAAGCAGGAGCGCAGGCAGGTCCGGCACCGGAAGGCTTCCAGGGTGACGACGTTGTAGACGGCGACTATAAAGAAGTATAACATCAGGCAGACTGGCAGGTTGTTTTGAATTGAGCGGGAAATCGTTCCGGGAAATTCGGATTTTTGGTAAGTTCGGTATCCCGGAACTTCCTTGCGTTAATAAGAGAGGGATAAATCATGGCAGAATCAAAAAGAGATTATTACGAGGTGCTTGGTGTCGGCAAGGATGCAGATGATGCGGCGTTAAAAAAAGCTTACAGAAAGGTTGCGAAAAAGTACCATCCGGATGTGAATCCGGGAAATGTTGAGGCAGAGAAGAAGTTTAAAGAGGCTTCGGAGGCCTATGCGGTGTTAAGCGATCCGGAAAAACGCCGTCAGTATGACCAATTCGGTCATGCGGCATTTGAGGGCGGTGCAGGCGGAGCGGGCGGCTTCGGCGGCTTTGATTTCAGCGGCGCGGATTTTAGTGATATTTTTGGCGATATCTTCGGCGATCTTTTTGGCGGAGGCAGGAGAGGCGGACGCAGTCAGGGTCCTATGAAGGGCATGAATGTGAGAAAAAGTGTCCGTATTACTTTTGAGGAGGCAGTTTTCGGGTGTGAGAAGGAGCTGGATGTTGTCTTAAAGGATCCCTGCCCGAAATGTAACGGTACAGGCGCAAAGCCTGGAACTTCACCAGAGACATGTCCAAAATGCGGCGGTAAGGGGCAGGTTGTCTATACACAGCAGTCATTTTTCGGGACAGTCCAGAATGTACAGACCTGTCCTCAGTGCAGTGGTACCGGAAAGATTGTCCGCGAGAAGTGTTCAGACTGTCAGGGAACCGGGTACGTATCAAATAGGAAGAAGATCGCTGTCACCATTCCGGCGGGAATTGACAATGGACAGAGTATCCGTATCCGTGAAAAGGGTGAACCGGGAACAAACGGCGGTCCGAGAGGAGATCTTCTCGTGGAGGTGAGTGTGTCCAGACACCCGATTTTCCAGAGACAGGATATGCACATATTTTCTACTGTACCGATTTCCTTCGCGCAGGCAGCGCTTGGAGCGGATGTGAAGATCAAGACGGTAGACGGAGAAGTGCTCTATACGGTAAAACCGGGAACAAAGACTGACACGAAGGTCCGTCTGAAGGGGAAGGGTGTTCCGTCAGTCAGAAATTCACAGGTACGGGGCGACCATTATGTGACACTGGTGATCCAGACACCGGAGAAATTAAGTGCGGAAGCGAAAGAAGCGCTCCGTAGGTTTGACGAACTTTCGGGAAATTCGCTGAATGCGGATGGAACAGGCAGCGCAGGTAATGCGGCAACTGGTAAAAAGAGAAAAGGATTTATGAATAAAATGAAGGAGGCCTTTGATGAGTGATCATCAGAGGCTTTTAGGCAATTGCCGGAAAAATACACAGGATGGTACAGGTAGATGAAAGGTGAGGTATGGATAAAAAAATCTATGGATTTTAAGGACATGCTCCCAATGTTCATAGAGGCGGGACTTGAATTCAAACCAGATGATCCGGATCCTGAAGGGCTCCTTGTCTGTTTTGAGATGATTGATGAAGAGAGTAGAAAACGTATCGGCGGCGGAGCTCTGGCGAAGGTATACGGGGAGTTCCTGATCCGTTCTGTAGCAGTGGAAAAGGAGTACCGGGGAAGAGGGCTTGGAAAAAAATTAGTAGAGTATATAATCGAAGAGGCGAGAGAGTGGGATGCAAAAAGTCTTCTTTTGACGGCAAAAGTGCCGGGATTTTATAAAAAGCTGGGATTTTCGGTTGTACAAAGAAAAGATGCGCCGCCCATATCAGACTGTACATCCTGCCCGCAGTTCCACAACGGATGTGATTCAGAGATCATGCGGCTTTATCTGTAAGAGCAGAAGATGATTTTAGAGAGAATTTATTGTTTTAAACTGGAATTTATCAGACGATAATCGAGGAGGAAAAGATATGCAGGGATTTACACAGTATATGCCCACGAAGATAGTGTTTGGAGAAGAAGCAGAAAAAGAAACCGGGAAGCTTGTGAAAGAATGCGGCGCATCAAAAGTACTGCTTGTATACGGCGGTAAAAGCGCGGTAAAAAGCGGGCTGCTTGACCGGATAAAGAGGGAACTTGAAAAAGTAAATGTGGTTTTTGAGGAGCTTGGAGGCGTACAACCTAATCCGCGCCTTGATCTTGCAAGGGAAGGAGTCAGGAAAGCGATTGATATGGATGCAGACCTTATGCTTGCCGTAGGCGGCGGCAGCGTGATCGACACGGCCAAAGCGATTGCCGTAGGCGCGGCGAATGAAGGGATCGATATCTGGGATGTATGGATGGGAAAGGCTTTTGTGAGTAAGGCAAAGCCGGTAGGCGCTGTGCTTACTATATCCGCGGCAGGAAGTGAGATGAGTGATTCGGCAGTGATCACTAATAAAGAGACGGGGAAAAAGGCGGGATTTAATTCGGATATGGTGCGGCCGAGATTTGCGGTAATGAATCCAAAGCTTACCTATACACTGCCGAAATATCAGCTTGCATGCGGGATCGTTGATATACTGATGCATACGCTTGAACGGTATTTTACGCCTGTTTCGGGAAACCAGCTCACAGATGAGATTGCAGAAGGCTTAATGCGCACATTGATTGAGAATGGAAAGACTGCATATGAAAACCAGGAAGATTATGAAGCTATGAGTGAGATCATGTGGTGCTCAAGCCTGTCTCATAATAATCTTACGGGACTTGGCCGTCCAAAGGATTTTGCGTGTCATAAGCTGGGGCATGAGATCGGAGGAATGTTTGACGAGGCCCATGGGGCGACCCTCTCCGCGGTATGGGGAAGCTGGGCGAGATATGTGTATAAGCTTGACGCGGCAAGATTTGCCCGTTACGGCAGAAAAGTATGGAAAATTAAAGATAAGGGAGAGGAGGAAACTGCGGTTTTGGCGATTGAGGCAACCGAAGAGTTTTTCCGTTTTTTACATATGCCAACCTGTATCGGTGAGATGAACATCGGCATACAGCCGGATGAGATCCTTATGCAGATGGCTGAGAGTGCTACGAAAGGGGATACGGTAAAACTAGGATGCTTTAAAAAGCTTGATCAGCAGGACATGTATGAAATTTATAAAGCGGCAAACCATAGATAATCTTAATATAAACTGGAGGAACTTTTATAGGAGCGTATTTGCCCTGGTTTTTCCAATGGCTCTTCAGAATGTGATCAATGTGGGAGTCACGGCGACAGATGTATTTATGCTTGGAAGGGTGGGGGAAAAGGTATTATCCGGCGCTTCCCTTGCAGGGCAGATCCAATTCATCATGATGCTCATATTTTTCGGCATTACAGCGGGAGCGACGGTTCTTACCGCGCAGTATTGGGGGAAGCATGATACAAAGACGATCGAGAAGATCCTGGGTATGGGTCTTACATCCGGAATTCTTGTGGCGGCATTTTTTACGCTGTTAGCGCTTGTGATCCCGGCTCCGCTTATGAGGATTTTTACATCTGATCCAGAGGTGATCGCGGAAGGTGTAAAATATCTGAGGATTGTAGGAGTATCTTATCTGTTCGTAGCAGTGTCGCAGGTGTATTTAAATATCATGCGCAGCATTGAGCGGGTCGTGATCGCTACAGTTGTATATTTTGTGTCACTGCTGGTGAATATCTGTATCAATGCAGTTTTGATATTCGGCTTGTTTGGAGCGCCGAGATTAGAGATCCAGGGCGCGGCGATCGGAACGCTGTGCGCGAGGATCACAGAGACGCTCATCGTTATCTTCTATGCGTATTTAAAAAACAAGATCGTCAGGATACGCCTTCGGAATATGATTTGTATTGACCGCCTGCTTCTGATAGACTATATCCGCTATGCTGTGCCGGTGGTGCTGAATGAATTTATGTGGGGACTTGGAACCTCTTGCAATACGGCGATCATCGGTCATCTCGGGAGCGAGGCAGTGGCAGCGAATTCCGTGGCGCAGGTGGCAAGGCAGCTTGCGCAGGTGGTAGTATTCGGAATCTCAAATGCGACGGCGATCTGGCTTGGCAAGACTCTCGGTGAGAAAAAAAAGGAGCATGCAAAAGCCTATGCGAGGCAGTTTGTCATACTGGCACTGGTAATGGGGACTGTCGGCGGAGTGCTGATCTTAATATTCGGGCCGGTTGTGGGCAGGGTTTTGACACTTTCGGATACGTCGAGAAAGTATCTTGGTTTTATGTTCTTTGTTATGTCTTATTTTGTAATAGGGCAGGCTTTCAATGCCACGATGGTATGCGGAGTGTTCCGCTCGGGAGGCGATACAAAGTTTGGACTTATCATGGATGTCAGCACTATGTGGGGCTGTTCGATACTTTTGGGCGCTGTGGCGGCATTTTATTTCCATGCGAGCGTGCCGGTGGTGTATGCATTGCTGATGAGCGATGAGCTTATCAAGATGCCGATCTGCATGTGGAGATACCGCAAGTATAAGTGGCTGAATGATGTTACACGGGAAGGGACTGTCTGAAAGGGACGGCTGATAAGCAGAAAAATTGGTGTTGATAAATATCTTCAAAAGGTAGTACAATAGAAGAAAATAGTAAATATTTGAAAAAAGGAGAGACAAAATATGAAAGTAGTAGCGACAGAGAAGGCGCCAAAGGCGTTAGGACCATATTCACAAGGGTATGTTCACAATGGTATTTTTTATTCGGCGGGACAGATCCCGATCAATCCGGCAGTGGATGCGGTTGAGGCAGATACGATCGAAGGACAGACAGAACAGGTGTGCAAAAATATCGGCGAGGTGCTTGCGGCTGCGGGAAGTTCTTATGATAAGGTTCTTAAGACAACTTGTTTTCTTGCTGATATGGGTGATTTCGCGGCGTTCAACGAAGTGTACGCGAAATATTTTACATCCAAGCCTGCAAGAAGCTGCGTGGCGGTAAAGACACTGCCGAAAAATGTGCTTTGTGAAGTTGAAGTGATTGCTGTTGTTGAGTAGATAACAGCATGTAAAAATATTTTCTGAATTTAATAAGGGCGGTTTGGCCCATGAAATATTAAAATGTGAGGTAGATAGTTATGGCTGAGGAACAACAGCAAAACGGCTGCTCTCCATCAGACTGCGCAGGCTGCGCCCATGCGGATTCCTGCAGCAGTAAGCCGGTGGATTTTAGAAAGCCAGCTAATGAGTTTTCTGATATTAAAAAGGTGATCGGTGTGGTGAGCGGCAAAGGCGGCGTTGGAAAATCTATGGTAACGGCGTCTCTTGCGAGAATGATGCGCAAGAAGGGTTATAATGTAGGCATTCTGGATGCGGATATTACCGGGCCTTCGATTCCGAAGATGTACGGGATCCATGACAAGGCGCTGGGTGATGAGAGCGGCATTTTTCCAAGGGAAGCGGCGGATGGCACAAAGATCATGTCCATCAATCTTCTTCTGGAAAATGAGTCGGATCCGGTGATCTGGAGAGGTCCGGTGATCGCGAATGTAGTAACACAGTTCTGGACAGATGTCAGGTGGGGGGAACTTGATTATCTTTTTGTAGACATGCCCCCCGGAACAGGAGATGTTCCGCTGACAGTGTTCCAGTCACTGCCGGTGGACGGCGTGGTGATCGTGTCATCTCCTCAGGATCTGGTAAAGATGATCGTGAAGAAAGCATACGGGATGGCAAGGCAGATGAACATTCCGGTGCTCGGGATCGTAGAAAATTACAGTTATCTCGTCTGCCCTGACTGCGGGAAAAAGATCTCTGTATTCGGAGAGAGCCATGTGGAAGAGGTTGCGGCAGAACTTTCGATTCCGGTCCTTGGTAAGATGCCGATTGACGCAGCGCTTTCGGAGGCTGTGGAAAATGAGAGATTCTCAGAAGTGGAGAATGAATATCTGGATGCGGCAGGAGCAAAATTAGCGCCGTAGTCTGATGGAGAGCGTTATAATCATTTATATGATTATGCCGCTAAGGAGGTATATAAGATGATCATTTGCGCGAAATATCTCATGACAGGGGACGGTAAAACGGTTCTGGAGAATAGGGCTGTCCTGACAGGAGAAGATGGTAAGATCAAAAAGATTGACACAAAGGAAGAGCTCACTTCTAAATTTCCTGATGAAGAAGTGAAGGACTATAAAGATGCGACAATACTTCCCGGGCTATGCGACATGCATGCGCATCTGGGGTATTATTATTCCCAGCCGGATGGGTTTAACTACGGGCCGCAGCTTATCATGCTCTATGCGCTGCAGCATGCGCAGGCTGCATTTGAGCGGGGGATCACATCGGTTCGGGATATGTGTTCCGCTCACGGTGTATGTAAAAATTTAAAGCTGGCAGCAGAGAAGGGATTTATTGTTGTGCCGAAGATCACCCACACGGATGCAGGAATATGCATGACAGGCGGACATGCGTGGGATGAAGCCGAAGAAGTGGACGGTCCGTGGGAAATCCGAAGGGAGATCCGTAAGCAGGTCCGTGACGGGGCAGACTGGGTGAAGATCCTTACTACACACCGTTCCCATATTCCGGAATTTACCCAGGAAGAGCTTGATGCAGCAGTGGATGAGTGCCACAGAAGAGGGATAAAGTGCGGGGTGCACGCGGGGACGAATCCAGGTATCCAGATGTGTATTGACGCCGGATTTGATACGATTGAACACGCTACTTTTATGACAGTGGATCATGCAAAGCAGATGGCTGAAAAAGGAATCGCATGGACTCCCACGATCATGGCGTATACACTGTTATATGATATCTGTAAGGAAAAGTTGGAGAATGGCGCAGGTACTCCGGTGAATGATCCGGTAATGCAGAAAGAGATCAATGACTACCAGTATTTTGAACCGGCGTATAAAGCTTACAGAGACAACTTCAAGGCATTTTATGATACGGGGGTTACGGTTATTGCCGGAACAGATATGGTTATGTATCAGTCGCCGTTTCTGCCGCTTAACAGAGAGCTGCAGTATATGGTAGAATACGGCATTACGCCGGTGCAGGCAATTCAGACAGCAACCTCTAATCCGGCCAAAGTGCTTGGAGTGGAAGATAAGAGAGGTTTGATAAAGGAAGGACTTGACGCGGATATTCTCGTTGTAGGCGGAGAATTAAGCAAGGATATTAAGTGCTTAAATGATGTGAAGCTTGTAACGATGGATGGCAGGCGTGTGTTTGAAAACGGGATCAGGTACGTTGGGACCGGAAATATGTTTATGTAAGGATCAGATGATAAAAGCTGCCTGGGCAAGAAAAGTGTTATGCCTCAGGCAGCTTTTATCTATCTGGCGGCCGGTCTGTCATAAAACGGGATCAGCCGCGTTTAGACCGGGCGTGTATATTCCTTAAGCCATTCTTTTTCTTCACTGGTCAGATGGGGTCCGATCTTTTCGTACACATCTTTATGATAGTTATTAAGCCATTCTTTTTCATCCCGGCTCATTTCCTCAGGGTCGATTCCGTCAAGGTCGATAGGAGCGAAAGTTACGGTCTCAAAGTGCATGAATTGTCCGTATTTGTTCTTCGTGCCTTTTCTTACGATAAATTCGTTTTCGATACGGATACCGAATTGTCCGTCTTCATAGATGCCAGGTTCATCGGTGATCACCATGCCTTCTTCCAACTGATGGTGCTCGTTCTTGCTTGGAACGACATACCAGCGGAAACCTGTAGGCGGCTCATGGACGTTGCCCAGATATCCGACGCCGTGTCCGGTGCCACACTGGTAATCAAGATCAAGATCCCAGATCGGTCCTCTTGCAAGGACATCAAGATTGTAGCCGTAGCAGCCATAGAGGAATCTTGCCCGTGACAGACGCATCATAGCCCGTACAACCGCGGTAAAGTATTTTTTCATCTGCTGGTCTACAGAGCCTAAAACAAAGGTCCTTGTAATGTCTGTAGAACCTTCAAAATATCCGCCGCCGGTGTCATTTAAGAAAAACGCTCCGGATTTAAGCTGTACGTCAGTCTCTTTAGACGGAGAGTAGTGCATCATAGCAGCGTGGTCCGCATAAGCGCACAACGGCTCAAAGCTGTCGCTGATATAACCTTTTTGTGCTTTTCTTAACTCTGTCAGTCTGGCAGCAGAACTTAATTCGGTGATCGGTTCCTTATCATAACGGGTCTTTACCCAGTACATGAATTTGGTGATGGCGATGCCGTCTTTTATGTGGGCTTCCTTTATATTCTCAAGTTCTACATCATTTTTCATAGCCTTCATAAGGATCGTGGGGTTTGCGGCTTCTTTGATCTTACATGGGATATTCTTATAAAGGGCATAATTCATCTTCATAGGATCGATAAGGGCAGTGCTGTCGGTGCTTAATTTTTTGATATCCTCGTAAATGTCATTGTAAGGATGGATGGATACATTGTTTTTTGAAAGTTCCTCATGGATCCTGTCATCAAGTTTGGAGTCATCTACATAAAGCTCTACCTTATCCATCGTCACGATGGCATAGGAAAGGAGCAGCGGGAAGAAATCAACGTCATCCCCGCGGACATTGAGAAGCCAGCACACATCGTCTAAGGATGCGATGATGTGAGTGTCGGCCCCGTGTTCTGCCATAGCTTTTCTTAAGCGGGAAAGTTTTGAGGCGGAGCTTTCGCCGGAGTATTTTTCCTCTAAGAAAAATGCCGGTTTTTTGGACAGGGACGGACGGTCCTCCCAGATGATATCAACCAGATCTTCGGAGTAATGGATATGTATTTCTTTGGCGGACAGGGCTTCTTCGTATTCCTGGCCCTCGCCCATGGAGAGGACACGTCCGTCAAAGCCTACAGTGCCGCCTGCCGGGATATTATCCTGCAGGTATTCTGTGATGGAAGGTGTGTCGCCTACGAACATCTTCATCAGACGGATACCGCTGCCTGAAAGCTGGTTCTCAGCCTGAAAAAAATATCTCCCGTCTGTCCAGAGACCGCCGTCGTCTTTCGTGATGACTGCTGTTCCATAGGAACCGCTGAAGCCTGTGATGAATTTACGAGCTTTAAAATGTTCCCCAACATATTCGCTCTGATGGAAATCCGCCGTCGGGACAACGTAGGCGTCAATGTTTTTTTCGCTCATCAGTGAACGGAGTTTTGCGACTCTTTCTGCTACATTCATTGTGAAAAACCTCCTTGTATTTAAGAAAATGTATTTTGTATATTTTACCATAAAGAAGAAAAAAACGCTATGGTTTCATTTTGCGGGTTATCATTGTTGCTAAAGTGATTTTTTGTGCTATAATGAAAATATAAAAGAATTGTCAGACGATTTTTGGAGAGGAAATTAGGAAGATGGGGAAAGAAAAAGAAATAACGAATCGAATGCGGCGTATACAGCAGCGTTTTTCTGTTATCATGTATCTGTTTATTTTTGCCACATTGTGTTATCCGTGGATCACAGTGGGAGGAGAGCGGTATAACCTGATCTCCTTTGCTGTGTGCCTTAAGACAGAAGGGGCGGCAAGTATCGTAGAACGTGCCGGCTTCCCTCCGGATCCGTCCTATGCGGGAGGTTTTTTGGTTAACCTGTGGCTTTATTTCGTGTTTTTTCTTTTGTGTCTTTTGTATCTGATAACCGTATTTTTAAAAAGAGACTGGTATGTGAATGCAGTTGTGCTTTTGATGGCGATCGCGTTTACTTATGCAGGTATGTGGGAGTATATGATCGCGACGATCTGCGCTAATCAGGTAGAGGCACTTTTGTATTCCGGGATTCTGCTGATGTTTTCAGGCGTTGAGTGTTTAGGGCGGAAGATGATTGAAATCTGGGACAGGGAGCTTAAGGACCGGGCTGAATATGAAAAGAAAGAGGACAAGGAGAAGGAAGAACGTAAGGCGCGGCTGTATTTTCCGGGGAAATATAACCCTTTGTTCTTTCGTGTAATATGGAAAAACTTTATTGGAAATCTGAAAGAATATTCCATACTTCTTTTGTGCAATGGGATCGTGTTTGCTTTTGTAGTGTCGGGATTTGGGATGCAGGCTCTTGTGAAAGCAGGTGATATGAGCTATAAGGCCGGATACCCGTCAGGGGCAGGGGAGATTTTATTCAGGGGACTGATACAGCTGGGGATGGTGGGGCTTTTTATGCTTGTTTTGCTGCTCCTTTACTATCTCAGAAAAAGGCTTCCTGAATACGGGGTATTTAAGACACTGGGTATCCGGACGAAAACAATGTATACCTGTCTTGGGGTAGAGCTTGGGATCGGAACGGTAGTCTCTCTTGTGTTCGGCGGCATATTGGGATTTATATTTGTGGCTCTTTTCCAAAACATTGCAGGCGGCCAGGCAGAAGAGTGGTTATCCCCTCTTCTCCTTTTAAAGGCGGCGGCAATCATGCTTTTGATCTATCTGGCGACGTTTTTTGTGACACATGATCTGTTCGTAGGATTCCGGATGGGGAGTTCTACGGATCTTCAGATGATAAAAGAATGGATCCCGAAGCGTTTTCATATCGTGCCTGCGGTTGCGGGGGTCTGCCTTATGGTGTCAGGTTTTCTTAAATACCGGAAAAATGTCAATGCTGAAAATGTGAAATATCTGATTTTATGTTTTTTGGGTGCTTACCTGCTTTTAAGGTTTGGAATTGCGGGATACCTGCACTGGAAAAGGAAGAGAAAGGGAGCGCTTTCAAGACTTTTAAAGCAGCATCCGTTTTATCATAAGTCCAGAAGCGCGGTGTGGTATATCTTTGGGCTGTGCGTACTCCAGACGTGTATTATCACGCTATTCTTTATGCAGATGTCTTCCGCGCGTCTTTCAGAGAATACAGATGCCTTGTTTCCTTATGATCTGGTGCTGATTGCCGGTGAAGGGGAGGAAGAAGATTCGTTCCTTCAAAAGCTTCAGGAAACGGATGGTGTGGAGGCTTCCGCATACCCTATGGTCCGGGTGTGCGGAAGCGATGCCGGCATACCGGGTGTCGCAAGCCAGAATATCGGGATTTCGGAATCTACCTACCATGTGTTAAAAAAGTTGCGTCATCCGGAGTATGAAAAAAAGGATCTCGGACTGGATGCAGAAGGAAAAAAAATCTATATTGTACATCAGCAGGATAAGGGAAGAGAAGCTCAGCCAGTCGATTATTATGACCATTACGTGCCTATCGATACGCCGATCCTCTATACCGGACCGGTGTGTGAGCTTTTCAGCCCCAATCTTTTCCCGGCAGAGTTCACACATGATCTGACGATAACATCCTATTATATACGGCAGATCGCGGGAGAGGAGACAGACAGCCTTACAGGAGTCCTAAGTCAGGGAGAACGGGAGAATCTTATCGTGTTTTCCGATGCTTATTTTGAAAAAGCAAAGGATGAGTGGAAAGTGACAAATCCGCTTACCGGAAAGATCCTGACAGAGGAGGAATTTAAAGCTGAAGGGCTTAAGCCGAATCAGGGTCCTACAAAACTTGTGCTCATAAAGGCAGAAAAAAAGGTCTTAAAGGAACTTTCGCCAGAACTTTCCGCTTTCAAAGAACGGCACAGGCAGGAGGAAAAATACGATACAAAGGTTAAAAACAGTTATCTGAAAACAGAGATCAAAGAGCAGGCAGACGCAGAGATCCAGATGCGAAAGTCTATGGCATTGTTTTTGACGGCTGCATTTTTCTTTGCATCGGTACTGCTCCTTGGTATCAAGATGATGACGGAAAAAAGAGTGAATGTCCGCAGGGCACAGTTTCTTAACTGTATGGGTATGAAAAAGAAGGAGAGGATGTCGCTGCTTAGAAGTGAGATGAGGATATATTATATCCTGACGGTAGTTATATCGGGTGCGCTGAGCGCGGGACTGGTATCAGGAAGTCTAAAGGCAAGACTCTATGAGACGCCGGATGTAAACGAACTTTTGAAAGTGTTAGTGCCCCTGGCAGTATGTGAGATGGTATTGTTTGGTATAGCAGTATGGATCCTGACGGAATGGAACATCCGCAGGATTGAGAAAAAGGTGTGTGAGGTATAAATATGGGCAGTGTGTTAAAGGCAGAGGAGCTGGTGCGCAATTACAGGCTTCCGAATCAGGAAGACGGTACAATAAAAGTATTGAAAGGACTGGATTTTCAGATCAATGAAAATGAGTTCGTAGGGATCATGGGAAAATCCGGCGGCGGAAAAACAACGCTTTTGAAGCTTTTGGGATTGATCGATAAGCCTACGGGCGGACGTTTGTATTTTAAAGAAAGACAGGTGACGAAGCTGTGGATGGATGAGCTTGCGGATATCAGACGCCGTGAGATCGGATTTGTGTTTCAGGACTTTTATCTGATGGACAGCCTGACGGTAGAAGAAAATATCATGCTGCCTATGATCCTTGATAAGGCAGAAGAGGAAAAGTGCTTTGCAGGCGCGAAAGAACATGCAGATCATTTTCAGATATCCCATCTGATCAAGAAATATCCTTATGAGCTTTCCGGAGGGGAGCGCCAGAGAGTGGCTATCTGCAGGGCGCTCATCAACCAGCCGGATCTGATCTTGGCGGATGAGCCTACCGGAAACCTTGATTCTAAGTCGGGAAAGATCGTGATAGAAGCATTGAACAGGATTTACAGAGAGTATAAAAAGACGATCGTTATGGTTACCCACGATCCGCAGGTGGCGAGTAACTGCAGCCGGATCATTTTTCTTAAAGATGGAAATATCCTGGATATTCTTACAAATGATAAAGGGCAGGAGAAGTTCTATCAGGAGATCCTCGGATATATGGCTGAGCTGTAAAGGGAATCAGGGATTCTAAAATAATTATAAATTTAACAATCAAAAGACTTAAGTTTTTCTTAAAAGATTGTATTGTGTTTTTGGAGGTATTGTGATAATATCATAATGTCAAATGCTTTTATTTGTCATATTGTACTAAGTGAAAGCAAAATTTTTAGTTTGGAGGGTGAAACTCATGGGAAACACAAAAAAGGGATTTCCATTCGGCTTTTATGTATGTAGCTTGTCATTTACGTTCGAGCGTCTTGCATACTACGCGGCTAAATGGGGACTCACAATCTTTATCGTTGCAGAGGCAGCAAACGGCGGTCTTGGTTTTGACAAGTCCGTAGGAGCGTCAATGTCGGCGAACTTGGTAGCTCTTACCTATATCACACCGATCATTGGAGGATATATTGCTGACCGCTGGATCAGCCCGCGGCTTCTTGTTCCTATCGGAGAGATCTTAATGGGACTTGGTTATCTTTGTGCCTGGAAAGCAAATGGAATCGGAATGCTCTGGGCGATGGTTATACTTGTTGCAGTTGGTACTGGCTTCTTTAAAGGAAATGTATCCGGTATCAACGGACGTCTGTTCCCGCTCGCTGATGCAGACGAGCTCGATACAGTGTTCAGTCTTCAGTATTCATTCGTAAATATTGGTTCTTTCTGCGGTACTACATTCCTGTCACTGCTTGCGAAAGCTGCTGGATACCGTATGTTGTTCCTTGTCTGCGGAATCGCTCTGTTTGTTGACTGTGTATGGTGGCTGTTTGGTATGAAGTTCTTTGGCGATGCCGGAAAGAAGCCATTCCTTGTTGATAACCGTGTAGAAGATGTTAATAAGGACGAGAAGGATACAACTCCTCTTACAAAACTTGAGAAGAACCGCGTGATTTCTATTTTGATCGTAACAATCTTTTCTGGTATTTTCTGGACTGTATGGTATATGGTATACAATCCGGTATACTTCGAGTTCGGTCCTACAAGCGAGGCTGGTCTTGGATGGGCAAACTGGAACATCGGTTCCTTTACAATGCCTACAGCATGGTTTGACTCTATGAACGGTCTGCTCTGTATTATCCTGTGTCCTGTATTTGCAGGAATCTGGGCTAAGATGAGACAGAGACCGCAGGGAGATATCGGTATGTTTAAGAAGACCGCTCTTGGAATCATTATCCTTGGTCTTACACCGGCAACCATGGTATTCGCTGCTATCCTTGCAGGTTCAGGAACAAAGGATCCGGTAGGTATCTGGATCATCGTGCTGGCAGCAATCTTTATGACAGTAGGTGAAGTTATCTTCTCGCCTCTGGGAAATTCATTTATCAGCAAATACGCTCCGAAGAAGCTTCTTGGAACACTGCTTGGTCTGTGGCCGTTAGCAATCTTCTTTGCTTCAAAGGGAAGCGGAGAGCTTTACAACTGGCTGTCTAAGATGGATTTCATCAAGGGTTACGGCGGAGTTGCGGTTGTTATCATCGCTTGTGGTGTGATCATGTTCGCATTCTCTGGCAAGGTTGACAGAATGGTTGAAGGAGAATAATCTTTATTCTTACATAGGTTCGGGGGTATCGTGGGATGGCCGGTGATCTGGCTGTCAGGCGGTGCCCCGCCTTTTTTGCAGAATGGAATACTTCTGCTCTGTAGCATTACAGACAGAAAGGATAGATATATGGCATATAGATACAGGGTCAGGTATGAAGAAACGCAGAAGACATTAGAGCCTGTCTGTGAATTGTTTGATGTTGATAACAGTGAGATCACGATGAGATTTGTCGCGGCAGGACTGGGTATATTCGTACTTGTATTTATGTTTATTTACGGGGATCCGGGCGGCGGTACGCTGCCGGGGATTTTATTTTTTCTTATAAAATATGTAGCAGCATGGGCGGCGCTTGCCGTAGCTGCGATCATCATAAACAAGACGGTCTGGAGAAAGGCGGTCCGGGCTACTGCGGTTGGAGATGCTGAGGAAATATCCAAATATCGGAGAGAAAAGGACGGGAAAAAAATCACTTCACAGATAGATTTTTACGAAGACCATTTTGAGAGTGTGACTAAGATCAAGACACGCGAGTTTGATTACGGAAGGGCAATAAAACTGCTGGAGTCCGAGCGTGCTTTTGGTATCGTCATCAAAACAGACAAAAACATAAGGGCTGTCATTGGTTTTCCAAAAGAGGCGCTCATTGAAGGAGATTTAGAAGAGCTAAAGAACTTTCTGCTGGAAAAATGCCCGAATGTGAAAAATAAAATAAAAAAATTAAGGTAGTAAACCGTAATATTGCAAAATAAGTCTGCAGAGATCATATAATCGTGACGCTGCAGGCTTTTTGTTTATGAAAAAGGCGTTTGAATTAGTTGGAGGCAAATAATGAAAAGTAGTTGCAGACTTAAAAAAAAGGGGATATAATATAAATTGGCAAAAATTTGGTCATGCTTTTATTAATTTGATAATGACCAATTTTAATATGTTAGGAAAATGGAGGGCTAGACTATGGGCAACATAGCAACAGAAAATGCGGCAGGCAGAAGAATCACCACGCTGCTTGATGCAGGAAGCTTTGTTGAAATCGGCGGGGCTGTTACAGCCAGAGCAACTGATTTTAACATGCAGGAAAAAGAGACCCCGGCAGATGGCGTCATTACCGGTTATGGTGTGATCGACGGGAATTTGGTGTATGTTTACAGCCAGGATGCTTTTGTCCTGAATGGGGCGATGGGCGAGATGCATGCAAAGAAGATCGTAAATATTTATGATATGGCAATGAAGATGGGAGCGCCGGTCATCGGATTGATCGACTGTGCGGGGCTTAGGCTTCAGGAAGCGTCTGATGCGTTGAATGCGTTTGGTACACTGTATCTGAAGCAGTCTATGGCTTCTGGTGTAGTTCCGCAGATTTCCGCTGTTTTTGGGACATGCGGCGGCGGACTTTCCCTCATTCCGGCACTTACAGACTTTACATTTATGGAAAGTTCTAAAGCAAAATTATTCGTAAATTCCCCGAACGCGATTGAAGGCAATGACATTTCTAAGTGCAATACTTCATCAGCAGAGTATCAGAGCGAAAAGACAGGTCTTATAGATGGAACTGGTACGGAAGAAGAGATTCTTGCCGATATCCGTTCTCTTGTCTGCCTGCTTCCGGCTAATAACGAGGAGGATAGCTCTTACAGTGAGTGTACGGATGATTTGAACAGAGTATGCGGAGATATTGAGAACGCAGTGGATGATGCATCGATCGTTCTTTCTAATATTTCGGATGGATATACGTTCTTTGAGACAAAGAAGGATTTTGCCAAAGATATGGTGACAGGATTTATCCGTCTGAACGGGATGACTGTAGGCGCGGTGGCTAACCGCTCAAAAGTATATAATGAGGAGTCAGAGGTAGCGGCAGAGTTTGACGGTTCTCTGTCAGCGGACGGCGCAATGAAAGCTGCTGAATTCATTGAATTCTGTGATGCCTTCAATATCCCGATCCTTACGGTTACGAATGTTTTCGGATTCGCGGCTACAAAGTATGATGAGGCGCACCTTGCAAAGGCAGCGGCGAAGCTGACTTACGCATTTGCCAACGCGACAGTCCCGAAGGTGAATGTTGTGGCAGGCAAGGCATTCGGAAGTGCTTATGCAGTGATGAATAGTAAAGCAGTGGGCGCAGATATGGTATATGCATGGCCGCAGGCAGAGATCGGCATGATGGATGCTGCTTTGGCGGCAAAGATCATGTATGCAGGATCTGACGCTGAGACATTAAAAGAGAAAGCGGCCGAGTACAGAGAGCTTCAGACAAGTCCGCTGTCAGCGGCAAGGAGAGGATACGTTGACACGATCATTGAGCCGTCTGACACAAGAAAATATGTGATCGGTGCTTTTGAGATGTTATTCACAAAAAGAGAGGACCGTCCGATGAAAAAGCATGGTGCGGTTTAGAGAGGTGAGGCAAATTGAAGAAGAAAATTAGCTTATTAATATGCATGATCGCTGCTGTATTTTGCTTCACTGCCTGTGGGAATAAGCAGAGCGCTCAGTATGATGAGGAACAGCTTGCACAAGTGGCGGATTTCCTTATTGGATACTGTGCGGAAGCTGATGAGATGGCGCTTATGCAGTGGGACGAGCTGTCAGAATTCGCCATCAACCTGCAGCTTACAGAAGCGGGACTTCCCTTTGAGGCAGAGAGCTTTTTAAGTGTTTTAGACAGCTGGAAGGCAGGAATCGCAGAGTGCGGCGGCTATATGGAGCATGGAGATTACAGCTTTAAGGTGACTAATGGAAAAGTAGAGGTCAGCACCGAGGCGAAGTTTGAGAATCGGGATGCAGTGATTTCATTTATGTTTGACAGTGAATCAAAGCTTGAGAGTATGGATGTCAGTGCCAACATGGAGACTGGAGAGATTCTTGAAAAAGCAGGGCTTAATACGGTGCTTGGCATGGGAACGGTATTTGCGGTTCTGATATTGATCGCGTTTATTATCTCCTTGTTCAAGTTCATTCCGGCGATACAGGCAGCATTTTCGAAAAAGCCGGCTCAGGAACAAAAGGAAGAATCAAAAGAAGCGGCGCCTTTGGCAGCTGCGGCACCGGTTATTGAGGCTGAGGATGTAGATGACGGGGAGCTGATCGCGGTTATTTCAGCAGCGATCGCAGCAGCGCAGGCAGAAGCGCAAGTTGGTACAGACGGATTTTTTGTGAGAAGCATCAGACGCCGTCCGTCGAATAAATGGAATTCAAAGTAAAATCTAGGAGGATAGAAAGATGAAAAATTATACGATCACAGTAAATGGTAATGTATATGATGTTACAGTAGAAGAAAATGGAGCGAACCAGGCCCCGGCGGCTTCAAGACCGGCAGCGGCACCTGCCCCGGCTCCTAAGGCTGCACCGGCAGCACCGAAAGCGTCTGTGGGCGCGGGATCTGTTCAGGTGAAGGCCGGCGCGGCAGGAAAGGTATTCAAGATTGAGGCAAATGTCGGACAGAGCGTGAAAAAAGGTGACCCGGTTGTGATCATCGAGGCGATGAAGATGGAAATCCCAGTTGTGGCTCCGGAGGATGGAACAGTTGCAAGTATTGACGCGGCAGTAGGCGATGCGGTTGAGGCAGGCGCGATACTGGCTACATTAAACTAAAGTGAGACATATTCAGAAGAATGAGTCTTTTGAAATGAACACGACTGGAGGTTAAAAAATGGAATATATCACAAATACATTAGGAAACCTCATACAGCAGACAGCGTTCCTCAATCTTACGGGCGGGAACCTGATCATGATAGCTGTTGCATGTTTTTTCCTATATTTAGCAATCCGACATGGGTTCGAGCCATTGCTTCTCGTTCCGATTGCCTTTGGTATGCTGCTGGTTAATATTTATCCTGATATTATGCTGCATGCAGATGAATCAGCGAATGGAGTAGGAGGCCTTTTGTACTATTTCTATATCTTAGATGAATGGGCGATCCTGCCGTCACTTATCTTCATGGGTGTCGGAGCGATGACGGACTTTGGACCTTTGATCGCCAATCCAAAGAGCTTTCTCTTAGGCGCGGCGGCGCAGTTTGGTATTTTTACTGCTTATCTGGGGGCGATGGCCATGGGCTTTTCAGATAAGGCAGCAGCAGCGGTTTCCATTATCGGCGGAGCGGACGGGCCGACGTCCATCTTCCTTGCGGGGAAACTGCAGCAGACGGCGATCATGGGGCCGATCGCGGTAGCGGCATATTCATATATGGCGCTTGTTCCGGTTATCCAGCCGCCGATCATGAAATTATTTACGACAGAAAAAGAACGTAAGATAAAGATGGAGCAGCTTCGTCCGGTATCTAAACTTGAGAGGATCCTGTTCCCGATCATCGTTACGATCGTAGTATGTATGATCCTTCCGACGACAGCGCCGCTTGTAGGTATGCTGATGCTTGGTAATTTGTTCCGTGAGTGCGGTGTGGTAAGACAGCTTACAGAGACAGCGTCCAATGCGCTGATGTATATCGTTGTTATCCTTCTTGGAACATCCGTCGGCGCGACGACAAGCGCGGAAGCTTTCCTTAACTGGGATACCATCAAGATAGTAGTCCTTGGCCTTGTGGCATTTGCGGTCGGTACGGCGGCAGGTGTACTGTTTGGAAAGCTGATGTGTATTGCAACCCACGGAAAGGTAAATCCGCTGATTGGTTCTGCCGGGGTATCCGCAGTTCCTATGGCAGCCAGAGTATCCCAGAAGGTAGGCGCGGAGGCAGATCCTACGAACTTCCTTCTGATGCATGCAATGGGACCGAACGTTGCGGGAGTTATCGGTACCGCGGTAGCTGCCGGAACATTTATGGCAATCTTTGGCGTTGGAGTATAAACCATGAGCGGGGCATGATATGATCTGCCCCGACATCATAATATTTTGGAGGATATAAAATGGCAGATATAGCAAAAAAACCAATTAAGATTACAGAGACCATCCTGCGTGACGCTCATCAGTCCCTGATCGCGACACGTATGACTACAGAGCAGATGCTCCCCATTGTTGATAAGATGGATAAAGTGGGCTATCATTCAGTAGAATGCTGGGGCGGCGCTACTTTTGATGCTTCTCTTCGTTTCCTGAAGGAAGATCCGTGGGAGAGACTTAGAAAGTTCCGCGATGGATTTAAGAAAACGAAGCTTCAGATGCTGTTTAGGGGACAGAATATTCTGGGATATCGTCCTTACGCGGATGATGTGGTAGAGTATTTTGTACAGAAATCGGTTGCGAACGGTATTGATATTATCCGTATCTTTGACTGTCTGAATGATCTTCGCAACCTGCAGACCGCAGTTACAGCGGCAAATAAAGAAAAAGCTGACGCGCAGGTTGCTCTTTCTTATACTCTTGGTGATGCGTATACGATGGAATACTGGGTAGATATCGCGAAGAGGATTGAAGATATGGGCGCGACTTCTATCTGTATAAAAGATATGGCGGGGCTTTTAGTGCCGTATAAAGCTACAGAACTGATTGAGGCATTAAAAGAGGCTGTAAGTCTTCCGATCCAGCTTCATACCCACTATACGTCAGGTGTTGCTTCTATGACCTATCTAAAGGCAGTAGAGGCGGGGGTTGATGTGATTGATACAGCCATGTCACCATTTGCCCTTGGCACGAGCCAGCCGGCAACAGAGGTTATGGTTGAGACATTTAAAGGAACGCCTTATGATACAGGATTTGACCAGAATCTGCTGGCTGAGATCGCGGACTACTTCCGTCCGATCCGTGATGAGGCGTTAGAGAGCGGTCTTTTGAATCCAAAGAACATGGGCGTAAATATCAAGACCCTGCTTTATCAGGTTCCGGGTGGTATGCTTTCTAACTTGACATCACAGCTTAAGGAGCAGAATGCTGAGGATAAATATTACGATGTTCTTGAAGAGGTTCCGAAGGTGCGTAAGGATCTTGGCGAGCCGCCGCTTGTAACACCTTCTTCGCAGATCGTCGGCACACAGGCTGTATTTAACGTACTCATGGGAGAGCGTTATAAGATGGCAACTAAAGAGACAAAGGATGTCTTGAGCGGAAAATACGGTGCTACTGTGAAGCCGTTCGACGAGGAAGTAAGAAAGAAAGTTCTCGGCGAGGACGCGGAGATCATCACCTGCCGTCCGGCAGATCTGATCGCAGACGAGCTTGATACCTTAAGAGGAGAGATGGCACAGTGGAGCCGGCAGGATGAGGACGTACTATCCTATGCTTTATTCCCGCAGGTGGCTACAGACTTCTTTAAATACCGTGAGGCGCAGCAGACAAAGATCGACCAGACTGTAGCAGATACGGAAAACGGAAGTTATCCCGTATAAAATTCAGAATAAAAAGTCCCGGAATGCAGGGTGAAGCTTGTATTCCGGGACTTTTGCCGTATCTCTTCTGCGGTTTTAAATTCCAGAGGGATTTTGTCATGGCAGTTATAATACTCCCCCTCTATCTAAAAAACTTCGCCGAAACTCCGATATTTATTGAATATTCGGCAGTTCTCATTTATAATGGTTAGATGTGGAACTTTAGAAGGACGGATTGTATTATGGGGAAAAACGACGATTTACAGCGAAAGCTTGAGGAAGCTTACGCAAGATTCAGCAAGGGGCAGAAGAAGCTTGCTGATTTCATCCGGAAGGATTATGACAAGGCTGCATTCCTGACGGCGGCCAGAATGGGAGAAGAGGTAGGAGTCAGCGAGTCTACGGTCGTGAGATTCGCGATGGCACTTGGCTATGACGGATATCCCGGATTTCAGAAGGCTCTCGGTGAGCTTGTGCGCATGAAACTGAATTCTATTCAGCGCATGGAGGTTACTTATGGGCGTATCAGTCAGGGTGAGATCCTTGCGACAGTGCTCCAGTCAGATATTGATAAGATCAAGATGACTTTGGGAGTTATGGATCATGAGATTTTTGAACTGGCAGTAGAGACTATCCTTGCTGCGCGCAAAGTCTATGTGATCGGGATCAGAAGCTGTGCGCCGTTAGCAAGTTTTCTGGCGTTTTACCTGAATCCGATCTGTGAAAATGTAACTTTAGTGAATACGAACAGTGCCAGTGAGATTTTTGAGCAGCTCATCCGGGTAGATGAGAGGGATGTGATCATCGGCATCAGTTTTCCGAGATATTCCATGCGTACCTTAAAGGCTTTGGAGTTTGGCAGCAACAGAAAGGCGAAGGTGATCACCTTAACAGACAGTATCCATTCCCCTATGACCCTTTATTCCTCCTGCAATCTTATCGCCAGAAGCGACATGGCTTCTATCGTAGATTCTCTTGTGGCGCCTCTGAGTGTGATCAATGCGCTTGTGGTGGCGCTCTGTATGAAGAAACAGGATGAGGTGATAGAAACGCTTGAGACTCTGGAGGATATCTGGGAAGAATATCAGGTGTACAGTAAGGACGAGCTTAACATGCTGGGAGATAAGATGGAACTTAAAAAACCTTTAGAAAGCGGTGAAGAGGCGGATGAGTAAGGTTTTAGTCATAGGAGGAGGCGCTGCGGGAATGTTCGCGGCGGTGGCGGCTGCGGAAAATGGAAACGAAGTGTTTCTCTATGAAAAGAATGAAAAACTTGGAAAGAAGCTGTTTATTACGGGAAAGGGAAGATGTAACCTTACTAATGCCTGTGACATGGATACGCTTTTTTCGGCAGTTGTCAGTAATCCGCGCTTTTTGTACAGCAGCTTTGGCGGGTGTACGAATCAGGATGTGATTGATTTTTTTGAAAAGGCCGGCGTTCGGACAAAGGTAGAGCGGGGAGGAAGGGTATTTCCGGTCTCTGATCATTCTTCGGACGTTATTAAAGGTCTTGACAGAGAGCTCAGGCGGCTGGGTGTGAAGGTAAAGCTCCATGCAGAAGTGAGCGATATAAAGGTACGAGAGGGGAGATTTGAAAAGATTGTCTTCCCGGACGGAGAGGAAGTGGCTGGAGACTGCTGTATTGTGGCAACAGGCGGGCTGTCGTATAAAACGACTGGTTCTACGGGGGACGGCTATCGGTTTGCGGAAGGAATAGGGCATACGATAAAGTCCTGTATCCCGTCCCTTGTTCCTGTCGAGACAAAAGAACCTTGGGTTAACGAACTTCAGGGACTGTCTCTGCGGAATGTGGAAGCTACGGTAAAGGATGGAAAAAAGAAGCTTTATCAGGAATTCGGAGAGCTGCTCTTTACCCATTACGGAGTCAGCGGCCCCCTCCTTATCAGTGCCAGCAGCTATGTAGGCAGGAAGCTTATGGAAAAGCCTCTGACTCTTGAGATCGATCTGAAACCGGCGCTTGATCAGGATGCCCTTCATAAAAGGGTGCTCAGGGATTTTGAGGAGAACTGCAACAGACAGTTTAAAAATGCTGTTGGAAAATTATTCCCTGCAAAACTTGTTCCGGTTATGATAGAATTAAGCGGGATCCCTCCAGAGAAAAAGGTCAATGTCATTTCTAAGGAGGAGAGAAATGCATTTGTCTATCTGATCAAGCACTTTACGATGACGCTTACAAAGCTCAGAGATTATGATGAGGCGATTATTACAAAAGGCGGGATCAGTACGAAGGAGATCGACCCAAAGACGATGGAGTCCAGGCTTTTGAGGGGAGTCTATTTTGTGGGAGAGGTTCTTGACCTTGATGCGTTGACCGGCGGGTTTAACCTGCAGATTGCATGGTCCACCGGATACGCGGCGGGAAAAAGTATCAGATAAAAATAAGATAAAAATGGAGGTATCATAAAAGATGGGATACAATGTAGCGATTGACGGACCGGCAGGAGCCGGGAAAAGCACGATTGCGAAGCTGGTTGCGAAGGAAAAGGGATATATCTATGTGGATACAGGAGCGATGTACCGGGGACTTGCGATACATTTTCTCGATCAGGGGATAAAGGCAGAGGAGACAGATAAGATCATTGAAGCCTGCAAAGAGGCCCAGGTGACGATCAAATACGAGGGTGGCATGCAGCAGGTATATCTGAACGGGAACAATATCACGTCAAGGCTTAGGGATGAGGAGGTAGGGAATATGGCTTCTAAAAGTTCTCCGATCCCGCAGGTGCGCGAAAAGCTTTTAGAGCTGCAGCAGAGTCTTGCGAGAGAACAGGATGTGATTATGGACGGCAGGGATATCGGAACATGTATACTTCCGGATGCGGACGTAAAGGTGTACCTTACCGCCAGTGTAGAGACGAGAGCGAAGCGGCGCTTTGATGAACTCATGGAAAAAGGCATCACCTGTGACCTTGAAGAGATCGCGAAAGATATCGCTGAGAGGGATGAGCGGGATATGACCCGCAAGACGGCGCCTCTTAAGCAGGCAGAGGATGCAACACTCATAGACAGTTCTCATATGACGATCGAAGAGGTGGTTGCGGCAATCACAGCGCTGTGCAGATAGATTTTAAGCAGGATAAAAGATGAGGAGGATTCTTACGTGCGGGTAGAACTGGCGAAGACAGCCGGCTTTTGCTTTGGAGTAAAGCGGGCTGTAGAGACTGTCTATAAGGAAGTTGAAAAGAATAAAAACGGTAAGATCTATACTTACGGTCCGATCATCCACAACGATGAGGTGATCAGGGATCTGAAGGAACAGGGGGTAACGGTCTTAAATTCTCTGGAAGAATTAGAGGATCTGACAGAAGGAACTGTCATCATCCGTTCTCACGGGGTGCCAAAATCAGTGTGCCGGCTTCTAGACGAGAAAAAAATCTGCTATGTAGATGCCACTTGTCCCTTTGTAAAAAAAATCCATCGGATCGTCAAGGAAGAAAGTGAGAGAGGGTCTCACATCGTTATTATAGGAAACAGCGCCCACCCAGAGGTGATGGGTATCCGTGGATGGGCACAAGGAGCTGTGGATGTGATCCAGAACGCACAGGAAGCATCCTCATTTACACTGGAAAATGAGAACCAGAAAGTATGCGTCGTATCACAGACGACATTTAATTACAATAAATTTCAAGAATTAGTTGAAATTATCACAAAAAAGGGTTATGATATAATTGTTTTAAATACGATTTGTAATGCCACGAAAGAGCGGCAGGAGGAAGCCAGCGGCATTGCTTCAAGGGCAGGGGCTATGATTGTCATAGGAGATAAGAAAAGTTCCAATACCCAGAAGTTATTTGAAATATGCAGCAATGCATGTGAGAATACGTACTACATACAGACACTTGGCGATTTGAATGTGAATCAATTAAGGTCCGTGGAATCAGTAGGTATTACAGCAGGGGCATCCACGCCCAACAAAATAATTGAGGAGGTTCAAAATTATGTCAGAATTAACTTTTGAACAAATGTTAGACGAATCTTTTAAGACCATTAGAAACGGAGAGGTTGTAGATGGTACTGTCATCGATGTTAAACCGGATGAAATCATCTTGAATATAGGTTACAAGGCAGACGGTATCATCATGAGAAGCGAATACACCAATGATGCAGGCGCGGATCTTACAACTATGGTTTCCGTTGGGGATCCATTAACTGTGAAAGTCTTAAAGGTGAATGACGGAGAAGGTCAGGTGCTGTTAACTTATAAGAGGCTTGTAGCAGAAAAGGGAAATGAGAGGCTTAAAGAGGCTTATGAAAATCATGAAGTACTGAGAGCGCCGGTTGCCCAGATCCTTGGCGGCGGCTTAAGCGTAGTGATCGATGAGGCCAGAGTATTTATACCTGCAAGCCTTGTTTCAGACAGTTATGAAAAGGACCTGAGCAAATATCAGGATCAGGAGATTGAGTTTGTGATCAGTGAATTCAATCCGAGAAGAAACCGTATCATCGGCGACAGAAGACAGATTCTTGTGGCTGACAGGGCACAGAAGCAGAAAGAGTTATTCGAGAAGCTTCAGATTGGAGACAGTATAGAAGGAACGGTTAAGAATGTAACGGATTTTGGCGCTTTTGTGGATCTTGGCGGTGTGGACGGACTTCTCCATATCTCTGAGATGTCATGGGGACGTGTTGAGAATCCTAAAAAAGTATTTAAAGTAGGAGAGAACCTGAAGGTTCTGATCAAGGATATCAATGAGACAAAGGTTGCGTTAAGCCTTAAGTTCCCAGAGACGAATCCGTGGGCGAATGCATCTGAGAATTACGCGGTGGGAAATGTAGTAGAAGGCAAAGTGGCAAGGATGACTGATTTTGGCGCGTTTGTAGAGTTGGCTCCGGGTGTGGACGCTCTGCTCCATGTTTCCCAGATTTCCAGAGCACACGTTGATAAGCCGTCAGATGTATTGTCTGTAGGTCAGGCTATCACTGCTAAGATTGTAGACCTGAATGAGGCTGACAGAAAGATCAGCTTAAGTATGAAAGTCTTAGAGGCCGCAGAGCCGGCTGAGGCAGAAAGTGTGGAAGATGTTGAAGCGGCAGAAGAATAATACGGATGCCAGTTTAGTATGTAAGATTCATCGATAGAGACCTGAGCGGTCTCTATCTTTTATGTGTTAAAATTTCAACAAGATGTTTGCGGAAATATACAAAAAATTGTCTGCCTTTATCTAGAAAAAAGAGGCATTTTCTTGTATAGTATATTAAGAGTTTATTAAAGGAAGGAAGGAACAAAGGGATGGCATTGTTAACGTTTAAGGGTGGTATCCACCCGGATGACGGCAAGAGCCTGGCGAAAGATAAGGCGATTGTCGAATTGAAACCAAAGGGTAATCTGGTTTATCTGGTTTCCCAGCATATCGGTGCGCCTGCAAGTCCGATCGTAGAAGTAGGCGAACGTGTACTTAAGGGTCAGAAGATCGCAGAAGCCGGAGGGTTTGTGTCTGCGCCGGTTTATGCTTCTGTATCCGGGACCGTGAAGGCGATTGAACCGCATATGAATCCCACAGGCGCTACAGTGAACAGTATCGTGGTGGAGAATGACGGAGAGTACGAGGAAGTCGAGTACAAGGAAGTGAAGCCCCTTGATGAGCTGACTAAGGAAGAGATTCTTGGCGCGATCGGTGAAGCAGGCGTTGTAGGAATGGGCGGCGCAGGTTTCCCGACAAAAGTTAAGCTTTCTCCTAAAGAGCCGGATAAGATTGAATATATTATTGCTAACTGTGCAGAATGTGAGCCATATATAACGGCTGACTATAGACGTATGATTGAAACTCCGGAAAAGCTTGTAGGCGGTATGAAGATCGTACTGAAGCTTTTTGATAACGCGAAGGGGATATTCGGCGTAGAGGATAATAAACCGGATTGTATTGCCAAATTGAGAGACCTTACAAAAGATGAGCCCCGTATGGAGGTCATGGCGCTTAAGACGAAGTACCCTCAGGGCGGTGAGCGACAGCTTATATACGCGACTACAGGCAGGGCGATCAATTCCGCCATGCTTCCGGCAGATGCAGGCTGCGTGGTAGATAACGTTGAGACTATGATCAATATCTATCGTGCGGTGGCAGAAGGGAAACCTTCTATTGAACGTGTTGTTACAGTGAGCGGTGATGCAGTTTCAGCTCCGGGGAATTTCCTTGTGCCTTTCGGCATGAATCAGGCAGAGATCGTAGAAGCTGCGGGAGGCTTTAAATCAGAACCTGAGAAGATGATATCCGGAGGCCCTATGATGGGATTTTCCATGTATACGCTTGATGTTCCGGTTACAAAGACATCTTCTTCTATTCTTTGTCTTACAAAGGATGAGGTTGCGGCTAATGAGCCTACGGCATGTATCAACTGCGGACGCTGTGTTGACGCTTGTCCGAGCCGGCTGATCCCGTCCAGGCTTGCGGATTATGCAGAGCATCATGATGAAGCAAAATTTACTGCCCATGAGGGCTTAGAGTGTATGGAGTGCGGCTCCTGCAGTTTTGTATGTCCGGCGAAGCGGCAGCTTAAGCAGGCGATCGGATCTATGAGGAAGATTGCGCTTGCCAATCGAAGGAAGAAATAAGTAAAGAGAGGAAGAGGTGAATTAACGTGAGTGAGAACAAATTGAAGATGTCATCTTCACCACATATACGTTCCAAAGTTACCTCAAGCAATATCATGCTTATGGTTACCATCGCTCTTTTGCCGTCGGCGGCATTCGGCGTATGGAACTTTGGACTGCCGGCTCTGGGGATGTTGATTACAACAACTCTGGCTGCCGTTCTTACAGAGTACATATATGAGAAATTAATGCACAAAAAGATTACGGTAAATGATTTCAGCGCAGTTGTTACAGGACTGCTTTTAGGGCTTAATATGCCGCCCACAGCCCCATACTGGATGGGAGCGCTTGGAAGTGTATTTGGTATCTTGGTTGTAAAGCAGCTTTTCGGAGGTTTAGGACAGAACTTTATGAATCCGGCTCTTGGAGCGAGATGTTTTCTCCTGATTTCATTTACAGGACAGATGACTACATTTATCTATGACGGAGTATCAGGTCCGACTCCTCTTGCCATGCTCAAAGACGGGCAGGCAGTTGACTCTATGAATATGCTGATCGGGCGTATTCCTGGAACGATCGGCGAGACAAGCGTTATCGCTGTCATAATCGGAGCGATCTTCCTGATTCTGATGGGGATCATAGACCTTCGCATACCAGGAACTTATATTGTTACATTTGCAGTTTTTGTGGGTATCTTCGGCCAGTTTACAAAATCAGATGTCGGCCTTTTTGATCCTCAGTATATTACATCCCATCTTTGCGGAGGCGGTCTGATGCTCGGAGCATGGTTCATGGCAACTGATTATGTAACTTCACCGATCACAAAGAAGGGGCAGTATGTGTACGGGGCGCTTCTTGGTATCCTGACCGGACTGTTCAGGCTTTTTGGGGGTTCGGCAGAAGGTGTGTCCTATGCGATTATTATCAGTAACCTTTTAGTTCCGCTGATCGAGAAGGTTACTCTTCCAAAACCATTTGGTAAAGGAGGAGAGAAATAATGAATAAAACAATGAAAAATACAATGGTTCTTACGATCATCACGCTTATTGCCGGACTGGCGCTTGGCTTTGTGTATGAGATCACGAAAGATCCGATCGCGCAGGCACAGGATGCTGCGAAGAAAGAAGCATGGCAGGCAGTATTTCCGGAAGCGGATCTTGATTCTTTCGAACAGATTGATGTTGATACAAAAGTCGCGTCGGAAGTGATAGGGACTCTTGGCGTGAATGCAACGATTGATGAAGTATGTAAGGTTGGAGAAGATGGGTATGTCGTTACGACGACAGATAAGGAAGGTTACGGCGGCGACATCCAGGTTACAGTCGGGATTAAAGCTGACGGTACGGTGAACGGTGTTTCTATCCTTTCTATCAGTGAAACAGCTGGCCTTGGAATGAAGGCTACAGAGCCGGCCTTTTATGAGCAGTACCAGGGAAAACAGGCAGAGAAGTTTTACGTGTCCAAAGACGGAGGAGACGGAGAGCCTATCGATGCTTTGAGCGGAGCAACCATTACATCACGGGCGATGACCGGAGCTGTGAACGCGGCACTTGGTTATTTCCAGAATGCGTTTTAGGAGGTAGTGAAGATGAATCAATATACAGAACGTTTGTATAACGGTATTATTAAAGAAAATCCTACCTTCGTGCTGATGCTTGGTATGTGTCCTACTTTAGCGGTAACGACATCTGCCATCAACGGCCTTGGTATGGGACTTTCGACGACAGCCGTACTTGTGCTGTCAAATCTTATGATTTCCCTGCTGCGTAAAGTGATTCCGGATTCCCTTCGTATTCCGGCGTTTATCGTAGTTGTGGCTTCTTTTGTAACTATGGTGGAATTTTTGATGGAAGGCTTTGTGCCGAGTCTCTATGCGTCTCTCGGAATTTATATTCCGCTGATCGTTGTTAACTGTATCATTCTGGGACGTGCGGAGAGCTACGCTTCTAAAAATCCGCCGCTGCCGTCTGTATTTGACGGGATCGGCATGGGGCTTGGATTTACGGTAGGGCTTACAGCGATCGGTATCGTACGTGAAGTGATCGGATCTGGAAAGGTCTTCGGATTTCAGCTTCTTCCATTGGCAGATGCCTCTACTGGTCAGGCAGGGTATGTTCCGGTGACGATCTTTATCCTTGCGCCGGGAGCATTTCTTGTGCTTGCAGGACTTACGGCTCTCCAGAATAAAGTGAAGAACAATGCGAAGAAGAAGGGCAAAAAGGTCACAGAGACTGCCGGATGCGGCGAGGGCTGCGCGTCTTGTACGAACAGTGCCTGCGGCGGCAAGATATTCCCTGCAGGGAATGAGAAAGAATAGGAGGAGTACATAGATGGGAGAATTATTGATCATAGCAATTGGCTCTGCACTTGTGAATAACGTTGTACTCAGCCAGTTCCTCGGAATCTGTCCTTTCCTTGGAGTTTCCAAGAAGGTTGAGACTGCTGCCGGTATGGGCGGCGCAGTAGTATTTGTTATTACGATTGCATCCTTTGTATCAGGTGTGGTGTATAAGTTTGTTCTTGCGAATAAAGCAATTTTGGGCGGGAAACTTGTCTATTTACAGACAATCGTCTTTATCCTTGTTATTGCCTGTCTGGTGCAGTTTGTAGAGATGTTCCTGAAAAAATCCATGCCGGCGCTTTATCAGTCACTGGGAGTATACCTTCCTTTGATCACGACGAACTGTGCGGTGCTTGGTGTTGCGCTTACAAATGTACAGAAAGAATATACGATTCTTACAGGAGTAGTCAATGGTCTTGGAACATCTGTCGGATTCCTGATCGCTATTGTGATTTTGGCAGGTATCCGTGAGAAGATGGAGTACAATGATATTTCAGAGTCCTTTCAGGGGACGCCGATCGTGCTGATTACGGCAGCTCTTATGGCGATCGCGTTCTTTGGATTTTCAGGACTTATATAGGAAGGAGCATAAACGATGAGTGTAACAGGTATTTTAATTGCCGCTTTGGTTGTAGGCGGAACCGGCTTATTCATTGGCGTGTTCCTCGGATTTGCCGGCACGAAATTTGCGGTGGAAGTAGATGAGAGAGAAGAGGCGATCACAGGCGTTCTTCCGGGAAACAATTGCGGCGGCTGCGGGTATGCAGGATGTTCCGGTCTTGCGGCAGCGATTGTAAAAGGAGAGGCTGAGATTGGAGCTTGTCCGGTGGGAGGCGCTCCTGTTGCGGCTGAGATTGGGAAGATCATGGGACAGGAGGCAGGAGAGCAGGTAAGAAAGACTGCTTTTGTGAAATGTGCCGGAACTTGCGAAAAGACAAAGCAGGATTATGAATATCATGGTCTCGGCGACTGTATCATGGTGAACATGATGCAAAGCGGCGGACCTAAATCCTGTAATTATGGATGTCTTGGGGAAGGAACTTGTGTAAAGGCGTGTCCGTTTGACGCGATCCACATTGTGGACGGCATCGCAGTTGTAGATAAAGAGGCTTGTAAGGCGTGCGGAAAGTGTGTTGCTGTATGTCCGAAGCATTTGATCGAGCTTGTGCCGTATGATCAGAAGCATTTGGTACAGTGCAGTTCTAAGGATAAGGGCAAAGATGTGATGAAGGCTTGCTCTGTCGGCTGTATCGGATGTAAGATGTGTGAGAGAATGTGTAAGTTTGAGGCTGTGAAAGTGACAGACAATATCGCGTATATCGATCCGGAGAAATGTACGAACTGCGGTGCGTGCGCAGAGAAGTGCCCGAAGAAGATTATCCTTTAGGAGAACGGGTTATTTATGGAGTGCAGCTTGAGACGAAGAATTACCGAAGGGTTACAATTATTTTACAAAGATGTGATATCAGCAAAATGGGCGATTATTTTAGTAGTCGCCTATTTTGTATTTCTTAAAAAGTTTTTGCGCAGCCTCTGTCCTATGGTGCTTTTTACAGGATTCCCCTGTCCGGCCTGCGGACTTACGAGGGCAGGTTTCCGGGTGCTTAAGTTCGATCTATTAGGAGCGTGGAATACTCATCCATTTATATTTGCCGTGATCGTGCTTGCAGTTGTCTTTGGAATAGAGCGTTATGTATACAGAAGCCGCAGGATGAAGATATCTAAATGGTGTGCCATAGCTGTGATCGTCGGGATGGTGCTCTTTTATGTGTGGAGGATGCTGAATCTGTTCCCGGATGTGCCGCCGATGACGTATTATCACCGTAATTTCCTGGCGGCAATTTTCCGGTGGTAATAGGTGTAAAGTGTTTTTTAGATATTTTTCATACGACGCACTACATTGCAATTCGGGAAGAATTGTGATAAAATATTGACAGATTTTCAAGGAGGACATAAGAATGGAGAATAATTTTGACAATACACCAGATGAAAAAGAACAGACATCTTCAAAGCCGGTATATACAGATCCGAACGCAGATGTAAAGGAAGAAGACACTGCAGAAAATACCGGTGTGTATCAGTATACCCAGACCGGCAATTCAGATTCCTATGCGGGATATCAGCAGAATACCCCGAACCAGAGCGGGCACAGCAGCTATCAATATCAGAATACACAGAGCGGCAATTACCAGTATCAGAGCAGTACAGACAATTATTCGCAGTATCAGGATAATGTTGATTATAATATTGGCAATAATATGGGTTACAACCAGAACAGCTATCAGAATATGGATACAAGTCCTATGTCCATGGGGGACTGGCTGCTTACGATCCTTGCGGCTATGATTCCGTGTGCCGGACTTATCTTGTACATTGTATGGGCGTTCAGCAGCACAGGTAATATTAACCGACGGAATTTCTGCCGTGCCCAGCTGATCATTATGGCAGTTGTGTTTGTGCTTTATCTGGTCATAGCGGTTGTGTTCGGAGCAGCAATCATAAGCAGCGGACAGAGTTTTTTGTATTAAGGATACAATTGAATTGAAAATAAAAGGAACTTTGCTTGTCGCGGCATAGTTCCTTTTTTAGCGGTGGATGTCAGTCTGGAGCGGATTATTGATTTTTTTTAAGAAAATTGTCGGAATAGTGGATTTCGTTGTCATCTGTGATAAAGATGGCGTCCACGTTGTCCAAAAGGTTTACAAGCTTCATACCTTCTTCGAATCCAAGCAGGAAACAAGTGGTACTCATGGCGTCGGCGGTCAGTGACGAGTCAGTGATGATCGTTACGCTGGACAAAGAATTCTTGCAGGGACGTCCGGTATTAGGGCTTAAAATATGATGATAGAGCTTTCCTTTTTTTTCAAAATAACGTTGGTAAGTGCCAGTAGTGACGACAGATTTGTCGGCCACTTTAATGGAAGTGATGGGCTTGCCGCTCTCATCAAAAGGGCGCTGGATTCCAATGTTGTATTCAGAGCCGTCGGTTTTGGTGCCGAGAACCAGTACATTCCCGCCCAGATTGATGATGGCATGCTTTACGTTCTTCGATACGAGATAATCTTTTAATCGGTCTGCGATATATCCTTTGGCGATGGCGCCTACATCCAGCGAGGCTTTGCGGTCTGTGAGCTTTACTTTATTGTCCACGATCATGATGTTGCGGTAGTTTACATGTTTTCTTCCGGAATTGATCTTTTTTTTGGAGGGGACGGACGGCTTTTCTGCGTGAAAATCCCACAGTTTTGATACAGAGCCGATCGTAATGTCAAACAGCCCTTTGGACATGTCGCCGTAGTAAATGCCTTTTTCAAGCAAAGTTATCGTATCGTCTGACACTTCTACAAATTGGCCCTTTGCGTTATTGATCTTTGAGATCTCACTGTCTTCATTGGACTTGGAAAACTTTGCGTCGTATTCTTTACAGAGTTTTTCACAGCCCTTTATCACACTTTTATCTACCGGATCAAGTATCTTTATACTGATGACTGTGTCAAACAGTGTGTCTGTGTATGTCAGATCTTTTTTATCGGTGATACCAGAGCATCCGCTTATGAGCAAAGCCGCGGCGGATATGAGCGCAGTCAGTTTTTTTATCTTCATAGAACACTCCTTGAACTAATATATTATGATATTAAGGCCATAAGGATCCTGACCTCATGCTGCCGCAGATTGTTTCGCATTTTATACTGCCGCGATCCTAAAGTCATTTATATGACCTTTTTACCCTAGCATCATATTATAGCAATGAAAAAGAAGATATGCAATCGAACATGTGGTTGCGAAGGGGGATTTATTGTGGTAGAATATGTTTTGTAATCAGAGAGGGCGTGTGAATATGAAGCTTGAGTTAAAAAAGTTTAATTTAAAAGAGAAGATTGATCTGCAGAGGAAGGACTGGGTATTGATCGCTATTATCATATTTGTGGCAGGACTTGCTCTTTTGCTGCATGAGTTTATCGGGGGAAAAGGCGCGGGCTGCGTAACGGTTAAAGTGGAAGGTAAGATAGAGGGAGTATACAGTCTTGCCAAGGATCGGGTCATTGAGATCAATGACGGGACGAATATTTTAGAGATCAGGAACGGTACTGCGGATGTGACGGGAGCAGATTGTCCGGATAAGCTCTGTGTGAATCAAAAAGCGATATCCAAGAATGGGGAGAGTATCATCTGCCTTCCCAATAAAGTAGTGGTAACGGTTGACAGCAGTGAGAACAGCGAATTTGACGCGGTTGCGCAGTAGAGGAAGGGCGGAATGGACATATCTGAAAGAAGACCAAAAGATAAAAAAGGAGGAGCCGGGTGAAGGACAGGGTTGCGTATTTTGGCATATTTACAGCGTTGGCATTAATTTTCAGCTATGTTGAGACACTGATCCCCATATCTTTTGGCATACCAGGGGTGAAGCTTGGTCTTGCCAATCTTATTATTGTAATAGTGCTTTATAAGACAGCGCTTAAAGATGCCTGTATGTTGTCTGTGGTCCGGGTACTTCTGGCAGGATTTTTATTCGGAAATTATTTTAGCATCATCTATAGTCTGGCAGGCGCGCTCCTTAGCCTTTTTGTGATGGCGATGTTAAAGAAGGCGGGAGGTTTTAGTGTTATCGGAGTGAGTATTGCAGGCGGCGTATCCCACAATATCGGCCAGCTGATCGTGGCCATGCTTGTAGTAGAGACATTCCAGGTGGCTTATTATGTGCCTGTGCTTTTGACTGCGGGGCTTATTACAGGCTGTGTGATAGGGATACTGGCACAGGAGATGCTAAGGCGGCTTCTGCACTGGAGGATAGGCAGTTAATACTTTTAAATAGGATTTTGGGAGGAAATATGATTCAGTTTATAAGAGGAAAGCTTGTATCTGTGGAAGAAGACAGAGTGATCGTGGATGTGAATGGGGTAGGCTATGGGATATTCATGTCAGTACAGGCTATGAGCCTTTTACCTCAGGCGGGTTCGGAAGTGAAGATACATACTTATCTGAATGTGAAGGAAGATGCCATGCAGCTTTTTGGGTTTCTTACAAGAGACGACCTTATGATCTTCCGTCTTCTGATCGGTGTGAATGGAATCGGACCAAAGGGAGGACAGGCGATTTTGTCGGTATTGCCGCCGGATGATCTGCGTTTTGCAGTGCTTGCGGGCGATGTGAAAGCTATATCGGCGGCGCCGGGAATCGGGAAAAAGACAGCGGAAAAGCTGATTCTTGAACTCAGGGACAAGTTAAAGATCGAGGATGTGCTTGATCATCAAGTTTCAGAGGCGGCAGTCTCAGGAAAGGCAGCCGCGGGCGCGGACAATGTACAGAGTGAAGCGGTTCAGGCTCTGGTTGCATTAGGGTATGGAAGTACCGAAGCTTTAAGGGCGATAAAGCAGATTCCGATAGAAGAAGGAACCGATGTAGAGAGTGTGCTTAAGGCGGCGCTTAAGATTTTGCTTTAATGGGAGAAGTAAGGGATAACTATGGGCAGAAGAATTATAACAACGGAAAATCTCGAAGAAGATGTTAAGATAGAGAACCATCTCCGGCCGCAGATGCTTGAGGATTATATCGGGCAGGAGAAG